>CBFGRJ010000518.1:0-4586 GCA_965651135.1 uncultured Myxococcales bacterium
CGGCGTGGAGCTCACCCTCGAAGAGGGCGTCAGCGGCCTTCCAGAACGCATCGTTTCCGCTGGTTCGCTGTATCTCGGCTGCAAGGCGCGCCGCCGGCAGGGCGTGCTCGTGAAAATCGAGCGGCCGGTGCTTGAAAACCAAACGTACGTCATGCGGGAAGCGATCGCGCAGCTGTTGCAACGTGCTGCGCACGCGCTTGCAAAAGGGACACTGAAATTCCGAAAACTCGACGATGGTGACCAGCGCATCGTCCGGGCCAAGTGTCGGCGAACCATCGATGGGTACGCGATAAATGGTCGTGTCTTGCCCGTCCGAAGTCTCTGCTTTCGAGTTTTCCAGCACTCGAAGCGCGTAGACTTCTGCGGGTGACGTGCCCGCTGATGTGAGCTCGGCTACCGCGGCGAGCTCTCGATCGATGGTCTTGACGAACTCTTCGAGCGGGAGGGCGCCGACCAATTTGTAGCCATTGATCAAGAAAGACGGCGTCCCGTCGATGCCATGACGCCGGGCTAGAGCCATGTCGTTCTCCACCGCCCTGTACAGCCGCTGGTCGGAAAGGCGCGGAGTCAGGCGTGCGCGCTGCACACCCAAGGCTTCGGCCGCTGCGATCACGCGCTGCTCCGAGAGATCGGCCTGGTTGTCGAGCAGCTCGTCGACCAGCGCGACTGCAGCATCTTGTCCACCGAGCTCGCGAACTGCTTGAAGCGCGACCGCCGTGGGGAATGCATCTCGGTGAAAATCGAGCGGCAGATGCTTGAACACCACGCGCAGCCGATCGGGTCCGTAGCGCGCTTTGAGCTCCTGGACGCTTTTGTGCGCGCGAGCACAAAACGGGCATTGAAAGTCGACGAACACCACCAGGGTTACTGGCGCCTGAGCGGCGCCCCACTGGATGTCGTCCGCTTCAATGGGCACCTGAGATGGCAATTCGCCGCGAGCCAATTGGCCCACGGCGATCGCCTGCTCGTCCATTGGAGACGAGCTTTCTGCAGTGCCTGCCGGCGCCGCGCTATCGACGGGGCGCCGGGGTGCACACTGAGTCGCGAGCAGAGCGAGGGTGATCCGAGCGAGCCACCCTCGCCACCGCCCGCCCACCATCAACCGGCTTCCTTCAGTGCACGATCGATCAATTTCTTGAACGACGGGAACGGTTGAGCTCCGCTCAGGTAGTAGCCGTTGATGACGAACGCGGGAGTTCCACTGATGCCCGCCTTGTTGGCGGCTTCTTTGTCCGCCTCGATGCGCGCTTTGTGCGTGCGCTGATCGAGAGCCGCCTTGAACTTCTCCATATCGAGACCCAGCTGTTCTGCATGCTTCTCGAGGCCGGGTCGGGTCAGGCCGTCTTCTGACTTCTGATTTTCGAACAGCAAGTCATGGAACTTCCAGAACGCCTCGTCACCCTTTTGCTTGTAGGCCTCGTAGGCTGCTTCGGCTGCCAAATCGGCCTTCTTGTGGAAGGGCAAGGGCAGGTTGCGCCATACGATCTTCACCTTGTTGCCGTACTCCTCCTTGATCTGGGCGATCGTCGGATTCACGCGGCTGCAGAAGGGGCACTCGAAATCCGAGAACTCCTGGATCACCACCTTGGCATTTTTGCCTCCCTTGAACGGAGCATCCTTCGGGGGAGCGCCCACCTCTTTCTGCTCGGGAGGAGGTGGTGCCTTTCCGTTCTTGACGATCTCTTCGTAGACCTTGGCCTTGGGGATGCCCTTGGCGACCATGGCTTTGGCCTCCGCTAGCCTGTCGTCGATCAGCGCCTTGAACTTCTCGAACGGCTGGGCGCCACTCAGGCGGCGACCATTGATGAAGAAGTGCGGTGTGCCACGAGCCTGCAGCTCGGTGGCCAGATCTTGGCTTTGGCTGATCTTGTCCTTGTACTTGTTTCCATCGATGGCGGCTTTGACCTGAGCCCAGGGCAAGCCGGCCTTCCCTGCGATCGCCTGCAAGTCCTCGTCCTCGAGCTTGGGCTGCGATTCGAAGAGCAGATCGTGAACTTCCCAGAACGCCTTGTTGCCTTTGGTCTTGTACGCAAACAGCGCCAAGTTCGCGGCGGGCACGGCGCGGGGATGGAAGGGCAGCGGATTGTCCTTCCAGACGATGCGGACATCGTCCTTGTACGTGTCGAGGATCTGTTGAATCGTGGCGCCGACGCGCTTGCAGAACGGGCACTGGAACTCCGACCACTCTACGATCGTGACCAAAGCGTCTTTGGGACCCTTCTGGGGATCGTCGTCGTAGACCGGAACGGCCCATACTTCGGTATCTTCTTTGCGCTCGGGGCGTTCGGGCTTGTCCGCCGGGGCCGCGCTGGCATTGGCTTTGGTGCGTGCGACGTATACCTGTTCGGGTGCCGTGCCCGAAGCCACCAGCTTCTTCGCCTCAGCGAGCTCGGAATCGATGACCTCCTTGAACTTGTCGAACGGTTGGGCACCGCTCACGGTCACGCCGTTGATGCGGAACGCAGGAGTGCCACTCGCACCGATTTTCCGCGCTAGCTCCATGTCTTCGTCGACCTTTTTGGCATACTTCTTCGCCTTGAAGGCCTCGTTGAACTTGGCCATGTCGACGCCGGATTCCTTGGCCCACTTCTGGATATTCTCTTCCGTGAGTGCCTTCTGATTGGCGAAGGCCAGATCGTGGAATTTCCAGAATGCGTCGCTCCCGGCCAGAGCGTGCACGGTTGCGGCGGCTTCATGCACGGGGCGTGCATTCTTGTGGAACGGCAGCGGGTTGTGCTTCCACACCACGCGCACGTCGTCCTTGTAGGTCTCCTTGATCTGCTTGATCGTCGGATTGACGCGGCTGCAGAAAGGGCACTCGAAGTCGCTGATTTCGACGATGGTTACGGGCGCTGCTGGGTTGCCCCAGACTGGATCATCGGCAGTGACCGGAATGGGTGAAGCGCTGTGATCCACCGACCCAGCCGCCACCGATTCGCCCTTGATTTCGACTCCCCGGCTACGGTCGATGCCCCACATCAGGAACATGCCGGCCAGAAAGCACATGAAAAAACCGACGATAGCGGTTCCTTTGTTCATGATTCTTTCTCCGTTGAGACTGCTATTTGAAAAACGTTCGAGACGCACTCGAAACTCGTGAATTGACATTCGACAGCGTGCGAAACGAGACAGACCTCGCCTCGTGCGAGCGCTGGTTCACCTAGGCTCGAGCTCTGGCGGCTCTGGCGCAGACCTTTGGCCTCTGATTGCTGACTTCGCTCGTGGGTGGCGTTACGCGCGAGGGGGGCGATACACGCCCGGGCGGTACCCAGGGCGGCCGTCGCTCCCCGACTCCCAGGACAGAAGCAGGCGTCCCGATCGGAAGCCGTACACGACGGTGCCCATGGCGAGCGGCGCTTCGCGCGGCGACAGCCAAAATGAGTTATCGATGCGCTGGGGCGCGCCCTTATCGATGCCCAGCTCGAGGTCTGGGCATGCTGGGACCGCGCTGATGCTACCGCCTCGGTGCGGCCAGATCGTAGGCGGGGCCTCGATGGATTGGGCGAGCTCGTTACACATGGGAGCGCTGGCGGCCAAACTGGTCGACGGCAACGCCACACTCAACGCGCAGGCAACCAGCACCAACACGAGGCGAAGCCGCCATGGGCGCGTGCTCTTCATTGGCGCCCCCTGCGCTCGTTCGCACTGGGTGCAGCTGCCTTGTTCACAAATTGGGGCAATGGAAACCCTCTGACCCGGCGCAGTGTAGTCGGCTCCGGTCGCTATACAACCGCCGTGAACCCGCGATGCTTCGTGGGCATTCCCGGAATCATTGGTCCGTTACTTGGCCACTTTATCCTACATTGGCACCATGGGCTCATGTCCGCCGCGATCAATGAGCATAACTCCATGGAATCTTTGGAAAAAATGCCAGTGCGCGCAACCGTGTCGTTGCCTCCGAAGCCGGAGCTACCCAGGCAGTTCGGGCGGCTCACCCTGTTGCGTCAACTGGCTCGTGGAGGAATGGGCGAAGTCTTTCTCGCTACCAGCGGTGGCATCGAGGGGGCGGAACGTCCGAGTGTGGTGAAGATCATCCGCCAGGAGCACAAGGACGACGAGTCCTTCCTGGCCAGATTCCTCGACGAGGCGCGCATCCAAGCGCAGCTGACCCATCCCGGCGTTGCGCAAATTCTCGAGGCGGCCCGTGGCGAGGACGGCGCGCCATACGTCGTGGTGGAGTATGTCGAGGGGCGGAATCTCGGCGAGGTTCGGGCACGCGCCACCCAGCTGGGCATGCGCCTGGCATGGCCGGAAGCCGTTGCGCTGGCGATCTCGATGGGGGACGCGCTGGCGCACGTCCATGAGCGCACCGACGCGGTTGGGCGCCCGCTTGCGATCGTTCACCGAGACCTGAGCCCGCAAAACGTGATGGTGAGCTATGGCGGCGAAACCAAGCTGATCGACTTCGGCACCGCACGGGGCGAGAACAGACGCTGCCACACCGTGTCGGGCATCGTGTTCGCGAAACCCGGATACGTGGCGCCGGAGGTCGCGAACAACAATCCCGGAGCAGTGCCCGCTGACCTCTACGCGTTCGGTATCATGCTCTGGGAACTGGTTGCCGGGCGACGGTTTCTCTCTGGAGA
>CBFGRJ010000519.1:0-4576 GCA_965651135.1 uncultured Myxococcales bacterium
AGCGATCGAAATCGCCCGTAAGGAAAAAGAAGCGATCGAGCGCGCACTGAGCGAAGCGCAGCAGGTGCAAATAAACAGCCCATAGGTTCGACGACACACCCATGCGCTGCAAATAAAGCCGAGAAGCACGCCTCGCCGAAGGGCGCACCAGCGCGTAATAGCCAACGATGAAGACCAAGAGAGCGCGCGCTGGAGCGCGCCCGAGCCAGCGGCACAGCGTCGCGAGCAAGCGAATGCCCCAGGCATTGCCCGCTTCGGGAATGCGATGCCAGGGTCGGGCGCTGCTTTTCGAGCGCACCCATGCGCGCCAAGGCCACGCTAGTAGTCGCCACAACGCGCCAAACACGAGCCGCGTGTGCATCCACGAGATACGCACGTTGTCTTTGACGAGCCTGAAGCTCGAGATGCCGCCTTCTTCCGCAGCAAGGTAACGTACCGGGGTTTCCAGATTGATGACGGGCGCGCCCTGCCACACCATTTTGACGGCGATCTCGGGATCGAAATCCATGTAGTTGCCGCGCGCCATTGCCTCCAATGCGGCCGCCACGGGATACACCCGAAAGCCGCACATGGGGTCGGATATGACTCGCCCGCCGGTTTCTATAGCGCTCCAAAAGATCGTGATCTTTCGGCCGAACAAGCGCGACTTGGGTACGCTGTCGTCGAATCGAGGAGTGCCGAGCACGAGCGCGTGGGGAGCCTCGCGCGCGGTCTGCAAGAAACGAGGCATATCGTCGAGCGCGTGTTGCCCATCGGCGTCGATCTGCAAGGCGTGCGTGAAGCCGCAGCTCGCGGCTCGTGCCAGACCGTCTTTGACGGCTCGCCCCTTGCCGCCGTTCGTCGCGCGGTGCAGAACCTGAACCCCAGGGAGCGCCTCGAGCGCTCGTACTGCCGAAGTCCCCTCCGGCCCGCTGCCGTCGTTGACGACGATCACGTCGTTGACGTGCCGTAGCGCCTCCCGCACGACGCGTTCGATCGTCCCCGGGTTGTTGTAGGTCGGGATGACGACGCAAGGACGAAAGGAGTGCGTCGCTGCTTTCATCGCCTTCTAGTCAGGCTAGAGCGAAGTGCCGGCTTGGGCCAGCGCTATCCGGTCGATTTACGCGCTTCGAGGCCGGCGAGGTGCCGTTCCACCACGTCGACGACGTCCGAAACCGTACGAATGGTCACGAGATCGGACAACGGAACCTTCTTTCCGGTCAGCTGCTGTAAGCGCACGGCCATGTCGACGGCGTCGATGCTGTCCAACCCCAAGTCATTTCGCAGATCGGCGTCGAGAGTGATGTCCGACCGGCTAAGCTCGAACATTTCGCACATGGTGGACGAAAGCTCAGCGAAGATCTCGTCGCGAGTCATCGTGAACCAGTCTTGCTTGGTAGTTGCGACATTCTTCCAGGACTCTTTAGCTCGCTAGACGGGAATCTCCAGGTGTTTGGCAAGCTCTCGTCTGACGTTTTGGGCCAGTACCCGGGCGGACCGGCGGTCTACCGGATAATCGTGTGGCAACCAAGGCTCAAGTGGCTCGATCCGGTAGGTTGCGGTGCAGGGCGGTAGGTCGTGCCAGGGCGTTTTGCCGGTGAGGACGTGCGGGTGAACGCTGATCGCGACGGGGTAAATCGGCACCCGCGCTCGCAACGCCAGCTCGAAACAGCCACGTTGAAAGTGACCCAGCTGCCCCGGTGGTGAGCGGGTGCCCTCCGGAAAGATCAGCAGCGAATGGCCTTCGCTGAGGCGCTGCCGCGCCAGCTCCACGACGCGTAGACGGGCTGCGAGGGAATCACCTTTTTGAACGATATGACCGCACAAATGCAGCAGCGGCAGGAGCAGCGGGTTCTTTCCGAACCATGGCGTGACCACGCAACAAAGCGTTCCCATGCAGGCCAGAATGGCAGGTGTGTCGATCAAGGTGGGATGATTGGCAACGAGGATCGCTTGAGTGTTTTTTGGCCACGCCGCTTGGCGCGCTGTCGAGCTAGCGCTGAAGTCGAGCAGGCGGCATAGTCGCATGTACTCGTGAAACACGCGGTAGGCGTACTGCACGGTCCTCTGGCAGCGCAGGCGGCGCGAGCTTGGGCTACCGCCACCAAGCAGCCAGACCAAGGGCAGCACGAGCCAGCCAAGCAATGCCCCGCCTACTCCGAAGAAGAAGAAGGAGCTGGCGGCGAGAGTCACTCGCAACCAGCGCACCGGACCGCGCGCTCGCGGGGTCAAGGGTCGCGCGGTGACGCCAGAGATCCCCAAGTCTTCTGCGTCTGTCGTTCGTGCTACGGCGTGTTGGCCCATCCCAGCGGTGTTTTCGATTCAATGCGGGCCGGACTCACGACGGTGGCCGGCACCAAGCGACGGAATACCTGACCGAGTGTCAGAGACTCCCAAAGTCAAACTCGGATGATACACAGCGACCCTACGCGGAAACACCGCTACAAATGCCTTGCGGCTACCCGAGCACGGCAGATTTCAGCGTACGTGTAATTTCAGGCCACTGCGGCGGCCCTCTGGCTTCCAGAGCCACCGGCTACGAGCTGCTCGCCCGTGGACGAATCCAGCAGCTCGCTGACGGTGACCGAGGTTAGCCCGCGAGCGGTCACCTCGCCCAGAAGCTCGCCGAGAATCTCCAGGGATGGCGGCGTGAAATCGTCCCTTTCGGCGCTGTCGTGCAAGAGCACGATCGCGCCGTCCACCAGGCCCCGAGTGACCCGAGCTCGCACCGCTTGCGGCAATCGATGAGGCAAGCAGTCGACGCCTCTCGCGGACCACCCAATCAGAACAGCGCCCGCCGCCTTGACCCCCGCCGAGGTTCTCGAGCTGATCATGCCGACCGGCGCGCGAAACAAGATGGGTTTGACGCCGCAGGCCCGTTCGACCGCGCGCTGCGAGCGGACGATGTCCTGCTGAACCTGCGCCGGGGTCTTGAAGCAATACAACCACTCGTGGCCGTAGCTATGCAGCCCAACCTCGTGCCCTTGCTCGACGATTTCGCGAAGCACCTCCGGGTGCGCATCGACCTTCTTGCCAATGACGAAGAAGGTGGCTCGCTGGCCATGCGCGCGAAGCAGGTCGAGCACCCGGCGTGTTGTCTCTGGGTGAGGCCCATCGTCGAAGGTGAGCGCGATACGCCCTCGCCCCGGTGAACCAGCCAGCACTGGATTGCCGAACATCTTCAGCCGTTGAATGATCACGCCCAGTGTGGCGAAGCTGGCGTACCCCACCAAGAGCAGGGCCAAGACCCACCAGGGGATCGCCTGAGTCACCATAGCGAGCAGCGCAACGCTCAGCACTACTGCCGTAGCACCCAAAAGAATCGCGCGCGCGAGGGACGGACCAGAGCTCATGCCGACCTGCATGAACTAGCGCGCGTTGCGGCCCCGATCAATCCTCCTAGTCGCGCGTTTCCATCGCGCGAATGTAGTCACGTAGCGTGCAAGGAGGCACCAGCTCGAAATGCTCGCCGGTTCTTTCGAGAGTTTCGATGCGATCGGTGCGAAAGTTCCGGAAATCTTCGCGGAGCTCACAGTAGGCGGCGAGCGTCCAGGTTCGGCCCCAAAAGTAGAGTCCGAGCGGTCGCACCGTGCGCCTGGTGCTCTCGCCCGCTTCGCTGACGTACGAAAAGCGCAAGCTCGCCTGCTCGTTGATGGCGTGCCTGAGCTCGGTGAGGTTCCTCGAGCTCCGTTCGCCCGCACCGAACGAAAGACTGAACAAGGCCGTGCTCGCCAGTTGGTCTCGCTCGGCATCCGGCAATACGGCACTCACCTTCTCCAAAATGCTGCGGGCCGAGCTACGCAGCTCGCTGTCGCCCCAGGCTTCGACCATGCGCATGCCCACCACCAGCGCTTCGACCTCCTCGGCCTTGAACATCAAAGGCGGCAGGCGGTAGCTTGGGTCGAGCTGATAGCCGACGCCCGCTTCGCCGAGGATGGGAACGCCGGAAAGCGACAGATCCTGCACATCGCGGTAGACCGTGCGCGGTGAAACTTCGAGCGACTCCGCCAGATCTTTTGCGGTAGCGAAACGCCGCCGGCTGAGGATCAAGATGATCTGGAACAGCCGGTCGGCGCGCCGCATATCCTGACGAATTACATCGCCGCGTCGTTCAGATCGACCTCTTTGTAAACATGGAAGAAGTCGAGCAGAATGCCGTTGGGATCCACCGCAAAGAAACTGCGCCAACCCCAAGGCTTGTCTTGCGGTTCCCCGATCAGCTCGGCGCCCGCGCGTTTGAGTGCCTTGTACTTCGTATCGGCACTCGGCGTGGGCACACTCACGATCACGCCTTGCCCAGCAAAGGCCGGGCGCGCCGCGCCATCGGGAAATGCGTCCGGTTTCATGAAGCAAAGCTCCGGGCCCTCTTCGTCATCGCTGCACGCCACCTGGATGTAGGGCCCGCTGTCGTAGCTGAGGCGAAACCCCAACGTTTCGGTGTAGTAGCGCTTGGTCTCCTCGAGCTTTTCGGTCAAAAACAGGGGGAACAACCGATTCGGATTCTTCAAAGCCATCTGGCCTCCTTCGTGGTGAGCGATGATTCGTATCTAGGCCAGGGCTGCGGACAGCGTGTTGGCAGTAGCGTAGAGCTCAAACT
>CBFGRJ010000520.1:0-4576 GCA_965651135.1 uncultured Myxococcales bacterium
GCCCAATCTTTCCCCCAGCAATCGGGCCACCATCGGCGGCATGATCGCCACCGATGCCTGTGGCAAAGGGTCGCGCATTTACGGCAAGACCAGCAATCACGTGCTGGAGATCTCGGTGGTGCTCGCCAACGGCGAGAGCTTCGTCTCGCGGGAGCTCTCGCTCGGCGAGCTAGCCGAAATCAAGCACCGGCCCGATCGCGTGGGACTCATCCACCGCACGGTGGACCAGGTCGTGACGACCAACCGCGCCCGCATCGCCGAGCAATTCCCCAAGCTCAAGCGTTTTCTCACCGGCTACGATCTGGCTCATGTGTATTCTGACGACGGCCAGCGCTTCAATCTCAACTCCATCTTGGCGGGGGCCGAGGGCACGCTGGGCTTCGTCACGCGCGCCAAGCTCAAGCTCACGCCGTTGCCCAAGTTCAAGCGACTCGTGGCGATTCGCTATCAGAGTTTCGACGACGCGTTGCGGGCAGCCAGCGAGCTGGTAGAGCTCGAGCCAGGGGCCATAGAAACGGTTGACGACACGATCGTTCAGCTAGCCCGCAATGACTCCATCTGGCACAAGATTGCCCACTTGGTGCAGGGCCCTGGGGAACCACCGCTGGCTGCCATCAATCTGGTGGAGTTCGAATCGGACCAAGAGGACTTGGTCATGGAGCGAACTCAAAGGCTCACGCGACTGTTGGACCGGCACCGTGGCACGGCCGGCAAGGCGACTGGCTACACGCTGGCCAGCACCAAGCAAGACATCGATGCCTTGTGGGCGCTCCGCAAAAAAGGAGTAGGTCTCTTGGGAGCGCGCACCGGGCTCAGGCGACCGATGCCGTTCGTCGAAGACACCGCCGTGCCTCCGGAGCACCTGGCCGATTACATTCGTGACTTCAGACGCCTGCTGGACCGTCATGGTCTCGAGTACGGCATGTTCGGCCACGTGGACGTCGGTTGTCTCCACGTTCGACCCGCGCTCAACCTGCGAACCCTGGAGGACGAGCGACTGCTGCGTGCCATTTCGGACGAAGTCGTGCAGCTGGTCAAGCGCTACGGCGGCGTGATGTGGGGCGAGCACGGCAAAGGGTTTCGCAGTGAGTACAGCCCAGTGTTCTTCGGCGAAGAGCTGTACGCGGAGCTGCGCAAGATCAAAGGGGCCTTCGATCCGAACAACCAACTGAATCCCGGCAAGCTTGCTACTCCTCCCAGCAGCAACGAGCGACTGGTCAGCGTCGACGGTATCAAGCGCGGTGCCTTCGACCGGCAGATAGCCAAGGCCTCCCAAGAGCAATACGCAGTGACCATCAACTGCAACGGCAACGGGGCCTGTTTCGACTACAACCCGAAAAGCGTCATGTGTCCCTCGGCGAAGGTGACTCGTGATCGCATTCACTCACCCAAAGGTCGGGCCGGCATCATGCGCGAGTGGCTGCGCTTGATGAGCATCAAAGGCGCCGATGCAACCCAGCAGCCGTCTCCCCCCGCCTTGGAGACCTTATTTCGCACTCGCCCCAGCGCACCGCAGGACTTCAGCCATCAAGTGTATGACGCCATGGCCGGATGCCTGGCTTGCAAGGCATGCGCCACGGAGTGTCCCATCAAGGTGGACGTGCCGGAGTTTCGCTCGAGGTTCCTGGAGCTGTATCACACCCGCTACCGGCGCCCGGTCCGCGACTACTTCGTCGCTGGCTTGGAGAAAATGCTGCCTATTTTGGCCATGACCCCCAGACTCGTGAACTTGACGCAGCAAAGCTCGTGGTTCAGGAGCTTCATGGCCAAGTACATCGGCATCGTCGACACGCCGAAGCTGAGTGAGCTGAAGCTCAGCAGAGAGCTCGCCCGGCGCCACGCACCTGTCTACGATCCGGCGCGCATATCACGGCTCCCGCTGGAGCTGAAGCAGAGCTCCGTGTTGCTGCTGCAAGATGTGTTCACCACGTTCTACGAGCCGAACGTCGTGCTCGCCTGCTACGATCTGCTGACGCGGCTCGGCTACACGGTCTACGTCCTGCCTTTTCGCGAGAACGGTAAAGGCCTACACGTGAAAGGGTTTCTGGGGAACTTCAAGCGCGTAGCCCAAAAGAGCGCGCTATTCTTGGAAGAGGCGGCCCAGACCGGCGTGGATATCGTGGGAATAGAGCCGGCCGTCGTGTTGACCTATCGCGACGAGTACCGCCACGCCCTCGGTGAGCCACCGCGGTTCAAGGTGAGTCTCGTTCAAGAGTGGCTCGCAGCCAAGCTACCCACATTAAGGCTAAAGCCCCAGCCGGCAGCCCATCTGCAGTATCGGCTATTCGGTCATTGCACGGAGCGCACGGCAGAGCCGCGTTCTCAGGAACGCTGGGTGCAAGTCTTTCAGGCGTTCGGCGCCAAGCTCAGCGTGGTCGACGTCGGCTGCTGCGGCATGTGCGGCATTTTCGGGCACGAGACCGTGCATCGCGAAGAATCAGTGGGAGTATTTCGCATGAGCTGGAGCGCTGCTTTGCCCTCGGCAGAGGCCGATCGAGAACGAGTGCTGGCTAGCGGTCATTCGTGCAGGAGTCAGGTCAAACGGCTCGAAGGCTTCGTGCCCCTTCACCCGCTAGAGGCGCTGGAACGACTGACGCGTCACTGACCAAGCTCGGTCACCTGGAAGGTCACGCTCACCACGGCATCCGCGCTTCCGGGTAGATCGAAGCTCGTGCGATCGATGCCGGTGAACGGCCAGCGGTCTCGTGACCAGCGCCATTCCCCCCTGGCGCGGCTGGCTTTGGATGGCCTGTCGCTCGCAGACTGTTCACGCCATACGCGCAGGGTGCCGTGGCTTGGGCCGAGCTCGAGGAGCTCGTGTTCCGACCGAGTCTCGACCCCGGAATCGCGTTCGGCCCGCCGCGTGCGCCAGCGTGCCCCGGCACCCACGGGACTGGCGGGAAGCTGATGCAAGTGAAGCAACGTCTCGAACAGGGGCCACACCAGCGCTCCGCCGGCTTCGTCCGCCACAGGTTGTTCCAGGGGTTGGCCCCGTTTGCCGAGGCGGAAGCGAGCCGTCGCCGTTCTGCTCGCAGGCTCGTTGTCGCTGTCTGACGGCCACGAAATGCCCGCCGTGTCGCCCCGTTGCCGAACGGTCACTGGGCCGAGCTCGACAGCGACCTGGAACGACGCTTCGCGAACCTCGAGGACGCGCACCTGGAGCGGTCCTTCGAGCAACACGGCTCCCTGTTCGACGCCCCCTCGTAGCAAGAGCAGCTCCTGAGACATTTCGAGCTGGTAGCTACTGGCGGGCTTCAGATCGAAATCGAGCTTTTGTCGAGGCGGCAGTCCCCAATCCAGCAACTGAACGCCAGCGTCCGCCCCCGCCGCCGGCGTGGTTGATGGAGCGAGCGAGGGCTTGGGCTTGGCAGTGGTACGAGCTGTCGTGCCGCACGCGCAAACGTCCAGCAAGAAAACCAGTAGTGCAGCAGCGCTCGCCCGACGCTCAGCTCTTGCCCTTCTCCTCTTCGGGAACATAGTCAGGGGGCGCAGCCGAGCCCTCTCCCCAGAAGTACTTCTCCATCTCGGTGAACCAGATTTTCTGCCCCTGCTCGCTGGTGAGATCCAAACGGTATTCGTTGATCAACATCTTGGAATGCTCCAGCCACATGTTCCAAGCCTGCTTGGAAACATTGTCGAACACCCTCTGACCCAAGGGACCTTTGAGCGGAGGCTTCTCGAGTCCTTCGGCCTCTCGCCCTAATTTGATGCACTGTACGGTACGCGCCATGATGCTTGCTCCCTAGTGGGATTGTCGGCCAAGTCAACCTCGGCAAGGCTAGCCCTGCTGCAAATAGGGCTGCGTTACCACCAACGGAAAGGACTTGCCATGACGCCAAATCCGCCCGCTGAGACGCGGCTCGCGTGCACCTCGCGCGCGAATGACGGCGCCCACCACCGCCGCTTCGGAGACGGCCGGCTGTCCGAGGGCATGCGTGAGGATATCGCCATCCTCCAGGCCCACTCCGAGGCCGCTCACTCCCATCAGCAACAGCCCTCCCGGCCTCTCGCCCCTCGGATCTACGTAAATGCCGGTCGGGCGAGCGCCTTGGCGAACCAACGCCAGCACGCGCTCGGCGCTGATGAACACGCCCTGAGGCTCGGCCCTATGCCCCCGAGACCGCTGATGCGCCGAGGCACCACGCCGCTCGAGCGACTCGTCCTCGCGCCGCGTTTGCTCGGCCGTCTCGTCCCAAATCAGCGCGAGCTGCGCTCGCCACGCAGCGACCTCTTCTTGGTCACGCGCGACCCTTCGTGGCTCGATGCAGTCCAATGCATCGCCGAGATGCGACAGACCCTCCCCCAGCCGAGCGGCCTGCCCTTCTGCCCACCAGCCCACCCAGCTTGGCACCGCCGCGAATGGCAGTACCAGCACTAGCGCCAGCACCAACCGACGCACGGCTCACTTGCCAGGGCTGTTGAGGTACTTGAAGAGATCCGACGACGTGGACAAGACCACCGTGGTGTCCTTGTCGATGGACGCTTCGTAGGTCTCTAGACTCTTGGTGAAGGCGTAAAATTCAGGGTCTTTGCCGTAGGCATCCGCATAAACCTTGATGCTCTCCGCGTCGCCTTC
>CBFGRJ010000521.1:0-4575 GCA_965651135.1 uncultured Myxococcales bacterium
GCGGAGCTCTCGTTGGGTGCCTCGCCCGGCTCCTCGTAATAGAGGATGCGGTTGCAGCTGGGGCACTGGATCATCTCCTGCGCCTGCATGATCTGCTGGAACAACATGGGCGGTAGAGCGATGTGACACTCTTTGCACGAGCTGCCGATTGCAGCCGAGATGGCGGACCCACGGCGCTTGCGAATCATTTCGTAGCGACGAAACACCTGCGGCTTGACACCCTGAACCAGCTTGCTCTTTTCGGCGTCGAGCTCCGATGCTTTTGACTCCAAGTCCTTCAACTTGGTCTGCACGGCGCCTTCACTTTGTCCGAGCTCGACGCGCAAGCCGTCTCTTTCCTCGAGGGTCGACTGCAGCTCGCCGCGAGCCTGCTCGATCAAGCCGTTGAGCTTCTCGATCTCGATCTCGCGATCTCGATAGAGCTTTCGCAGCTCTTCGACCTCTCGTTGCGCGGCGTTGGCCTCGCGCTCCGTCCTGCAACGAGCCAGCTTCTCCCGCGACTTGGATACTTGCACGCTCATCTGCCGCAACTCCAACATCAGGTCATTGCGCGTGCGCTCCATTTCTTGGACGCTCTGCTCACCCCTCTGTACTTTCGCCTCTAACCCCTCGAGCAGATTCCTCTTGGAATTGAGGGCCCCCCGCTCGGCCTCGAGCTCGGCTTGCAGCTCGCTCAATGCCGCATCGACAACCGCCAAACTCTTCAGAATTGCTAATTGGTCTGTAATAGTCACTGTCTGGGTACGGCTCCTAGCGTTGAGGCAAACGGAAGGCGAGCACAAAGGTAAGCCAGTGGGCCCAGCTGGGTTCGAACCAGCAACAGCCCGGTTATGAGCCGGGGGCTCTGACCGATTGAGCTATGGGCCCTGACATTCGTGGAACGTCCAGCACCCGCGCGGCGCATGGCCGACGCCGATGCATGCTCGTTCACCGGGACTTTTGGCTTGGCCAACCCGGTGCTAGTGCATGCAAGCTCCACGCCGGCTAACCTAGTCGATGCGCTGCTTCAGAGCAACCGTCCCAGGGAAGGTCGCTGGCGGGCCATAATTATCAATTCTTTCAATAAGTTGTCTTGACACGCCCAAGGCTTTGGCGTACCGGCGGAATGCAGGTCACTGGGGAGATGAGCGGCGCCTGCACCAGACCGGGGCACACTATTCGTGCTAGCCGCGGTCAGTGCCAGCTCAGGACCAGCCAAGCCAGGCAGCCGAACTAACCCGACTTCTCGCAACATCGATATGGTACATGACCCGACCCCAATGCAGCGACTCGTCGTTCAGGGAGCCAGCCAGCACAATCTGAAAAGCGTCAGTTGCGAGC
Organism: uncultured Myxococcales bacterium; assembly: GCA_965651135.1. Classification (GTDB taxonomy): domain Bacteria; phylum Myxococcota_A; class Polyangia; order Polyangiales; family Polyangiaceae; genus JAICQQ01. The sequence continues at coordinate 1,321 of CBFGRJ010000521.1, forward strand.
TGCCGCGCAACCGGCTCGTCGTGATCACGGGTCCAAGCGGTTCGGGTAAGTCGTCGCTCGCGTTTGACACGATCTATGCCGAAGGCCAGCGGCGCTACGTCGAATCGCTCTCGGCGTACGCACGGCAGTTCCTCGACCAATTGCCGAAGCCACGCGTCGAATCCATCGAGGGGCTGAGCCCGGCCATCGCCATCGAACAAAAGGCGCTCGGCAAGAGCCCTCGCTCGACGGTCGGTACCGTGACCGAAATCGCCGACTACCTGCGGCTGCTCTACGCTCGCGTCGGAGTTCCGCATTGTCCGAAATCGGGGCGCGTGCTCAAGGCGTACACCGTCCAAGAAATAGTCGACGCCATCGTGAATCGTAGCGAAGGCACCAAGCTGGCGATCTTGGCACCTTTCGTGCGTGGTCGTAAGGGCGAGCTGAAAGCCGACCTCGAAAGGCTGCGCCGAGAAGGGTTCGTGCGAGCACGCATCGATGGCAAGCAAGTGGATCTCGGAGACGAGCTGACTCTGGACCGTCAGAAGAGTCACGATCTCGACGTCGTCGTGGATCGCATCATGGTACGCGAAGGCATCAAGGGTCGCGTTACCGATTCGGTAGAGCTCGCGTTGAAGCTCGGCGATGGTACGGTCCTCATCGACAACCTCGACGGCAGCGAGCCCGAGGTCATGAGTGAGCGCCTAGTCAGCTGGGAGTTCGGGATTTCGCTCCCTCCGCTGGAGCCAAGGCTTTTCTCCTTCAACAGCCCTCATGGCGCGTGTCCCGAGTGCGACGGCCTGGGAGTGCGCTCTCGTATCGACCCCTCCCGTATCGTCCCCGATCCTTCTCGAACCTTGCGCGAGGGCGCGGTGGCTGCCTTTGGGCGCCGGGGCTCGGTGGCCACGGCTACCGAGGTCGATCGCGCAGTGAAAGCGCTCGGGGTCAACGCCGACATCCCATTTGGCGAGCTCCCCGACGACCAGAAACACGCCCTGCTCTACGGGACCACGAAGAAGCGGCGCAAAGGCGGCTACGAGGGAATCTTGGTCCGCCTGGAGCAAATGCTGCAAGACGCGGCCGACGAAACCAGCAGCGACGAGGGCGAAGAACACGACCTCGACGACGGTGCGATCGGCCCCGAAGACCTGAACCGGTTCGTGGTCACGCAAACCTGCGACGCTTGTGGGGGCGTGCGGCTGCGCCAAGAAGCGCTGGCCGTGAAATTGGCTGGGCGCGACATCGGTCAGTTATGCAAGTTGCCGCTGCATCGACTGCGGACCTTTTTGGATGGCCTGCTCCAAGAGCAGGTTTTGCCGCCGCGCGACGCGGCCATTGCCGAACCGCTGATACGCGCCATCAGTGAGCGCTTGGGGTTTCTCATCGGCGTTGGCCTGGATTACCTCTCGCTCGATCGCGCCGCCCATACCCTCTCCGGCGGGGAAGGTCAGCGTATCCGCTTGGCTACACAAATTGGGGCGTCACTCGTTGGCGTGCTGTACGTGCTCGACGAACCGAGTGTGGGGCTTCACGCGCGAGACAACGAGCGCCTGCTGCAAGCGCTCCGAAGACTGGTAGACAAAGGCAACAGCGTGCTCGTGGTGGAACACGATCGCGATGCGATCATGGCCGCCGATCACATCGTCGACATGGGCCCCGGGGCAGGCAAGCTGGGCGGCAGAATCGTCGCACAGGGAACTCCGCAACAGCTCGTGGTCAACCCGGATTCCGTCACGGGTCCCTATCTCTCCGGAGACAAGCATCTACCGATTCCGACTCAACGCACGCGACCGGGTCCGTCGAAGCTCATCGTGCGTGGCGCTCGCGCCCACAACCTGCAAGACGTGACCGTCGAGGTGCCTCTCGGCTTGATTACGGCGGTGACGGGCGTTAGCGGTTCGGGCAAGAGCAGCCTGATCGTGGACACGCTGCTCAGCGCGGTACGCGCCCAGCTCTACGGCGCCACGGGCTGGGTGGGGCCCTGCGACGCGATCGAGGGCCTGGAGCACATCGACAAGGTCATCAGCATCGATCAAGCGCCCATCGGGCGCACGCCTCGCTCGAACCCCGCCACCTATACTGGGGTCTTCACTCACCTCAGGGAGTTGTATTCGGGATTGCCCGATGCGCGCGCCCGCGGCTACAAACCAGGCCGCTTCTCGTTCAACGTCAAAGGCGGGCGCTGTGAAGCTTGCCAAGGTGATGGCGTTCTCCGCATCGAGATGCATTTCTTGCCCGACGTGTATGTCGAGTGCGACGCCTGCGGAGGCAAGCGCTACAACCGCGAAACGCTCGAGATCCGCTACAAAGGTCTTTCGATTGCCGATGCACTCGATTTGACGGTCGACGACGCTCACAAGCTCTTCGAATCCATCCCTCGCGTCGCACAGCGGCTGGCGGCACTGATGCAGGTCGGGCTCGGCTATATCCAGCTCGGCCAACCGGCAACCACTCTGTCGGGAGGAGAAGCCCAGCGGGTCAAGCTGGCCAGCGAGCTATCGCGCAAGGCGACCGGCAGAACACTCTACGTGCTCGACGAACCCACGACCGGGTTGCATTTTTCCGACATCGAGCTGCTCACGCGCGCGCTCTACGACCTGCGCGACGCAGGCAACTCGATCGTGCTCATCGAGCACAATCTCGATTTGATCGCTTGCGCGGACTGGGTGATTGACATGGGTCCTGACGGAGGAGAGCGCGGCGGCCGCATCATCGCCAGCGGCACCCCGGATGAAGTGGCCCAAAGTTTGGAAAGCCACACCGGCCGTCACCTCAGCGCCGTGCTGGCCGAGCACGGGCCGGCGAGCGCAAAAAGCAGCGGGGCGCAGTCCCCACGCGCAGAACCGAAGTCGAGCTCGAAGCGAGACTCGAACAACAAACCGCGCAGCGAGTCGCGGACGAGCGGCACGCGTACCACTCCGCCTAGCTCACGCCGCGGCGAACGCACCGCGCGCTCGCGGCGCTGAGCTCTCCAGAGCCCAGACCTAGACGCTTCCCCAACCGGAGCAGCCAATCCCGGTCAGCCGAAGTCTTTTTCGACGCGTTCCTGATCTTCTTTGCAGCGAATGCACAGGGTGGTTTCGGGCCGTGCTTCGAGGCGCTTGATGGAGATCTCTTCCCCGCATTCGTCGCATTGGCCGAAGGTGCCGTCTTGAATCCGCTCGAGCGCCTTGCTGATCTTCTCGAGGAACATTTTTTCGCGGCCGCGCAGGCGAAAGGTGAACGACTGCAAATACTCACTGGAAGCCAGGTCCATTTCGTCCGGCAAGTCATCTG
>CBFGRJ010000522.1:0-4558 GCA_965651135.1 uncultured Myxococcales bacterium
TGCGGCACCCCCTGCACTTGCCGAAACGCCCCCAACGGGCGCAGGCGCCGAAGAAGCCACCCTATGAGCACGTCGTCAGGCGAAGAGCCAGTTCCCTCGTCGCTCGGCCGTAGCGAAGGTGTCGTTGCTGCTCGCAACGCCATCAAGTTGAGCGCCTCGCTACTGGCCACCTGGACCGTCGCACTCGTCATCCGCTTTCAGCTGCCGCGGCATCTTGGGCCGGCCCGCTTTGGAGAGTACAGCTTCAGCGAAGGGTTCGCTGCCGCCGGCTGTGTACTCTTGGGCCTGGGGCTCGATCTCTACATTCAAAAGGAGCTCCCCGTCCGCCCCCAGCACGGGTCCGACTTTTTCGGCGCCATGACGCTGCTGCGGGCGGCCATGCTTTTGCCGCTTTTTGGCGCGATGGCGCTGGCGCTACACCTCACCGGACATTCGCCCGAGCTCGTGGTGCTGACTCTGGTGTTTGCCCTCACGTTCTTCGCAGAGCGCGTGAATCTCTCCATCGCAGCAGTGATGCAGGCCGCGACCAGGGTCGACGCCCTTGCCATACAGAACGTGATCTCCAAGTTCATTTGGGGGATCGGCGTCGCTGTCGGTATTTGGCTCGACTGGCCTCTGGTGCTTTTGGCGGTGCCTTTCTTGTTCGCCGAGGTCGTGAAAACCATCGTGCTGTTTCGCGCAGCCGAAAGGACCTTGGGGCTGAAGTTTCGCGTCGATTTGAGCACGATCAAACCGGTCTTGAAGGCAAGCCTACCGTATTACGTCAACGGCATCGCCATTACGCTCGCCGGTCGCATCGACATTTCGATGCTCGGGTTTCTCACCTCTGACGAAGAGGTGGGCTGGTACGGTGCTGCGCACAACCTTGCCAGTCTTGCCATGTTGTTGTCGCCGCTGATCTCCTGGGTGTTCATGCCTCTGTTTGCGCGCGCCTATCATCGCTCCGAAGAGGAGTTTCTGCGCCTGTTGCGCCGAGCCGTCGAAGGTCTGCTCGTCGTCGCGATTCCAATCACTTTGATGATCGGCGTCGGCGCAGATTTCTGGATCTACATCGCATTCGGCGAGTCCTTTGCCAACTCGACCTTGCCGCTGGTCATCCTGGCACCCATCTTCGTCGCCACCTATTTGGCCATGCTGCTTAGCACCGCACTCATCATCACCAATCGGGCGTGGCAACTGACGTCGGTCTCCATCGCGGGCATTTGCGTCCAGCCAATCTTGATCCTGATCTTGGTGCCCTTGCTCAGCGACATAGGGCCCGGCGGAGCTGGAGCCGGCGCAGCAGCCGGACTGATGGGCATGGAAGCCTTCGTATCGTGTACGCTGTTCGTCTTGATCGGTCGGCGGTCGTTCGACGCGCGCAGCGTTTATGCGATTGTTGCCTCGCTGGGCGTCGCAGCGACCGTCTTGGCCATCGACCTGATCTGGCTGCGGCCGCTCGGACCGTGGCGGCTCTTGATCGACGTGGCGCTGTACGGAGTGCTCGCCGTAGCGGTACGCGCGCTACGCATCAAAGACGCCGTGGCCGCGATTCGCTTGGTGCTCTCGCGCCGCCGCAACGCCGAAGCGTAGGCTAACCGGGATAGGCTCTAAGGGATCAGCTGGGAGGGAGCTTGTGGCCCGGTACGCCCTTGATCTCGGCCAGCAGCGGCAGCCCCAACATGCGGACCTGCCAAACTTCGATGAAGCGCCCCGTGGCGAGCTCGCGCGCGCCACCGGCGATGAGCCCCAGGACCAACGCCGCCGCAAGGCTCATGGCGATCAAGCGTGGGCGGTTGGGGCTGATCGGTTGGCGAGGCGGTTCGGGCTCTTCGGTAACGAGGTAGCGGTACTTGAAGGCGGTCTGCGCGGTCGTGAGCTCGAGCTGAGCGGCGTCGAGCCGCTTGTCGACGCTATTGTACTTGGCGGTAACCACCCTGAGCTTTTCTTTGGCCGCGGCGAGCTCGGGCGAGTCGCGCTCCGAATCCACGGCGGCAGTCGAAATCTCATCGGTGTCCACGACTGTGGTGGCCCCGCCTCCCACGGCCACCAACATGGTTTCTCCTCCACCCGATTCTTCCGTATCAGCCTTGATTCGCGCCATCAGGTTGCGCTCTTCGGTCAATAGCGACGCCAGCTCGGGCGGCTCGACGCTGGCGTCAGAAATACGCCGTTGCTGCTGAATCACCGCGGGGTGCTCGGGGCCGTACACACCTCGAAGATCCGTGAGCTGCACTTTCAAGTCGGCGAGGCGGCGCTGCCACGGGTCTCGAACGCTGCGAATCGCCTCACGAGTCTTTTGCAGACGTTCGACGAGCACCGGATCGGGACCTTTCGGGGTAGCCGCCTTCTTCTTGACTCGCTTGTAGGTCACGGCCGGCTTCTTCTTGTCCTTGCCGTCTGCTTTGCCATCGGGCGCTGCTTCGGGCTTCGGCTCAGGCACGTCTTGGCCGCTCAAACGCTGAACTTCGCGCAGCGCCGGCTCGATCGCTTTCGCGGATCGATCCGCCTCGTTCTCGAGAATCTGGATGGCTGCCGTGATGACCGCTGTCTCTTCTTCGAGCTGCGCGGCCAAAAAGCGCTCGATGGTCACCTTGACGATTTTCGAAGCAATGACCGGGTCGCGCCAAAACACTTTGATGCGCAGTCCGTTCGAGCCCTCGGTGTAGACCATCATGGCGTCCTCGAGCATTTCGATCAGCGCCTTTTCTTTGTCGGCTTCCGTCATGGGTCCGCGCACGGTGGCCATGATCGAATCCTTGAGCTTGAGGACGGGAGAGCGCGCCTTGTCCCAATGGTCGGCGAGCTTCACGGCTCGCATGATCTCGACGAGGTTGTCCTTTTTCTTGATGATGTCGGCCACGTCGGCCAACGGATCCACGCGCGGCATCATGCGGTCCGGGTTGCTCAACACCGGCGTGATGCGCGCATTCTGGTTGTACAAGACCTTGCCTTTGGCCTCGAAAGTCGGGGGAACCACCAACGCAAACGCCACCCCGATCACCGCAACCAAGACTGCCAAGACCCCGCCCAAGAGCGCGTGACGCCTCGCCGCCTGGAGCACGTAGCGCACGAGCTCGCCTATTCCTACGGAACTCGGTGCCTCGCCTTCTCCCTCGCGCGCCTCCGATGCGTCCTGAGTCATTGGTTCCCTGATATCATGAGTATCTCGAGCGTTCCGCCTACAGGTTTGCCCAGGCTCGCCCTACTGTCAAAGCCTTACGCGAACGCTGAAATCCAAGGCCTGACGCGCGTGCGCCACACGAGAACGAGGCGCTAAATAGGCGTTCAGCCGGAGGGCGCCCTTCCCGGTACCCCCCAGCACGCGCCGACCGGTGCCTCGCTGAGCGCCTTACGTTTCGGCCGTTGCCGCGCTGGACGAATCGTGTTCTGGTCCGGGCGGCTGCCAAGTCTTCACCAGCAAGCACGGGTGCATCGCTCATGAGTTACGCCGAACCGACTAGCCACAGACCCACGACCCAGTTTGCCTTCGTGTTGATCAGTCTGATGTGCGCCGCGGGTTGCGGCCCGAGCGGGCCCTACGTCTGGGCTCGCGACGTGCCTGCTGCTCAACAACCCACGGCGAGTCAGGGCGTCATCAGGCGGGGGGACATGGTCAACGTCAGGGTGTTCGGGCAGGAAAACATGTCGGTACGCGGGCGAGTCACCCCGAGCGGCATGCTGGCCGTGCCACTGATCGGCGAGTATCCCATGGCGGGCAAACCTCCCGCGCAGGTTGCCAGCGAGCTAGAGAAGCGCCTGACGCCTTACGTCACCGCTCCCAACGTGATCATCGCCGTCGAGGAATCGACGCTGACAGTGACGGCTCTCGGCGAGCTCCGCAACAACGGCCGGCTCGTGCTCGAACCTCCAGTAGCCATAGGAGACGCGTTGGCCGTCGCCGGTGGGCTGACGGAATTTGCGGATGAGTCGGCGATTTTCGTGCTCAGAGGGGGCCAGCGCATTCGGTTTACGTACGACGACATCCGGATGGGCGCCGACCACGCCCGACGCTTCCAGCTGGCGGACGGTGACATGATCGTCGTCGAGTAGCTCGAGAAAGCCAGCTTCTTTCGATGCCCGCGCTGCTCGCCCCGATCCTGGCACAGGCGATTACCCTTTCCGTGGGGGACCGAACCGGCATCAGCGCTCGAACCTTCGACGACGAAGTGTTCGTGGACGCCGACACCAGCCCGAGCGTGCAACTCGGCCTCACCACCCAACGCACGGCGTGGTCGCTCGGATATGCTCCGAGCCTGACGGTCTATTCATTGGGTGAGGACGAAGAGTTCGCGCTGCTGCACCTGGGCGCTGCCTCAGCCAGCATGCGCTGGCGTCGGCATTTTCTCACCCTGAGCCAATCGGGCGGGTATGGCAGGCAGAATTTGCGAGCCACACCCATCCTCGAGCCGGAGGTGGTGCAAGATCCAAGCGCTCCCCCAGGGCCGGCCCAGGACCCCGCAGGTCAGAACCAGCTCCTCGATCAAGTGATCAGCTACGGCTTTTCCAACAGCAACGCCACGCTCACCCACCTGCTTACTCGCAGGCTCACTCTCTCGGAATTCGTAGGCTACGCGAC
>CBFGRJ010000523.1:0-4496 GCA_965651135.1 uncultured Myxococcales bacterium
TCGACCTGCGCGACGGTGCCAGAGAACGGGGCTCTGATCACGGAGTAGTTCAGGCTGACCTGCTGGGCCTTGATGGCCGCCGCGGCAGCATCGACGCGGGTCTGTGCAGCGTCGAGCTCGGCTTTGGGGATGACTCCAGCCAGGGCGCTAGCTCGGCTGAGCTCGCGCTGAGCAGCGGCTAGCTCGACCTTGGCCTGCTCCAAACGAGCGGCGTGACTGGCCGAGTCCACTCTGACTAGGGTTTGACCCTGCTTCACCTGACTGCCGGCCGTTACCGAAATACTCTCGATGTAGCCGCCCAGCGCGGCACCCAGCATGGCATCCCGAGAACCTTCGATTTCACCCGGTACCCTGAGACGCAGCGCCGCCTGGGTCTCCCGCAGAGTGGCCACTTCTACCCGGGTCTTGGATGCGCTGGGCACCTGCTCGGAGTCTGTCTTTTTACTCTCGCTGGCACCGCTCGCGCGACAACCCGCAAGGCCCGCCCAAAACGACGCCAGGACCAAGAGGCGCGCCAACACCGAAGCAACTCGATTCAAGCCGTCACGGGAACTCATCTACTGTTCGCTTTCTTCATCGATTGGCACGCAGCAGCCGGCGGGTTCGGATCACCCGCAGCGTCAGCGATCTCCGAAAGCCGAGACCGCTCCTGCGGAGGGGTGCCAAGGCCTACCGCTTCGTACGGGCGTCCGCAACATTCCAAGGCCCCCCGGGACGGCCGGCAAATCAATTTGGCGAACGGCGCCACGAGCGGTCCGCCCCGCGCTACACTCGGCGGCTGGAATGCCGCCCAACGCAGTAGAGCCGACTAGCGCGCCCGCCGAGAGCTTCTATGCGAACCTGCCGCTGATCGAGCATTTCGAAGAGGTCACCGACCTCGCTCGCTATAGCGACGTTCCAGCCTCCTGGTTGATGGTCATCACCGACGTCCGGGGTTCGACTCGGGCCATCGAACAGGGGCGCTACCGCGATGTCAATGCGCTGGGCGTAGCCTCCATCATCGGGGTGAAAAACGCGCAACCAGACCTGGACCTTCCCTTCGTCTTCGGTGGCGACGGCGCCACGCTGCTCGTGCCCGGCTCACGCCGCGAAGCGACGGAACGAGCACTGCGCGGCACTCGCGCTCTGGCCGAAGACGTGTTCGACCTCGGCCTGCGCGTCAGCGTCGTTCCCGTTGCGGACCTCTACCAGGCTGGTCATGTCCCGCGAGTCGCACGCTTTCGGGCCAGCCCTCATACCTCGTTGGCTATGTTCGCGGGGCAGGCCTATGCCGTGGCAGAACGCTGGATCAAGCAGTCCAGCTCGCGCTTCGAGGTGACCCGCGAAGGCCCCTCCGAGGTCGATTTTCAGGGCTTCGAATGTCGCTGGCAGCCCATACGCTCGCAGCGCGGCAGTACCGTCACGCTGTTGATCATGGCGCTGGTACCGAACGAGCTCGATCGAGTCGCCATCTATCGCCGAATCTTGCAGAAGCTCAACGGTATCGTCGATCCGGATGTCTCGCGTCCAGTGGTCGCTCGAGGACTCAAGATGAAAGGCGTCTTCGAGGACTACTCGCTCGAAGCGCAAGTGCGCGCGCAGCAGCGTACCGGGCCTGAGTTCGAGCGCGCGGCGAGCTCGGCGCGCAAGGCGGCTACCGTGGGCAGGGCGCTCACTGCCTTCAAGCTCGACGCCTTCGATTTCGACGGGGCAAGCTACAAGGCCGAGGTGGAACAGAATACGGATTTTCGCAAGTTCGACGAGACCCTGCGCATGGTCCTCGACCTCTCGAATGACGAGTTGGCCCGTGTCAGGGCGATGTTGCAGAGCGAGCGCCGCTCGAACGGTATCGCGTACGGAATCCACTGCGCCAACGCCGCCCTGATGACCTGCCTGGTTCGATCGTACCGCGGTGACCACGTGCACTTCGTGGATGGCGCGGACGGCGGCTATGCCTTGGCCGCCAAGCAGCTGAAGGCCCAGTTGGCCGAACAGCCCCGCGTTGGCGAAGAAGCTCGCTAGCGCACGACCGTGACGGCGCACGGCGCAAAGCGCAGCACCCGGTCACTCACGCTTCCCAACACCATTTCTTTCAGCGGCGACAGCCCGCGGCTGCCCATGACGATCAGGTCGCATTCCTTGGCCTTGGCATAGTTGACGATTTCTTCGAAGGGGTGACCCGTGATGGAGACCTGCTCGATGTCCAACCCGCTCGTCTCGCCCATTGCCGTCAACGCCCGTTTGAAGCTGTTTTCGGCAACGCTGTGGAGCGCCGCGCGAACTGCCTCTTCCTCCATGCCGGCCAGCCCCAAGACCGATGCGGCCGGTGCATCATAAACATATAATATATGTAGCTTCGACGACAGCGCCTTGGCCAGCTTTGCTGCGAATGCAGCCGCGCGCCCCGCACTGGGGGAACCATCGACAGGTACGAGAATCGACTTCATGCCCGGCAAGGTACCATCGTGCGCCGTGTGTGTCAGGGGAGTTCATTTCGCATCCAAACTGCTGGAAAGCACGGCGCCGCCAGCACCACGACGCCCGATCACGACGTAGGGCATGGCAGCCGTCGTGTGCGCCACGCACCACTCGTCCGGGCTCGCGGCCAGCCAACCATAGGCGCGCTTGCGTCCCACCGCCTCCCGGAAGCAGCGGCGGGACGCCTCGGTCAGCGACATGCCGTCTCGCACACGTGTTTCGAGCCGACTGGCCAACGCATCGTCGACGATTTGCTCACCCACGCCGGTCGCAGCCACTGCCGCGTATTTCGATGCATACGTGCCAGCCACCGTGCAGCTATCGCTGACCCGACCGGGAAACTCGAAGCCCCGCCCGCCGGTGCTCGAAGCCGCCAGCAGTCTCCCAGCGGCGCTCCGCACCACACAGCCCACCGTATCAGCCGGCGGGAGCGGCCCCTTGCGCCGCTCACCTGCGAACGGGCGAAAGCCTTTGGCCTTGAGCGCCGCCACCCATCGCTGCACACGCCGCTCGGTCAAGTTGGCACTGAGCGGCATGCCGAGCTGGCGCGCCAACAGCTCCACGGCAGGGCTCGCGATGACGCGCGCCTGTCGGCGCTGCAGCGCGAGCGCAAGCTCCGATGGATGACTCAAATAGCTTGCATTCACCACACCCGAGAACGTTTGGCGCCGCCCGTCCATCAACGCCGCGCTCAACCGCGCCACACCGTCGGCCTGCAGAGCGCTGCCGACGCCCGCATTGAAGCAGGGCTCAGCCTCCATTCGACGGCAGCAGAAGCTCGCCACGACGGCCGCGTCGTTGCCGTCCACCAGCATGCGATGCGCTTGCCTGGCTATCGTCTTCAGCTTGGCGACGGTCACGGCAAGATTGGCTCGCGTGGGATCCATGGGACCTGCCCCGCCATGCAACAGAACCAATGGCCCTGCGTACCCGCCACAAACTTGCTTCATGGGCGCGTTCTACCGCACCGCCGCTCGTTAGCAAGCCCACGAAATAACTGATCTTTTTGACCCTGCCCTGGCTCGCTACGGGCTCCGCGGCCTCGAACACCCCGGTAAGGACCCCTGTGCTTGGAGTGAGCATTGTATGGGCTTTCGACGGGAGCTGTCAATGCTCGATGAATTCGAAGACCCTCTGGCGCACTTCACGTGAAAGGAGCCCCTATGTCAGAACCTCAGGGTCACACCACCGCCATCAACGGTTGCGAGCTGTATTACGAAGTGCACGGAGACGGCGATCCGGTCCTTTGCTTGCACGGCTTTACTGGATCGTCCGGCGACTGGTTCTATTCCGGGCGCGAAACCTTGGAGCGTTCGTTCATGCTCATTGCACCCGATGCGCGTGGCCATGGCCGCTCCACGAACCCCACCGGAACCCTGACGCATCTGCAGTGCGCGCATGACGCGCTGGCATTGCTCGATCGGCTCGAGCTCGACCGGGTCAAAGCCATTGGCATGAGCATGGGTGGCAACACTTTGCTGCACCTGGCCACGCTCGCGCCCGACCGTATCTCACGCATGGTGGTCGTCAGCGCGACCATGTACTTTCCCGATCAGGCACGCCGTGCGATGCGCGAAACCGCCGGGGTCCAGCGCAGCGAACAGGAGCTCCGCGTGCTGCGAGAACGCCACAAACACGGTGAAGCGCAGCTCCGCGCCCTCGATCGCGCGCAACTCGCCTTCGCGGACGACACGATCGACATGGCATTCACCCCCGAAACCCTGGCGCGCATCCCGGTCGAAACCTTGCTCGTCTCCGGTGACCGCGACCCGCTCTACCGAGTCGACATGGCGGTCACGATGTACCACGCCCTACCCCACGCCGCGCTGTGGGTGGTGCCCGGCGGTGGGCACGGTCCCATCTACCTAGAAGCTTCCACGGCGTTCAGCCAAACGGCGGAGCGATTCCTGAAAGGCGGCATCCAAGCACTCTAGCTGCCCGACTCCTGTGCCCCCCTCGTAGCGAGGCACGACCGCAGGTCGAAGGGGGGCACCGCAGCGTTGTCTAACGGTGACTGGCCGCCAAAAAATATAGCGGAT
>CBFGRJ010000524.1:0-4409 GCA_965651135.1 uncultured Myxococcales bacterium
ACGCCCATCGCCGCACCGATCGCTCGCAGGCTCATCCCCAACTTCCGCATGGTTCGAGCCTCCCCCTGGATCCGTTGGTAACCGAACGGTTCGCTCGTAAAGATCGCGAAGTCGACCTCGATCTCGGACACGGTTCGAATTGGTTGCAATCGCCTCCACTTATGTGGGAGGGAGTCGTCTCCCTCTCCAGCGCCGCTCATATTGTTTATTGCGCGAAGCCCAAGGGATTCGCGGCCGGGCGCCTCCAGGCAGCAGTTTTCTGGACCTACGCCGGCCTGATCGAGCACACTCCCAACCTAGCTGCAGAGGGAAGTCGGGTTGTGCTCGATGACCCTAACGCTCAGGCCCGGACCACGAATCCGGGCCTGTTCTCTATGAGCCAGCTGCTGGCTGCGCCGATCTTCCAATCGCCGAACCGCCCAGGCCCAAAAACGCGCAAATCCAGGATTCTCAGGCCGCACCTTTCCAGGCACTTCGCTACGCGCCTTTCCAGGCCCGCACGCGATCGCGCCTGACTAGACGCGGGTTGGTGCGCCTGGTGACACCAATGGGATGCCGTCGACGATGGCTTGCGCGACGAACATACGGTAATAGGAATCGCGGTGGTGCGATGGAAAGGGCAGATTGCGCTTCCTGAACCACCACGACAGGCACCCCGGCCTGCGCACGACCCCCTGCCAACCCCCGTCCGATCAGCGTCGTCAAATGGGTGCCGCGCGGCAGACGACATCCAGGCCGTCGACGTCGAGTCCTACAAAGTCGTTGTCGCTGGTAAGAAGCGGAACGCCGTACAACACGGCAGAAGCTGCAATCCATGCGTCTCCGGCTTCGAGCCGTCGACCGCGGCGCCTTGTATGCGTCATCACCCGGGCCCACGTCTGAGCGAGCTCAGGCGTGTACGGGAGCACCACGAACTGTTCCATGAACCCGGTGAGGCCTTCCCGCTGATCGATGCCCCAATTTCGTTCCTCAGCCCAACACCAAAGCTCCGCCACCGTCTGGAACGAGATGGCAAGTGTCTTTCCAATCATGTGATGCGCGAAAGCGGACCGAAGTCGCGAAAGGCGCCTCCGCGGATGGATCAGGCTGGCTACCGTGGTATCGAGCAGGACGCTGTCCATGCCGGCTACGGCTTCGCGCGAACGGCGCTCCGTCTAGCCGTCCGCTGCTCCTGGATGAAAGCGTCGAGCTCGTCCGGATTGTCGTCGGCTGGCCACAGCGCAGCAAGGTGATCCAGATCGTCCGCGGGCTGCACTCCCTGCTTCGCGGCGAGCTGCGCCAGGGACTCCGGGGGGCGAGCGCCCGCCGATCCCGTGTGCGGCTTCTCTGGCTTGGCTGGCTGCGTCATACAAGAAGCCTAGGCCACCGCACGCACGGGAGCAAGCCGCACCCCACGCCCAGCGGAAGCCGCAGGATCTCGCCACCAGAGATCGGCCAGCTCATGGTCAGACCATCGCCGACCCTGTCCGAGAGATTGAGTCCTCTTACTGTGGAGGCGATGTCTCCTCCACCATCTCGGGCCGGTCGGAGCGCAGACGCGTTGGCAGCGTTGCGCTACGCAGCATGCCAGATTGACAGGACCGGGCTCATCGTCCTTCGGTGATCCGTGTCGCGACACGCGATTCTCGAACGAATCGCTGGGGCATGGCGCTTGCAGCGGGTGCCGCATGCAGTCCCAGGCCTCCCACCCGTTGGGCAACGAATATTGGCGGCGGCTCTTGCATCGTTGGTTGGTCGAGTACAACCCGGTGTACCTGGTGAGCGCCGCACTGGTTCTTTATGGCCTGAACCTGGTGTCCAAAGGCATGGCGGTGCGTGGCGATATGTACAATGAGCTTGGCGTCGCGGCCATCGCTGAGGTCTACGCCGCGGGGTTGATCCTGGGCGCGGCGTTTCTGGTGCGCCGTGGGTCGCCGCGTCCCGCCGTCATGTTGGGTCTGTTGGCCATCCTCTATCAGGGAGATCTCACGCTGCAGACCGAGACGAACGTCTACCTCGGAGCTCCGGGCGTCGTCGCAAGTAGCGTGTGGGTGGGGATCTTTGCTGCCAAGCTTGCAGGCCTCGCTTGGGCTCTGCGGGTGCAACTCTCCGGCTCGACTTGGCGCCTGTTGATGTGCGGCGCCCTGGGTGTTGCCGTATTGCCCAGGCTCTCTGGGGTATTCCCGGAGCGCGGCCTCTCGGCATTGGTTGCCGTCTGGTGGTTCTCGCTCGTGTTGATGGGTTTGCACAGTCGGCGCGAGATACTCAGTCGGACCGTTTTGGACGCCTGGGGTCGAACCGTGCTCCGCCGCGTCGTCCGTGCGAGCTGGCTGATGCTGAGCCTCCTTCTCTTCGGCCACGTTCTGTTCTGGTGCGCGCGTTTCAACGCAACCGCCGAGCCGCTGTTGCCGGCCGCCGCGTTGCTCGCCTGCCGTTGGATGAAACGCGAGTCCACCCTGTGGCTAACGATTCTCGTCACGTTGGTGGGCACGGCTTGGGCGCTGCCCAGCTCGCTCAGTGCGGCCTCGCTGCTGGTGGCCATCACACTGGCAGTGCGAGCCTTCAAGCGCCCCACCTCGACCGAACCCAACCAGGCTCCAGAACGGCTTGGGAAGCCGTATCGCACCGCCAAGTCCGAGACCCCAGCGAAATGTCCGCTGCCCCGCACGGTGTTCATCGCGGCACCCCGGGCCCACCAGCTGCGCTACCTCATGGCATCGCTCGGCTCACTACATCTCGCTTTATGGTGCGCACACTACACCGGCGGATCGTGGCCGGAACACCTGTGGTTCCTGAACGCTTCGCTCTTGGCCGTGGCGCTCGTGTGCGCATGGCGCTTCCGCTCACGCGCGGTCCTTGCGGTCCCGGGTTTCGTGTATGTCCATCAGGTCGCGGGGCTCATGCCGCCGCCGAAATCCACCGTCGAGTGGGGCGCGACCTGCGTCTTCCTTGGGTTCGGTCTGCTCCTGGGCGGTCTCGGAGCTCACCAGAAGCTGCGGGCTTGGCTCGAGCCAAAGCCCCGCTATGGCCAGCCGTTTTCACCACGGACCTGACAGGGCCATCGTCGGCCAATGCGTATGGAGACCACCGTTGCTCGTCGCCGCGAGGGCATCAGCTGGGAATTGGGAGAATCGATCGAGAAGAGCGAATCGACGAACTGATCTCGAGAATCGATGCTCATCGCGTTTGATACATCTGTGCTTCGCACGGCGTGCTCGAGTGTTTCTGGCTCGGATGCCCGGCAGTGTCCTCCCGCCAGAAGTTACAAGGCTGCTTCACACAGGTTGCGGGATGCTGAGGTCGACTCGGTGCCGCCACCATAGGCGCAAGGGTCAGCCCGGAGCACCGGGCGCTTTGTGAAGTTCTCAGCACGTTTGGATTGGCATGGTCGTCGGGTTGGCGACAGCGGGGGAACTGACCCGATGATGCTGCAGACGAGCTTGCTGATGTGATCGCGGAAATAGTCAAAGCATTGCTTCGGCGAGTTCCCCTCTATCGCCATATCAACGGTGACTCACTCTGCTGCCATACGAGGCGCCTGGGTCAGCAGGAAACGCCACATGCGCAGCTGCGACGAACAGCGAAATCGTCAAGCTCACCCGCCTCGAGACGTCGAAGGGCCTCATCGGCGTCGCACTGCAGCACATCGCGCGCCAGCTTTTCGATCTCCTGCTCGATCTCCTGCCAGTGCGCATGCGCATCGACACAATATGCCTGCACCGATGAGGGTGGGCCATGAGTATTCTGTACATCCGTCCAAGTTTTTTTTGCCGAACTGGCGGACGCCAGGAAACTCGACGAGCGCGACTGACTACCTTGGGTCGCCAGCGACTTCGTGAGCTGAACCTGCGCCGCGAACGGAGCGGAGCTGTGTGAGCTACATGATGCAAGCGCTCGTATCAAAACGCACCCACCGGCAAAAATCCCCCTCCCCACTCCCGCACCGCGTGGCAACCAAGAGGACCCGCTGAGTCGTTCGTGCGGGCACCCCGGCCCGGCGATCTGAACTCGACGTCTCGTAAGCTCGGCAAATTGCATGTGAGCGACCTGTTGGTCCGGTAGCTGCATATCGCGGCGGCGGGCGCAACGAAGTGGCTGGGTGTCGGCGGGCAACACGGTGTGGGGCGCGTTCGGCATCTGGGCTACGGCGCCTGGGATCGACGGGGAAGCGCGAGCCCGCGCCGGTTCAGTCCACCTCGAGCCGCCTCGAGCGAGTCGGCAGTCCGGGTGGTTCGACTGCATCTGCTCGCGCAAACGCAAAGGAGAGCGACAATGCAACTGCTATCAATGAGGCTGGTATCGACGCGACTGCTATCGACGCGACTGCTATCAACGCGACTGCTATCGACCCAAAGGTCGAACGGATGGGCGCTGTTCGGGATGGCGCTCGTAGCGACCTGTGCGTGTTCGGGGGGCGACGAGGCCTGGTC
>CBFGRJ010000525.1:0-4402 GCA_965651135.1 uncultured Myxococcales bacterium
GAGCTGCCTTCGCTCAAGGAGCGACCTGAAGATCTAGCGCCTTTGATCGAGCGCTTCATTCGTCGCTTTGCTTTGGAAATGGGCAAGGAAGTCGTGGGATTGACCCCGGACGCATTTCGCGCGCTGCAGAGCTATGATTTTCCGGGCAATGTGCGCGAGCTCGAAAACATCATCGAGCGGGCAGTAGCGCTCAGCGGGTCGCGCGTCATCGGCTTGGGCGAGTTGCCGCCGGAGGTCAGTGGCATGGCCGGACACACGGGCGCCCGACTCTTGGAGCTGCCGGAAGAAGGCTGTCAGCTAGACGACGTGATGAACGAGATCGAGCGGCGGCTGCTTCTCGAAGCTCTCGAACGCACCGGGGGTGTCAGGAAAGCAGCGGCGCGACTACTTGGGATCACCTTTCGCTCGCTCCGCTACCGCCTCGAGAAGCACGCGTTGGAGGGGCCGAGCGACGACAGCGGCCCCAGTAGCGAAGACCAATAGACAAGCAAAGCGAAGCGAAATGCGCGGCTACACTTGGAATCCGGCTGGGCTATACTGGAAAGTTGGCACAGGCATGGATGGTTCAATGCTCCCCACGACGAGGCGACCGGCGCTTCACGCGCGCGCGTTCACGCTGGTGGAATTGATGGTGGTCGTCGCCATCGTGGGGGTACTGGCCGCCATCGGCATCACGCTCTTTCGCAAGCACGTCCATTCCGCGCGCTCGGTCGAAGCCGTCAACATGATTCAAGCGATTCGCGCTGCTCAAGAGCGTTGGCGCGCCGAGACGCAGCGCTATCTCCGCGTCTCGTCCGAGCTGACGGATTATTATCCGAGCGCGAGTCCCGGCCTCGAGAAGGTGCCGTTCGACCCCAGGCTGGAGTCGAACAGCGGGCACAAAGACGCGGCGCGCTGGGCGCGCTTCAACGTGCAGGGGCCGGGCCACGTGCAGGGCGTTTACTCGACGGTCGCAGGCAACGCGGGCACCAGTCCCGACGACGAAGCGTTGAGCGGATACAGCGACGTGCCGACGTTCGACACGCTGAACGACCCCTGGTACCTCATCAGCGCGAAGGTCGATATGGATGGCGACTCAGTGCCGTCGCTCTATCTCGCGGCGAGCTTGAACGGTGAAGTCTATGTGGAAAATGGCGGAGAGTAGGCGGCGCGCCTTCACGCTGGTGGAAGCCATGGCGGTGGTCGTGGTGGTTGGCATATTGGCCGCGCTAGCGATCACCGGCTTTCGAAAGTACGTGACGTCGGCGAAGACCAGCGAGGCGGTGCAGATGCTTGGCGCCAT
The DNA here is from genome assembly GCA_965651135.1 of uncultured Myxococcales bacterium. Taxonomy (GTDB): domain Bacteria; phylum Myxococcota_A; class Polyangia; order Polyangiales; family Polyangiaceae; genus JAICQQ01. Next base: position 1,283 of record CBFGRJ010000525.1, read on the forward strand.
CAAATCGGCCCAAGAAGCATTTCGCGCGGAGACGTTCCGGTACTTGGATGTCTCGAAAGACCTGACCAATGTCTATCCGCAGGGTGGGCTCGATAAGCTCGGCAGCGACAAGTACGCTTGGGCGGGCGGCGAACCAGAAGGCATCGAGGGCAGGTTTCGCACGCTGGGGGTCACGAGTCCGAATCCGGTGATGTTCGGCTATTCGACCGTGGCGGGGTCTGCCAGCGACGACATGGCACCCCTCGTGCCGCAGGGTTTGGAAGGTGCGCCGGCGTGGCCCGACCCGGGTGGCCCCTGGTACGTGGCCGAGGCGATCGGGGACCTCGATGAGGATGGGGTGTACAGCGTGTATGCGACCAGCAACCTGACGGCAGCCATCGCCTCGCTGGGCGACCCCGAATAGGCTCGCGCCCGAATCGTGGGCGCATGAGCTCGCCGGTGTTAACCTCCGGGCGTGCGCTCATTCAGTCCGCTCGAAGTTGCCATTGGCGTGGCGGTGATCGGCTCGGTGCTGGCCACTACGGTGCCGGCGTTCGTCAGCAACGTGCACGCGTCGCGCCTGGCCGAGCCCATCGACGGGCTGAACCGCATTGCCACGCGCGCCACCTGGCTGGCGGGCGGGCAGGCGGCCGAGTACGCCTACCCAGAAACGGTCGAGCTGACCCCGTCCGAAGTACCCAAAGGGGTCAAGGTGAGCGATCCGCCGGGGACTTGGGACCACCCGACCTGGCGGCGTCTGCAGTTTCGCTGGACGGTGGAGCATGCCTATAGCTTTGCCTTCGAGAGCGAGGCGAAGCCGGGCGTTGCCGTATTCCGGGCAGTGGCGCACGGCGATCTGGACGGCGATGGACTCTTCAGCACCTTCGAAATACGCGGCAGCACACGGGATGGAGGTGAACCGATGACGCTGCCCATGAGCATTCACAGGGAGCTGGAATAGGCAGTGCGCGCTCGGTTGCAGATCTGGGTCCCGGTAGGGCTGATGCTGCTTGCCGCGCTCGGCGCGCATCACACTCGACTCGCTCTGGCCGAGCGATACAAACAAGTGAGGACTACCAGCGATGTCTACCCCTTGCCCTCACCCGAGCAGACGGTCGTGCTGAGCCTCGGGTATCGCGCGGCACTGGCGGACCTGATCTACGGGCACATGCTGGTGGCCTACGGGCTTCATTTCCAAGAGAAGCGTCTTTTCGAGACGGTGGGGAACTACCTGGAGACCATCATCGAGCTGGACCCCAAATTTCGCACGCCGTATCTATTCGCCGACACGCTTTTGGTGTTGCAGCCCAAGGAGCCACCGCTCTCTCACTACAGGAAGGCCCGCGAGATTCTCCTGCGCGGCACTCGTGAATTGCCGTTCGACACGCAGGTATGGATGTCGGCGGGGCAGTACCTTGCCTACCTGGGTCGCCAGCATTTGAAAGACCCCAAAGAGAAAGAACGCTGGCGCCTCGAGGGAGCTCGGCTGCTGGCGCGTGCCTGCGAGCTCCAGGGCGCAGACGAGGACGTGCCGCACCAATGCATCGTGGCCGCGGGCATCTTGAATCGCGCCGGAGAGCATGAGGCGAACATTCGTTTTCTGCAGCGGTTTCTGGCCGTGAACGACGATCCCGAAGTGCGCGCTCAAGCCATCGCTTACCTGCGGCGCGCCATGGAGGCACGCGGACGTGACCAGCTCGAGCTCCACGCTCGCCGCTTCGAAGAGGCGTGGCGAAAGGACTTGGGATTCGTAGAGATCGACAAGGCGCTGGTGGTGGGGCCCGGGTTCGACCCCGCTCGATGCGTGCTGCCGCAGCCGGACAATGCTTCCGACTGCGCTAGCTCGTGGCGCGACGTCGACTTCGGCGACGCCGCGAGCGCGTCGCCCTAGTCGCATTGGACGAGAACCGGCCTCTAGGGGAAACGCACCGCAGCAGTGGCCGTCTTGCCGGCTTGGACCGTCACCGCGCGCACCTTGCGCCCGTGCTCGGGGTGCATGAACACGACGGTGTGCGTGCCGGCGCTGACCTTGACACCGATCACGGGGGTGGTGCCTTTCGGTGCGCCGTCCAAAATCACCTTCGACACGGGGATCGAGTTGATGTTGAGGGTACCAGTGCCCGCTGCAGCGGCCGCTCGGGGTTTGGGCGTGGCAGCCACGGAACGAGGCCGCGCCGGCGGCGCGCTGCGCACGGGCGCCTGCGGTGCTGCTGACTCTTCTTCGTCCCGCTCGCTAGCCCCATCGGAGCTTTCTTTCAGCGAAATGATGAAGGTTTTCTCTGCTTTTCCATCGTCGAACTCGATGAAATTTTCGTAAGTCTCGTAGCCGTCTTTGCTGGCGACGATCTTGTAGCGCTTGTCGGTGCCCACCTCGAGCCTGACCGGGAGCTCTTTGTTCAGGGGTCTGCGCTCTTTGCCGCTCACCAAGAGAATCTTGGCGCCTTCGGCATTTTCACCGGGTTCGAGAGTGGCTTCACCCTTCAGCACCTTCAACTTCGGTTCGATGGTCAGGATTTTGTCCGCTTCGACCGTGACCGTTTCTTTGTGTTCTTCGTAGCGATCGCTGCCACCGATTTTGACCTCGTGAGTACCCGGTGACATTTCTTTGAGCTCTTGCGGTAGAGGCCCAATTTCTTTGCCGTCGACCCACAACTTCAGCCCCGTTCCTTCGTGCTTGACGAGAATGCCGGTGCCAGGGCTGGGAGCTGCGAGCGTGATGTTGACGGGAGTCTCCGTGCCAGGTTCGACGCTGTAGGCTTTGCCGGCCGTGGACCCGTAGCCTTCGGCAACCACCTTGACGATGTGTGTGCCCGCCGGCAGGTCGCTGGCGATGCAAGGGGATCGGTCGCAGACCTGTTTGTCGCCGATGAAGACCTTCACCTTGTCGACGGCCTTGTTGCCAGGTCCAGCCACGCTCACCACGAGCGTTCCGGTTCCGGGGACGGCCAGGAAGATGATGGCAATCACGACCAGGGCCGCGGCCGCTGCGATCGCGGCCCACTTCGCCTTGTCGGCTCCAGGCCGAGCGAAGGGGTTCGCCATCGGCGTGCTGGTGGTCAGCGCCGATGGCGTGGCGACCAGGGCTTTGGGGGGTGGTGCGGGAGCTCGCGCTGGAACGGCTCCCATGGCCGGAGCACCAGG
>CBFGRJ010000526.1:0-4382 GCA_965651135.1 uncultured Myxococcales bacterium
GTCGCCATGAGTCCAGTCGCAGCGGACGAGCGGCTCATTGTGTTGCGAACGAAGTGCGCAACTCGCGCTCTAGGGGCTCGAAGAGGGGAGCATGCGCCTCTGCTTCGATCACGGAACCGTAGTTTTGGTGCAACCGCCTGATATCGCCTTGGATTTCGTGCCCGGGCTGCTCTGGGATCCAAGGGTGGCGCTATGGCGGGCGCCGGCTCATCGCTATGGCGACGTCGCGCAGGCGCTCGCCAGGCGGGGCCTGCCTTTCGTCGATGAAGTGCGTTCGGCAGGCCCGAAGCCCGCTGGTTGGCAACCGATTCAGCTGCGTCCGTACCAAGAGGCTGGGCTTCTCGCGTGGGAGCTGGGGGCGCGGACGGGCGTGGTCGTGTTGCCTACCGGGGCCGGAAAAACGCGCATGGCGCTGGCTGCATTGGCGGCTTCGGGCGAGCGGTCCCTGTGCCTCGTGCCGACTCGGGCCCTGTTGCGCCAATGGCGTGATGAGATTGGCCGCTTCTACCAAGGCCCGGTCGGTTGCTTGGGCGACGGCGAACGGGACGTGCAGGCCGTGACGGTGGCCACCTTCGAAAGTGCGCTCAGGCTAATGGCGAAGTTCGGCAATCGCTTCGACTTGATTGTCGTGGACGAGGTGCATCACTTCGGTGCTGGGCTCAAGGATGAAGCGCTGCAGATGTCGACGGCGCCGCTACGCCTAGGGTTGACGGCGACACCGCCGGACGAACACGCGATGGCGAAGGTGCAGGAGCTCGTGGGTCCGGTCGTCTACAGCATGTCGGTCTCCGAGCTTGCCGGAAAGTGGCTCAGCCACTTCGATCAGGTGCTGCTCAGGCTCACACTCGACGTTGAAGAACGCGCCCGCTATGCGAGCGACTACGGGAAGTTTCAGGCGGTCCATCGACTGTTTCGAAAGCTGCATCCCGACGGGACCTGGCAAGAGTTCGCGGCTGCTGCATGGCAGTCGCCGGAGGGTCGAGCGGCTCTGCTGGCATGGCAGCGTACGCGGCGCTTGTTGGGTTACACCCGGGCAAAATCTCGCGCGGTGGCGCGCTTGCTCGCTCGGCACCGGCAGTCGCGCGTGCTGATCTTTACTGCCAACAACGAGGCTGCCTACGCCATTGCTCGCGAACACTTGGTCATGCCGATCACCTGTGAGATCAAGCGACGCGAGCGCGAGCAGGCGCTCGACGCCTTTCGCGCAGGTGAGCTCAAAGCGTTGGTGAGCGCGCGGGTGCTCAACGAGGGCATCGACGTTCCGGACGCCGATGTGGCCATTATCGTGGGTGGCACCTTCGGGCAGCGCGAGCACGTACAGCGAGTCGGACGCCTGCTGCGTCCGGTCCCTGGCAAGCGAGCTATCGTCTACGAGCTGGTCACCCTTGCCACCAGTGAGGCCCGGCAGGTTCTGGAAAGGAGGCGCGCCCTTGCTACCACGAGCGCTCTGTCAGCGTAGTGTGCGCGTGCACGAAGATGGGCTCGTCGTCAACTACGTGACGGAGCGCGATCACGTGTGGCTGCGGGCGCTCCTCGACGAATACTCTCGCTACGCCGACAAGAAGCAGAGCGAGCTACGGCAGCGCCTCACCGAGCCCCTGTCGGTCCCCGCGCCCAAGCACAAGCTGAAGATTGCCCGGCACGTGCTCGACAAGATGTGCTCGTTGCGCGAACGTGCCGCGCTGCCGCCGCGTGAAGCGCGGCGTGCTGTCTTCAGTCTGGCCACCGAACGGGGCAACGAAAGCCGGAGCTCCGTGCTCAGCGAAGCCGCAACGGCCCTTGGAGTGAGTGCGGCTCAGCTCGAAAGCGCGCTATTCGCCGACCTCGCCAGTGAGCGCCTGTTGGGAGAGTTGCCGCAAGAGCTGTGTCCAGCGCGGCTCGCCGAACAGGTGAACCTGACCATGATCGGCGGTCTGCTGGCCCGGGCTCGTGAGGTGCGCATCGTGGCGTTGGGGCGAGTCCGGGCGCTGGTTCGGCATGCGAAGTTGGTGGGCCTCATCTGTGTGATCGAACGCCTTCCGGCCGGCGTGTCGCGAAAGCAGGGGTTGCTCGAGTCGGGGCTCGACGCCCTGGCCGAGAAGGACCTCGAAGCGGTGGCGATCCATGTTTCCGGTCCGCTGGCGTTGTTTCGGTTCACCAAGATCTACGGGCGCGCGTTGGCCTCGCTCGTCCCGCGTATCGCCTGGTGTCAGCACTACGAGGTTTCGGCTGAGTGCTTGCTTTCGGAGCGCGCAGCGCCGCTCAGGCTCACCGTCAGGTCGGGCGATCCGATCCCCGCGGGTCGCGAGCTCGAGCGCTACGATAGCCGGCTGGAACGAGACTTCGCTCGCGACTTTGCCCGGTGTGCTCCCGATTGGGAGCTGATTCGAGAGCCGGAGCCGATCGCCGTCGGGCGCGGTCTGATTTTCCCGGATTTCGAGCTGCGGCATCGTCATGCTCCCGAACGCCGCTGGTACCTAGAGATCGCCGGCTACTGGACACGAGACTACCTGACCAACAAGCTGGCTCAGCTCCGCAGCGCCGCGATCGAGCGCCTGATCTTGTGCCTGGACGAAAAGCGTTGCTGCAGCGAGCACGAGCTACCCGTCAATGCCAACGTGATCCGCTACACGCGGCGCGTCGACGTGCGAGCGGTGCTCGCTAGGATCGAAGCCGAAGGGCCTTGACCACTAGTCGAGCCAACCTGAAATCCCGAGCAGGACGCCGACCTGAAACGCCGAGCCGCTGAGATCTGCAGTAAGGTTGTCGTTGTCGATCTCTCCAGATCCGGTGAGGTAGGCTATCGCCAATGAAGGATCGATGCTGAAGCCGTTGGTGACGAAGGCTCGAACGCCGGCACGTCCCATGATTTGAAATGCCGTGAACGATGTTTCGACATCTCCTTCGGTTTCTTTTGCATGGGCTATCCCGAGCACCGCGCCTATGAACGGCTGGACTTTGTCGCCCGGGAGAAACATGTAGTCGAACTTTGGTCCAAGGAAAAATCCCCACTCACTCGACTCGGTTTCGGGTGCGTCTTCGATTTGTTCCTCCGAGGAGGTACCGCCAAGCTGAAACAGGCCACCGATGACGATATTGGGAGTCACGCCATAGCCCAGCTCACCGGCCACTTCGTGGCGTAGCCCCCATGTCAAGCCCGATGCCTCCAGGTCGGTCGTCGTGTTGGCGAATTCGATCTCGGCATCCATGCTCTCGTACTCCAAGAAAGGAGTGGCCAAGCCCAACTGAAGCTCACCTTCTTCGGCAGAACACACTCCCGAAATCATCAGCATTGCGGTCAAGGCCCCTGTTGCGAGGCTAATATGGGTGAAACGCATAACGGAGACCTCCTAAACTCCGCGCATTCTACTGGTGATGACAAAAATGCTCAACGAACGGTGTGGTAAGTCGTCATTGGCCGGTCGAGTGGCGGACAGATGTCCCAACGCGCAACGCCGGGCAGAAGCGCTGCAATTAACGAAGGCCTCATGAACAATGTCGCCTTATGCCCTACTCGATACGACATTTGTACGGCCGGCGGCCCGCGACTTTCTGGCTGCTGAGTCACAGGGCTAAGGGCGCTTGTGGTGCCGTAACTTGGGGGCGCGTGGCTCGGCCTGCTCCCGAGCGAAGCGCTTTTCGACCTCCAAGTCCTCGACTTTGATGAGCGGCAGCGTAGAGGTTGCGCTTGGCGTGGGAGGCGATGCTTTTACGGGCACAGCGATGGCTGATGGAGCAGGGGTCTGCTGCCGAGCGCTTGCGGTGGCGGGTGGTGGGGCCAGCGCGCGTTGGCTTTGGTACACCAAGTAGCTCGAAATGGCCGCTAGCATGAGCACCAGCACGAGCGGCGCTGGCCAGCTGCTTTTCGCATCCGGCCAGGAGGTGCGCGTGAGAGGGCTCATTTGAGACAACGACGACACGCTGCTATCGCCAGGCTCGGGCTGCTCGACGGCGCGCGGCAGCTCGGGCTCGGTGATCTTTTCCGAGCGCTCGAGCACGGCAAGAGCCTGGTTGAGCGCCGTACGGCGCTGCGTAATGCGCGGGCCGACGACTCGCTTGAGCAACCCAGCGACACCCGAGCTTGGAACGAGGACACGCTCGGCGCTGAGGAATTCGCGGAGGTCCTCCTCCAAGGCTGCGGCAGTCGGATGACGGCGCTCGACGCGGCGCTCGAGTGCCCTCATCACAATCCCTTCGAGAACGGTAGGGTAGTTGGGGTCGAGCGACGACGGGCTGGGAATATCGGCTGAAGCCACCAGCTGTAGCGTGTGGACGTCGTGTCTGCCGCGGAAGAGCCGGCGGCCCGTGGTGAGCTCGTACAGCACCACGCCCAACGAAAAAACGTCGCTGCGTCTGTCGACGCTGCGTCCTCGGACCTGTTCGGGGGACATGTATCCGAACTT
>CBFGRJ010000527.1:0-4377 GCA_965651135.1 uncultured Myxococcales bacterium
AGCCCGAAATTTTCCCACAGGTAGTCGTTCAGGGCCGGGTCGCTCGCCAGCGATTGGTCCAGGGTCAAACACCACTTGCACCAATCCCCACCCAAAATGACTAGGACGCGTTGCTTGCGCACCCTGGCTTGCTCCAACGCTTGGGTCAATAACCGCTCGGCGTCGGCGTCTTTGTCGTAGGCGTGCAGCCCTTCGAGCTGTGCCAGCTTGTTCGCATTGTAGCCGCGCAAGGCCACCTTGTAGGCGACTGCTGCCCCAACCACCGTAGCTAGGCACAGCGCTCCCAGCACCAGCGCTTTACGCAGTCTCACGCTGCAAGGTCCCCATCCGAAGCTGCCGAGCGATGGCCTCTGCCATGAGCTTGGGATTGTCTCCTTCGAATAGGTTCAAGTGATCACCGGGCAAGGTCACGGTGCTGATGGGCCCGTTGATACAGGTTTCCCAGCCGTAGAGCGGGTCGTCCATTTCGCTGCCCACCCATTGCTCCGGGTTTTCACACTTGAAGAGCAGCAGCGGACAATTCAGCGTATACGGCGGATCGTAGCTGCGTTGAGCCGTCCACAAGCTGGCTTCCAGGCGGCTGATGTGCGTGTTCAGCTTGGCGTCGGCCGAATCAATCTTGGTGTCGGTTCGGTCACGTCCCAAAAGCTTGAGCCCTCGACGCTTCACGTTGCTCCAACGGCGCGCCATGTACTCGCGGCGCCCTGCCATGTCCGCGTGTTTGAGCGCGTTCAAATGCGAGACGACGCGCTTGTGAATCGGCAATAGCCGCGGGAACCTCGGTGCAAAACCATCGAACGAGATCAAGCACGCGATCGAACACCCTTTGTCTCGGAAACGCTTGGCGAGCTCGAACGCGGCCAGGGCGCCGAAGCTGTAACCGGCGAATACGATCGGCCCGCTGCCGCTGACGGGTAAAATTTCGCGCTCGTAGATCTCCGCAATCTGCTCGATGCTGTAGTTGCCGATATCGCTCTCACGCCTGGAGCCGACGGCCTGCAGCACGTAAACGGGTTGTGATGGGCCCAGCAAGGAGCTCAGCTGTTGGTACATGAAGCCGTAGCCGCCGGCACCGGCGCACAGGAATAGCGGTGGCAGCGACCCGCTCTGGTTCAACGGCACCAGGTGCTTCATCGCCCCCGGGACGCTCGAAGGGCCCCGCAAACGCTCTGCGAGCGCCTCGATGGTGGGTTCCTCCATGATGTAGGCCAGGGGAAATTCCAGCCCGAGAGACGCCTTGAGCCGCGAGACGAGCATCACCGCCAAGAGAGAATGGCCTCCGAGCTCGAAAAAATTGTCTCGAATGCCAATCGGCTTGCGACCCAAGAGCTCCTCCCAAGCCTCAGCAACCTTCTGCTCCAAGCTATTCCGCGGTGCGACGTAGGCTTGTTGATCCGTTGTCGCGGTCGGGCTCGGTAACGCTTTACGGTCGACCTTGCCATTGGCCGACAGCGGCATCTTTTCGAGAAAGACGACGTACGACGGGACCATGAAGTCAGGCAACTTCGCCGCCACGCCCGCTTTGATCGCGGCCGCGTCGAGACTCGCTCCCTGTTCGACGATGACGTAGACCACCAACGACTTCTGGCCGGAGGCATCCACGAAGGCGGTGCATACCGCTTCCCGCACGCCCTCCAGATTGGCGGTCACGGCTTCCACCTCTCCCATCTCGACGCGGTAGCCTCGTATTTTGACTTGGAAGTCCGCGCGTCCCAGAAATTCGAGGTTGCCGTCCTCGAAGTAGCGAGCCAAGTCGCCGGTCTTGTACAGCCGCTCGCCGGGTCTGAACGGATCGGCGATGAAGCGCTCTCGAGTCAGCTCCGGCCTTCTCAAATAGCCTTCTGCCAGGCAAACGCCACCAATGTAGAGGTCGCCCGAAACTCCGACGGGCGCCACGTTCAGGTTGGTGTCCAGCACGTGGTAACGAGCGTTTTGAATCGGCTTACCGTAGGGAATGCTGGTCCATTCCGGATCGACTACGCCGATGGGATACCAATTCGACCAGATGGCGGCCTCGGTTGCGCCTCCCAGACTCATGACTTTGGCGCGCGCGAAGACCTGACGGATCTGATCGGGTAACGCAACCGGAATCCAGTCGCCGCTCAGCATCACCAAACGCAGGCCGGCCTCGGGGGCGTGCTTGGGAAAAAAGCTGACCAGGCGTTGTAGCGCGGCGGGTGCAGAGTCCCATATCGTGATCTTTTCCGAAACGATGCTGTCGGCCAGCGCCTGAGGGTCCTTCAGGCGCTCTTCACTCGCCACCACGACCGTAGCTCCTGCGGCGAGCGCCCCGAACGTGTCATACACCGACAGATCGAAGCAGGGCGAGGTAACGAACAGCAGGCGGTCACCGGGCCCTACCTCGAAGGTTCGGCTCACCCACTCGAAGGTGTTGACCACCGCGCGATGGGTCAGCACCACGCCTTTCGGAATTCCCGTACTGCCAGACGTGAAGATGGCGTAGCAAACGTCACCGGGCCCGGAGAGGCGCGCGGGTCGCTCTGCAGGCATACCTTCGACGTCTTGCGCGTCGTCGCCGTCGAGCACCAGCTTGGGCGCCTCGAAGAGCCCGCTGTGCTGCTGCTCGGTCACGACCAGAATGGCCTCCGTATCGGCGAGCATGAAGGCCAAGCGGTCCTCGGGATACTGCGGGTCGAGGGGAACGTACGCAGCACCGGATTTGGCGACGCCCAAGAGCGCGACGACCAAGCTCAGGCCACGGGTAAGACAGATGCCGACGTAGACACCGGGCCGAGCTCCGCGCGCTCTGAGTGCGTGAGCCAAGCGATTGGCGCGCCGTTCGAGCTCACGATAGCTGAGGGTTTCGCCGTTCATTTCGGCGGCGACCGCATCGGGTTGCCGCGCGACCTGCGCTTCGAAGCCCTCGTGAATGCATACGTGGTCGCCGAAGGGGCGCTCGGTCGCGTTCCACTCGAACACGACGCGTTGCTTCTCTGCGTCGGGCAGGACCTCGACCTCGTGCACGGGCCGCCCGACATCGACCGCGAGCTCTCCCAGCGCCACGCTCATCGATTCCGCCAGGCGGCGTACGACGGGCTCTCTGAAACGCTTTCGGTCGTAGAGCATGCGTATCTCGAAATGCTCGCCGTCGAATACGGTGACATTGAGAGGAAGCGAGGGTTGCTCGTGCAAATGTGGCGAGCAGTCCGCCAAGAGCGGTATGCCGCTGGCTCGCAGCATTTGACCGAGTTCTTGGGTTTCGAACATGACCAGCGACTGGAATAGCGCGGTGCCGCGAGGAAGCTCGCTGACCGCCTGGATTTCAGCGAGCGGTGTGTGTTCGTGATCGCGCAGCGCCACCACCTGAGCTCGCAGGTTCTGGAGCAGATCGGCCACCGAACGCCCCTCGCCCAAACGCGCTCGTAGCGGGAGCGTGTTGATGAACAGCCCCACCATGTCTTGGGCATCGCCACCTAGCGCAGAACGGCGGCACGCACGCGTCGAGCCGAAAATCACGTCTTCGTCGCCCGTGAACCGACCGAGCACCACGGCCCAGGCCGCGTTGACTACCGTGCCCAGCGTGGTTTGACTGCTGCTGGCCAGAGCGCGCATGCTCGCCACTGTCTGCGGGGGGACGCGCTGGACCCATTCCCCATAGCCCCGCGCCGACAGGGGTCGCGTGACAGGCTCTGCACACGGCAATGGGGTCGGAGTGGACTTACCCGCCAAAAGCTGTCGGAAAAAATTCCGGCTGTTGTCGAGATCCAGCGTGCCGAGCCACTCGATATAATCGCGATAGGGCCGCGGTGCTGGGTCGAGCTCGACGGGGGCGCCGCGCACCAATGCAGCGTAGGCCAACATCACGTCCTTCAGCACCAATGCGAAGGAGCGGCCGTCCAAAATGATGTGGTGGAACGTCCAGACCAGTTCCGTCGTCCCGTCCCCGCGCTGGATCAGCGTCACGCGAAGCAGCGGTGGCGTGTCGAGAGCAAAGCCCCTGGCCCTGTCGGCGCGCAGAAAATCTTCGTAGCGTCGCCTTCTTTGCGCCTCGTCGTCGTTGTAGCGGGACCAGTCTGCCACTTCCAGCGGCACGACTACGCCCTGCTGGACGATCTGACCGGGCTCGCTCGAACCATCCAGATGAAAGCTGGTGGACAAGATGGGGTGGCGTGCGGCCACCAGGGACCAAGCGTTGCGCATCGCTTCTTGGTCGAGGGGTTCTTTGAATTGAAGAGACAGCTGCTCGATGTCGAAGCCCGTGTCGTCGGAGGCTTGATCCGAGCTGAGCAGACTCTGAAAGAACATGCCCGCTTGCATGGGGCCAAGGACGTATCGCTCAGACATTCCCCTGCTCACCCAATCCTTTTGCTGGTTTTCGACATCGCATCGTCCCGTCCCCGAGCGATTCCGGCCACG
>CBFGRJ010000528.1:0-4312 GCA_965651135.1 uncultured Myxococcales bacterium
AGCAGCGTGTCTGGCATCACTACGCCGGACTATTCATGAACAGCCCGGAGCTAGCCAAGAACAGCAAGAAAACCGCGTAGGCATCCGCAATGTAGGTCCACGCGCGCTTGCCGCGATTGAGGTGCAGCCAATTGGCGATACGCAGCAAGAATCGCGGCTTTTGACCTTCTTCTCGTACGGTGCCGCTTTGGGTGTCGAGATGGTAGGTGACGCTCTCGGCTACGATTTCGATCTCGTTGGGACCCACACGGTAGACGTCTTCGGGGGGCGACGATTGACCGAGCGCTGCCAGCGTATGACGAGCCGCTTCGCGTTCGTCTGCTGGGAATGGACCCTGGAGCTGGTGAGTGCGATCGACTTGCGTAAAATTCGGATCCCAGTCCGCTATGTGATTCACCGCCAACCCGGAGAGGGCGTACACGAACGTGAGCCCTACAGCCAGGTAGCCCGCGTCGCGGTGCAGCGCGCGCAACCAGGCTCGCCACGCCAGCTTACTACGACTAGGCGTAGCGTTCTTCTTTCCAAGGATCTGCATGATTGTGGTAGCCGCGGGTTTCCCAGTAGCCGGGCTCGTCGTGCCGCACGAAGCGAATACCCGTGAGCCATTTGGCGCTTTTCCAGAAGTACAAGTCCGGCACTAAGGCGCGCACGGGACCGCCGTGCGTGCGAGGCAAGGCGTTGCCCGAAAGCTCGTGCACCACCAGCGTGTTGGGTGCCATGGCGGTGTCGAGGCGCACGTTGGCGGTGTACCCATGAGCTGCTTCGAAGATCACGTGGCGAGCGGTCGGCTTGACGCCGGCGCGTTTGGCGAGCTCGCTCACTCGGACGCCCGTGAAGCGCGCGTCGAGCACGGACCAAGACGTGACGCAATGCACGTCCGAGGTTTGCGTGACCTGCGGCAGCCGCAACAACCCTGCGAAGTCCAAGGTCAGCGGTGTGGTGACCTCGCCGTGAATCTTTAGCCGAAAGTGGCTCCTGCGTGGGTCGCCTGGCTCTCCGCCCATGGGTTTCAAAGCGCTGATCACGCGCTGGCCCGGCGGCAGGCGCGGCCGGCCGTCGGCGCGCTGGGCGGCCTGAGCCTCACGAGTCAGTGCATCGCTGAGCGCGTACAACCCGCCGAACGCGACAACCAGCGTACCGTTTGCGGCCGATCGCAACAAATCGCGCCTCGACTTCAGGCGTTCGAGCGCTGGATGGGCATGCTGCTCGGCGGGGTGATCCTGCTTGGCCACGTTTCTCGGAGACTCTTGCATGAATTGTAGAGCCTACGGTGTGCGTGGCGAGCCGGTTACTCGTCTTTCTTGGGCTCAGGGCTCGGGGCTCATGAAAAAGCCGTAGTCGTAGCCTTCGAGGTGTCCCAAAAGCTCTTCGGTGGGGGCGTCGGCATTCTGGAGTACCACGGGCTTGACGCTGACCACATCGGCCTTCAGACGCCGCTCGAGGCGGCTCGGGATGGCCGAGTCGTGGCAATGGGCGGCTCCGGCCAAGATCACCAGCTGTCGAGCGGGTTGACGCTCACCCAGCCACTCGCTGGCCGCTTGCGCCATGCTCTCGTCCCAAAGCACCTGCGCTGCATAGAGCTGGTCGATCGAACCTGCGTCGTGGGGATGATCTTTCATGAGCTCGTCGAACTGCGCCCGGTGTGCTTCGTCGTGCAGGTCGTAGCCTCCAAGCAGCCGCTCCTCCCTGGGCGACAGCGCTTGGAACCCTTCGCGCGCCACGCGCTTGACCTGTTCTCTGGGGGCGTTCAGGGCGACCAAGGCTCCACCCCGCTGGACCACATGGTCGATCTGTGGGGCATAGAAGGCGAAGGGATAGCCCCAGCGTTCCGAGTACTGGCTCTTCTCGAGGAGCTCGCCTTGGTCGATCTTTCCCGCCGAATAGTCGTCCAGCTGGCCTTGGAACGGGGTCTGGAACATTTCGAGCCCCAGGCCGAGCTCACGCCCGGTGGTAGCGGCCCGCTGCGCGACCTCTTGGATTACGTAGAGCTGCGCGAAGTGGTGGTGCGGGTTGTCGTGCTGTTCGGCAACGCAAATCGCGTCTCGTTCGGCGAGCGTGTCGAAGAACTCGGCCGGGGCGAGCAGCTCTCCGGTACTTGCGTCGAGCGTACGAAAGGGCAGCGCGGAGCGAGCCACCACGTCGGGCGGTACGGGTCGAGCGGCATGCTTTGGGGAAGCGTCGTGGTGCACGGATTCGGAGCCGTCGGACTTGATCTCCGAGGCGCCGACGGCAGGGGTTAAGCCGGCGCTGCACGCGGTACTCGACCAGAGCCCCAAGAGCAGGGTGGCGGCGCTGAGCCCGGCGCGCAGGCTTTCAGTAGGCACGCTCGCGAAGTGACTCCGGCAGCAATTGGCTGGGCCGCCCGCTGCACAAGACCCAGAGCTGGTGCGCGGCTCTCGTCGCCGCGATGTGCAGAAGGTGGCGAGATTCTTCATCGGCCGGATACCCCGCTTCGGATACCTCGACCAGAATCACGTAGTCAAACTCCAATCCTTTGACCTGCCGCACGTCCGTGACGTCCACGCCGGGTCGAAACGGGAAATCTTGGTCGGCCACGCGCCTGAGATAAGGCACTTCACCGGTTTTCAGCCCCTGATAGAACAGGTCGGCTTGTTCGGGGAACCTGGCGATCACGGCCACTGAGGCGCGTGGCTCGCTATGCATCAAGTCGCGTAAGGCTTCGCTGAGGAACGCTACGGCTTCGCCGCTATGGGCGAAGGCGAACAGCTCGACGGGGGCCCCGGAACGTGTGGCTTCCGGCAAATCGACCGGGGCCAGCGGACCCAGCACCGCGCGCGCGAAGTCGAGAATTTCAGCGGTCGAGCGATAGCTCAAGCGCAGCGGCTCGACGGCGACGTGGGAAAGCCCGAGCTCTCCGAGCAGTCCGTTCCAGCTGGTGAAGCCGTTGTCCATGTGCAGGCGCTGCGCCACGTCTCCGGCGAGCGTCACACTCTGCCCGCGGCTCACGGTTCCAAGAACGACGGCGGTCTCGACCGGGCTGAGGTCCTGAGCTTCATCGACCAGCACGTGCTCGTAAACGAGCGCCTCCTTGGTGTTTTGACCGCGCCTCAGCGGGCCGCGCAGTTTTTGGATCAAGAGCAAGAGCAGCGTGTCGTCTTCACGATCCAGCGCTGCGCCCTCGTCGACGTCGATGCCGTCGACTCCAGAGTGCGCGTAGTCGTGCCCGTAGTCGTGGTCGGCATCTGGCGCTTGGGCTTGACGCTGCTTGGGACTGCGTGGCGGCATGCCGCGTTCCACGCGTTCTTCGGCTTCGAGCATGGCCAGGGCGGCCTGCGAGGCACACCACTTGTGTGCGCGGTCGAGCGCAGCCTCACTGAACTCTCCGGGTGCGTGCGCTGCGAAGGCGGCGCCGAGCGCAGCACGGTCGCTCAAGAGCTCCGCCCAAATCACCACCACGTCGGCAACCCGGGTCAGGCCCTCGCGAATCGTACGCTCCAGGGCTACTCGAGCATCGGTCGACAAGGACTTGCCGCTACCCTCGACCCAACGCGATAGCGCGTGCAAGCGGTGGGTCGTGGGGCGCGAGCGCGTGCCGGACCACGCACGGCTCGCCGCCTCGCGAACGCCGGGATCTTCCTGAGCGACAGCTCGCAATAGAGCCTGTTCGACTTTTGTTTCTTCGAGGGCGACCCGCTCGTCGACGGCTTTGAGCATCGCCGGGTGCTTCTTGAGGCGGGTCACCAGCGCGGGGGTCTCGTCGCTGTAGCGCCGCGGCAGCATCGGCAGGTGCGTGGCTCGCAGCCTGGCCGCCCAGTCTTCGTAGGTACGGATGGCCACGCCGGTCAGGCCGAGCGCGGGTAAGACCTGGGAGATATAGCGAGCCAACGCTTCGTTGAAGACCACCACCAGCATGCGGTCTGGGCGGAAGCGCCGCTTGTCCTGAAAGGCCAGATACGCCAGCCGATGCAGGCCGATGGTGGTCTTGCCGCTGCCGGCACCGCCCTGGATCACCACGAGCCCGGAATCGGGACGCGTGATGAGCTCGAATTGGCGCTTGTCTATCAGCGCGGTGATTTCTCTCAGATGCTTGTCGTCACCCGAGATCAGCTCTTCACCAATGCCTAGCTTGCCGGGCCTTCGATGCCCTTCGGCTCGGAGCGCGCTGCCCTGACCGCCGCCCAACTTGAGCGCGTTCGCCTCGAGCCGGACCCAGCCCGTGCGACGCGTGTAGACGAAATTGCCCTGCGGAGCGTTGATACGTTTGAGAGCCCCATCGACGATCGTGAGGCTTCGGCGCACCAAAAGCTCGCCGCTGACCTCACGCTCGCCGAAAACCTCGTCGTATTCGTCG
>CBFGRJ010000529.1:0-4300 GCA_965651135.1 uncultured Myxococcales bacterium
GCCCCACTCGATCCACCGGACGCCGTAGCGCTACCACCTCCGCTGCCTGCAGCGCCTCCGCTCGCGCCCCCACCGGAACCCATCGAGCCGCCCGTACCTTCCGTCGAGGTTGCGCCCGCAGGTCCATCGCTCTTGTTTCTTTCCGTATCTCCGCAACCGATGCAGGCAATTCCCAGCGCCAGCCCCACACCCCACTCTGGGCCCCAACGCATCACCCTCTCCATCCTAAGCATGAAGCATCCTCCTAGTGTCAGCGAGTTTGCCGCACCACCAACGCCCACGCCAGAGCGGTCGCCTCTTGGTGTTGATTCCAGGATCGCTGCCAGGGTTTCGGCGCTTCTTCGGGCCTACGAGATGGTCTTTCGCACCCGTTTCCGTTCGCAACCGAGCCGGCGTCACGGCCCTGTCCTTCCCAGCCCAGGTTGACCCTGAGTCGGAACACCACGTTTGCACCCGCATGAATCATTCGTGTCAGTCACGCCTCGCGGCGGCGTAACACGTGCGCGTCCCGCGGGTATCGCGCCCGTTTCGCCGTTTCGAAGCAGCACGGGTTTCGCAAGCTATAAGCAGGCTGCTCGTGCCTTGGCACGTCGATTGCGATGCTCGCTCGATGTGCTGCTCCGGAAACCTACGGAGGCGACGAGTCGGCCCGATGAAATGACAAGCGTTCAGCGAGTTTGCTGGCGACGCGCGACTTGTCGCTCCCCCTGGCAAAACACTCATGTTAACCGTCCCCTAACTTCAGTCCTCGCTATCAGGTCCCCTCATGAAATTCACGGTCTTGTCTCCCTGCGCTCCGCTTTTGCTTCCCCTAGCCTCCACACTCGTCGCGCCAACCCTGCATGCGCAACCCGAACCCGTCGATGCCGCGGCTCCCGAGCCCGCGGCTCCAGCGCCTGCTCCAGAAGCAACTCCAGAGCAAGAAGCCCCAGCGCCTGGGTCCGAGGTCGAAGAAAGCCCTCCCCCACAAATGAATGCGGCACCGACGGCTCTACCACCCGCCACGGTCGCCCCAACCGTACCCCCTACCTCCGAAGAGCGCCCTGCCACCGAGCCGCCCCCTGTGGCCGCGCCTCCCATGGTCGAGCCACCGCCAGAGCCTGCAGCACCCTTAGCGCCGGCGCCGCAGCTGCCTCTCAAGCTCGGGGGCTCGTTCTGGACGCGCTATGAGCTTCGTTCTGGTTATGCCGAGCATGGCCTCACGCACCCTCGACTGCATCGCGAAGGCGACTACCTGGTGTCGCGCGCCAGGCTCGTCGTCTCGACGACCCCGGTCGATCTGGGCAACGGGATGTCTGCCTCGGCAACCTTCGCGCCACAGGCCGCTTACACGATGGGCGAAGTCGGCGCCGCGGATACCGTCGGCGATCACCCCGGCATCGTGCTCTACGAAGGCTTTGCTCGAGTAGGCGGCGCCAATGGTCACGTCGATGCTGGTCGCTTCATGATGGATTACGGAGATGCTCTAGTGATTGGCAACCTGGGTTGGAACGAGTCGGCGCGCGCCTTCAACGGGGCACGACTACATCTCGCGCCGGCAGGTAGCGCGTACTACGTGGACGTCTTCGGGACCCTCATCAGCGAGGGCCGGCTGATCACTCAGGAGCCGATCCAGGGCGATCGTTACTTCTGGGGTATCTACGCAGGGCTTGGGCCGGCCATTTCGGAAGGGCTGGAGCTCGACATCTACTTTTTGGGCGACTCGGTGGCCCGAAATGAGGACGTCACACTCACCGATCCGACCGATTCCACCACCAGCATCGTGGGAGAGCTGGAACCCGCCAATGATTTGACATTGGGCGCCCGGGTCAAAGGCAAGCTCGCCCCAATGGACTATAGACTGGAGGCGGGCATCCAGTTCGGCAAGTCACCTGTCAATCCAACCTTTGCCTCGCCCGAGCCCTCCGCTCGCGACAAGTTCGCCTATCAAGCCGACGCAGAGCTCGGGGTTGCTCCAGCCCAAGGGTTGAGGCTGGCGGTGGAGGGGCTGATTGCCTCAGGAGACGATCCAGCCACCACGGACAAGGCCGAAGGTTGGAATCAACTCTACCCAACCGCACATAAGTTTCTCGGGTTTGCGGACATCGTCGGGGGACGCACAAACATTGCAAGCGGGGTGCTTCATCTGCAGTATTCGCCCGTCGAACCGCTGAAACTGTCGCTCGACGCCCATTACTTCAGCCGTTTGGAGACCCCTGCGGGTATCGACAGCAGCATGGGCGGTGAAATTGACACCAATGTCCTCTACGCCTTCGGTGCCGGTGCGAGTGTTCGGGGGATGTACGCCATCTTTCTGCCCAACGACGACCACTGGACCAGCGACAGCGTCGACGCCGACGTGGCGGGCGAACCCATGCACTATTTCGAGCTTCAGTTCGGCTACGACTTCAAGTGAGTGGACGAACGAGCTCGGTAGTCCAGCGTCGCACCTTGGTCCCCGTGTGGATCTGACCTCGCGTTACAAACGTCCTCGCCACATCCTCGAAACATTGCCGCAAGACTGGCTAAGGCATCGTTCTGTCGATGCCAGCGATCGGCGCCGTCAACATTCCCGGGTTGCCTCCTTCGACCGATAAGCCGCCCCGCGCCTCGGCAGGCCACACGCTGGCGGCTGCCCTGCTCGAGCAAGCCCTGGCCAGCGCAGCGCTTGCCGAGGGTTTCTCGCAGGGCATGGAAGCTTTCGACCGCCATGCGGGCATTGGACGAGCAGCGTTGTTTCTCGTCGATTCCGAGTCCGCTGAGCTTCGGGTCACCGCGACTTACGGAGTATCGACGGAACAGTTTCTGCCGAGCCGCGCCGGTGGAGTCGCGGGCCGCGTGTATCAAAACGCTAGACCCATGGTGATCCCCGCCGTCCGGCAAGACCCGATGGCGCTGTCCGAACTGGCGGATCCCGTCGAATGGGCCGAGCTCCCCTGGTGCCTTGTCGCCCTGCCCGTCCGCAGCAAAGGCAAAGTCGTCGGCGCGCTCTCGGCGTATTTTCGCAGCCCCGCGCACTCGAGCTTCGCCGAGCGCATCTATCTGGTTGGCCTGATCGCGGCTCTGGTCGCGGGCTCGCTCGGTAGTGCCAAGCAGCCCGCGTCCCGCGAGCAGCCTCCTCCCACCGGCGAGCCCAACACTCGGCGTACGGTGTTCGAGTACGCCAACATGATCGGCTCGAGTGCCGCCATGCGGCAGATCTACGAGCAAATCGGGCAGGTGGCGCGCACCAACGCCACCGCGCTGCTCCGAGGCGAATCGGGCACCGGCAAAGAGCTGGTGGCTCAGGCCATTCACGCCAACTCACCACGCGCCCACATGCCGTTCGTGAAGGTCAATTGTGCAGCGCTGCCCGAGTCCTTGTTCGAGTCGGAAGTATTCGGTCATGAACGCGGCGCGTTCACGGGGGCGCATTCTCGCAAGAAAGGCCGCTTCGAGTTGGCGGAGGGCGGGACCCTCTTTTTGGACGAGGTCGGAGAGATCACGCTCACCACGCAAGCCAAGCTGCTGCGCGTCTTGCAGTCCAGGGAGTTCGAACGCTTGGGAGGCACGGACACGCTGCGCACGGATGTGCGCATCATTACGGCCACCAACAAGAACATGGAGAAAGCGGTCGCCGACGGTACGTTTCGCGAGGACCTTTACTATCGCCTGAACGTGTTCAGCATCACGCTCCCGTCGCTACGCCACCGGCGCGCGGACATTCCGGCCTTGGCCGAGTACTTTCTGGCGAAATACGCCACTGAGCACTCCTGTAAGGCGACTCGCCTTTCGAGCGCTGCCATCGATCTTTTGACGCAATACGACTGGCCAGGCAACGTTCGTGAGCTCGAAAACGTCATCGAGCGCGCAGTGGTGGTGTGCGACGGCTCCGTCATTCGCGAAATGCATTTGCCGGAAGCGCTGCGTTCGGCCGAAGCCCCTTCTGCTCGCCGATTGACGTTGGGTGAAGCCGTCGCCAATCTCGAGCGGCGCATGATCAGCGAAGCGCTCACCAGCGAGCGCGGCAATGTCGCGCGAGCCGCTCGAGCGCTCGGCACCTCGGAGCGCGTCATCCGCTACAAAGCCGCTAAGTACAAGATCGACACCAGCAGCTTCCGCAACTCTTGAGCGTCCATCACTTCGACCGCAAGGCGCGAGTGGGCCAGTGTTTCGGCACCGAACCGAGAAACGTCGAGGAAACGTCGGCGCAACCCCGCGGGAGACACGAAACCGTCATGAATGTCAGACCGGCACGACGAAATTGTCTGCCCCGTCGTCCACCCGAAACACCAACGCAAACCCCCAGCTCTATAGCCCTGACTCGACCTTCGTTTTGGAG
>CBFGRJ010000530.1:0-4279 GCA_965651135.1 uncultured Myxococcales bacterium
GGGTTCCGGCTCTGGTTCGGGCTCTGGTTCGGGCTCTGGCTCCGGTTCGGGTTCCTCTGCGAAGGTCACGTCAACTATTTCTTCTTCTTCGAGAACCTGCACTACCCCGGAGGCGGTCAAAGTGATGAAGGTTGCGAAAGCCGCGACCGCGCATGCACCGATCGTATAGCCGGCGAGCAGTCGCCTTCGCCTGACCGGATCCGTGGTCGAGCTTTGCCAGGAATTGAGGTCCATGGTTCGACTTAGATGGCGGAGTGTGCCGGCGGTCCGTGACGTTTCCGTGGCGTCGGCGCAAAAATGGTGTGACCGCAATCGCCCACTCTGCGTCGTGCTCGTCACGGGCATCACGAAAGAGACATGAAACCTGGGGGCTTGGCCCTCCAAGGGTTCGGCTATCTGCTACGCATTCGCCACTTGGGAGTCACAATAGGGCGATACGAACGCGCATGGCGAAACTTCTTGTCATTGAAGACGAGCCTGATGTTCGCAATGTCATGGAATACAATCTAGCGCTAGCGGGACACGAGGTCGTCAGTGCCGGCGATGGACGTCAAGGGCTTCGCCTGGCTCGTGAGATCAAACCAGACTTGGTTCTGTTGGACTTGATGCTTCCCGATCTTTCGGGAACCGAAGTGTGTCGGGCGCTGAGAGATGATCAGGAGCTGCGCGGCACTCCCGTGCTCGTTGTCTCGGCACTCGGTGAAGAAATCGACAGAGTGGTGGGGTTCGAGCTCGGTGCTGACGATTACGTGACGAAGCCGTTCAGTGTGCGCGAGCTTGTCCTACGGGTGCGTGCCATCCTAAGGCGCCGCACCAATCCCAATGCCGCCGGTAGCACTATCGAGTTCGGGCGGCTGCGCATCGATCTAGAAGCACACCGCATATGGGTCGGCCCGGAGGAAGTCAACCTGACCGCCCTAGAGTTCAAGCTCTTGGTCACCCTGTTTGAAAGGCGCGATCGCGTACAAAGCCGCGGCTCGCTGTTGGAGCAGGTATGGGGCATCGAATCACGCATTTCGACGCGCACGGTCGACGCGCACGTGAAGCGTTTGCGCGAGAAGCTGGGCCGAGCTCGTGACTACATCGAAACAGTTCGCGGTATTGGCTACCGTTTCGCGGGGGTTCCGCCCTCGGGTTGAGAAGGCCGTGATGCAATCCGACAAACGCCACAAATTTCGACGGGACCAGTCTCCAGTCGCTTGTCTCGTCAAATATCCATCGTCCCGGCACCTCGCGCGTGGAAAACTGAGTGTGCAGCTGGTAGGCGTTCTGGCAAGCCAGGCGCTACGTGGTAACAGAGTTCGGCAATGGCGAGACTTCTGATCATCGAAGACGAGAGCGATCTACGACAGGTGCTCGACTACAATTTGAGTCAAGCGGGTCATGAAACGCTAACGGCAGAGGCTGGAGCCGAGGGCATCAGATTGGCTCGTGAGCAGCGCCCCGACCTGGTCCTGCTCGATTTGATGCTTCCCGATCTTTCGGGGACGGATGTGTGTCGCATGCTCAAAGACGCGCCCGACACCCGAGAAATCCCCATCATTATGTTGACGGCGCGGAGTGAAGAGGTCGATCGCGTGGTGGGCTTCGAGCTGGGAGCCGACGACTACGTGACCAAGCCGTTCAGTGTGCGCGAGCTGATGCTTAGAATTCAGGCAGTGCTGCGGCGTTCGGGTGCTGCAGAGAGCGCGAAATCGGAGGTCGTCGAGTTCGGCTGTCTGAAATTCGACCGCGATGCTCATCGCATTTGGGTCGGCGGAACGGAGGTCGAGCTGACGGCGCTGGAGTTCAAGCTGCTCTTGACGCTGTACGACCGTCGCAATCGGGTGCAGACCAGGAGCGCCTTGTTGGACGACGTGTGGGGCATTCAGGCTGACATCACGACGCGCACGGTAGACACCCACGTCAAACGGCTGAGAGAAAAGCTCGACAAAGCTCGTGACTACGTCGAGACCGTGCGCGGCGTCGGTTATCGATTCGTCGGGTCACCGGACGAGGCCGGCGCTTGAAGCTTGGGATCCGCTCGAAGCTATTCGCCGTTTCAATCGGCCTGATCCTTGCGTCGATTTTCGTTTTTTACGGCTACTCCCGGGCGCGACTGGAGCGGGAGCTCACCAAGAGCATTCAAGACGAGCTAGAGATTCGCGCCAACCTCGTTTTGTCTCGCGCCAATGCCTCCCGGCTTCCCATGCAGCCCAGTGCTCTGGAAGCGTGGGACGAGCTCGCCGACGAACTGGGCTCCATTGCGCATACTCGGGTGACATTCATCCGACGACAGGGTGATGTCCTCGGCGATTCCGAGATCCCGCTGGCGGAGCTGCCGCGAGTAGAAAAGCACGAGCAGCGCCCCGAAATCGTGGCCGCGCTCTCCGGCAAAGTGGGCAGCAGCAGCAGATTGTCGAGCACGGTCAACCAGCGCATGCACTACGTTGCGGTACCCTTGCGCCAGCGCGGTGAAGTCGTCGGCGTGGTGCGCGTGGCCATGCCGTTGACCCAAGTCGACGAGTCGGCAAAGGCGCTGCGAAATGTCCTCGGCGTTGCCGTGGTGCTGGCGCTGGCGCTGGCCGTGGTCTTGTCCAGCGTGGCGGCGCACCTCGTATCGCGGACCGTGCTGCGTCTGACCGAGGCGGCGCGCGCTCTGGCCCAAGGCGACCTGTCGGTTCGGAGTGCCGTGGAGGGCCTGGACGAGTACGCCGAGCTGGGGCGCGCGCTCGATTCGCTGGCGAGCAGCCTCTCGCAGTCGCTCAGTGAGCTGAGGACGGAGCGGGACCGGTTGAGCGGCATTCTGGAAGGCATGCAGGAAGGAGTGTTGTTCCTCGATCAAGATCAGCGGGTCGCGTTGGTGAATCCCGCGTTGCGCGAGATGCTGCTGCTGTCGCCGGACGTGATCGGTAAGAAACTGGAGCAGACCGTGCGCCATCCAGGGCTGAAAGAACTGCTCGAGCGCGCGACCCTCTCGAGCGAACCCGTGACCCGCGAATTGGAGGGTACCGAGCTCAAGCCGCGACAGCTCCTGGTGCGAGCGGCTCGCCTCGAGGGAGCCAAAGGCGGAGTGTTCGCGGTCTTCGTCGATATCACGGAAATTCGCCGCCTCGAGTCGGTGCGGCGAGACTTCGTCGCCAACGTGTCGCACGAGCTCAGAACCCCGGTGACCGCCATTCGCTCGGCCGCAGAAACCTTACAGGTTTCTGCCAAGTCGGACCCCAAAGCAGCGGCGACCTTCATGGCCATCATCGAGCGCAACGCCGAGCGGCTCCAGGGGCTCGTCGAAGACTTGCTCGACCTGTCGCGCATCGAATCACAAAAGTACAGCCTGAATCCGGAACCAGTCGACGTCGAGCAAATGTTCTCGCAGGTGGCCACCCTGTTTCGCGAGCGAGCAGCGCGGCGCAGCGTCCAACTGAAATACGAGGCCAGCTCCAGCCTGCCCAGGGTCTGGTCAGACCCCCGCGCCCTGGAACACATCTTGATGAACTTGGTCGACAACGCCGTCAAGTACGCGGGAGAAGGTGCCCAGGTGCACTTGCACGCCTCAGAGACCGAAGGACGCGTCCGCATCGTCGTGCAAGACAATGGACCAGGCATCGCGAAAGCTCACCTGCACCGCCTGTTCGAACGCTTCTATCGGGTCGACACCGGTCGCTCCCGCGACCTCGGTGGCACTGGCCTGGGACTGTCGATCGTCAAGCATCTAGCAGAGTCCATGGGGGGCAGCGTCGCCGTCGAAAGCACGGTGGGCTCTGGCACGACCTTCACCGTCACGCTTCCCGAGGCGGAACCTGTTGCGCAAGAGGTTCGTGCCGGCGTTGGCGGTAGCC
Source organism: uncultured Myxococcales bacterium (assembly GCA_965651135.1). GTDB lineage: Bacteria > Myxococcota_A > Polyangia > Polyangiales > Polyangiaceae > JAICQQ01. Next base: position 3,819 of record CBFGRJ010000530.1, read on the forward strand.
CTGCCACAACCTAGATGGCGGGAACGCAGAGCGACTTTTCCGAAGTCTACGAAGACTTGCCCGACGAACCGTAGCCACGCCGCGGCGTGATTCCGGCTACTGCTCCGCGGCGCCGCTGCGTCGATTTCCGCCTGAGACTGACGGTCGAGGAGGCGGAATGAGCGCGCGATCCGCTCCCGTGTTCGGTGCAGCTGCGCATGGGGGGTATGCGCGCGTGAACCCAAATCAGTAACACTGACACCCCTTCAGACATCGAGCCCCTCCCACGCTCGCCCCGCTGTATCGTGCGCGGGGGTATGCGGGAGCGAACCCAATCAGTAACACTGACACCCCTTCAGACATCGAGCCTCTCATTCCGTGTTCGGTGCAGCTCTCTGCGCTCCGGGGAATCGGTTGGGATCCACCTGGCGAGTGTCTAGCGGTCGCCAGCTGGCAGTCGCATGGAGTCACGTCTCCGCGAA
>CBFGRJ010000531.1:0-4217 GCA_965651135.1 uncultured Myxococcales bacterium
CCATCAAGGATTCATCCTCATCGCCTCCTGGAACTTCGAGCGCGAGATACGCGAACGCTGGAAGGACTACCGGGGTACGTGGATTGTGCCGCTGCCTGAGGTGAGGTTTTACCGGGGAGGTGGGGCGTGAGATACCTCGTTACCGGCGGCTGCGGCTTCATCGGCCACCACTATGTCAAACACCTCGTCGCCCAGCGCCACGAGGTAGTCGTGCTCGACCGCCTCGACAGTGCAGGCCACCTTGGCCGCATCGACTCCATCGCTGGCGTCAAGTTCGTCCGCCACGACCTCGCCAGCGCCATCAACGGCCACGTCGACCGCGCCATCGGGGAAGTCGATATCGTCGTGCACCTGGCAGCTGCGAGCCACGTCGATCGCTCGGTGGTCTCCCCTGCCGAATACCTTCAGGACAACGTAGTGGGCACGTTCAACCTGCTCGAGTGGGCACGGAAGCGGCCGATCCGCAAGGTTATGTGCATGTCGACCGATGAGGTCTTTGGGCCAGCTCCTGAGGGCCGCGAATTCTTTGAACACGACGCCTTGAGCCCGGCGAACCCGTACGCGGCGACCAAGGCAGCTGCCGAGCTGCTCTGTCCAGCGTGGGCCAACACGTTCGACGTCCCGATCGTGGTCGTTCGGTGCACCAACGTCATTGGCAGCGGGCAAGATCCGGAGAAGTTCGTGCCCCTGGTGAAGCACAAGGTGCTGAATGACCAGCTCGTGCAGATCCACGCGGACCCGTCGTGCAAGCACTCGTCTACCCGGTTCTACATCCACGTGAGCGACGTGTGCCGCGCGTTCGATACCATCATCACGGCCGGTGGAATCCTGGGCGGCAACGGAGCCGGGCGTTACAACATCACGGGGCTGCGCGAGTGGAGCAATCTCGAGGTGGCGCAGCGTATAGCCGGACTGCTCGGTCGCCAGCTCAAGCACGAGCTGGTGGCATTTGTCCCGAATCGACCGAAGCACGACCAGCGCTATGCAGTGGCCGGCGACCGGTTGCGCGAGCTCGGGTGGGAGCCTCGTGTTGGGCTGGACGCAGGGCTTCGGGAGGCGCTGGAGCTGTGACTCGCATTGGCCTAGCCGGCATGGGAAGGTGGGGGTGCCGCTGGTTCGATACCATTCCGGACGCAGATCTATCCGTCGTGCTCCGCAAGGACAGGAAGAACTGGGGAGAGAGATCGAGCTTGTTCACGCTGGACCCGGCCGAGTTTTTGATGAGATGCGATCGCGTCATCGTCGCCACGCCCACGGACACCCACGTTGGGCTCGTCAAGGCGGCGCTCAAGGCGGGCAAGTCGGTGCTATGCGAGAAGCCGCTGGCGGAGTCATACGATGACGTCGAGATGCTCATGATAGCTTCTGCTCGTGCGGCGACGCGGCTCTGGGTGTCGTACCCGCACCTATGGCACCCGGCGGTCGAACGGATGCACGCGGACTTTGCAACAGTGGCGCCGGGAGAAGATCCGATCGTAGGTATCGATGCGGAGCTGACATTCCAGGGGCCAACTGACCGTGAGCCACTCTTGGACTGGGGTCCGCATGCGCTGTCGGCGGCCTTGTACCTACTCGGTACGGATGCGCAAGCTTCCAAGTGTTCAGTTTCGCGGGACAAGCGGCGTGCGCAGATTCTTTTGGAGTCGCCGCGCGGCAAGGCGTGGTGCACGTTCGGAGACGCCGCCATGAAGACCACCCGCATTGCGCTCAAGGCCCCAGAAAGGCGCTTTTACACGGGAGAAACGTGCTCACCGACAACGCTGGAGCGAATGCTTGCGGCCTGGGTAAGCGGCGTGCAAGATGGTAGGTCAGCGCCCGACTTGACGCTGGGCGTTCATGCCATTTTGGAGGAGGCTGCCCGATGACCAGAATATCCGTCGCAATCATCTTTTCCTTGGCTCTTGGTGTGATTCTTTGGCCGTCAAAGGCCCAGTGCGTGCGCTGTGACACGGACCCGTGCATCAGCAGCGCAACCTGTGGCGCCCGATGCTTATGCTACAAGGGCGCCGGGGAGATTCGGGGTAGATGCGTACCGCGCTAGAGTACGACATGGTTCCGGAGCGCCGCTGTCATGACCGGCAATGGACCGCCATGCAGATGGCGGAAGCGTCGCGGCGCATGCTGGAGCAGTCCCATCGGGACATGCTGGCCAGGGCAAACCAGAGCCCCAGATACAAGGCGCTGCTGCTGGCTCAGGCTGCGGCGCTCCAGGGCTACTCCGATGGGATGCGCAACGCATTCGCCCCGCCAAGTCTGCCTGAATACGACCCACCCGACCCGACGGTTCGCGAAGGATGCGAGCATGTCAAGTCGCGCTGGTGGTGGCCGCGAGCAGAATGCGTTTCGTGCCACGAGGCCAGGCAATGCGCATAGCCATCGTCGCCACCAACGCATGGCCCATCCCGACGCCGGTGCACACGGGCGACGTGGTGATTTTGGATCTCGCGATAGCGCTCGATAAGCTCGGCCACGACGTAACCCTGTTTGCGCCGTCGGGCACAAGGTTCCACAAGGTACGCGAAACGCCATGTCACCAGGGAACCGGGCATCCCACGCCAGCCGAATGCGAAAAGGTCACGTGGACGCACTATAAGCACGAGTTGCTCAGCTTCGATGTGGTGCACGACTTCAGCACCGAGAAGACTGTCGCCCAAGAGATGCTGAACCTGGGCCGCGAGAACGTCATCAGCACCATGCTTGGTGGCAACTGGAGCAAGCCGAGCCCAGCGGGGAACGTGTGCGTGTGGTCGCACGCCATGCGTCAGCGCGCGCTCAGGGGCGAGACAGACTACTGGGGGACGGGGAGTCCGGACCTTGCTGGCCCACCCTTCAATCCGATCCGCGACGCGCATGTGGTGTATGGCGGCGTGGACACGGGGTTTTATGCGCTGCCCGACTGGTCGACGACGCCCAAGGAAGACTTTGTTCTCTGGATGAACCGCTGGCACCCGGCAAAAGGCTATCGCGAGGCGATCCAAATGGCGAAAGGCTATGGCACAAGGCTCGTCATGGCAGGACTCAGGCCCGAGGACAACCGGCAGCCCTACGAGCGCGCGTGCGCGGAAGAAGCCCTGGAGATGGCAGACGGCAAAGTCGAGTTCGTCTGGCTGCCCAAAGACGACGGGCATCACGAGGCCAAGCGTGAGCTGTACCAGCGGGCACGCTGCTTGCTCTACCCGGTACAATTCCAGGAGCCGTTCGGCCTATCGATGGTCGAAGCGATGGCGTGCGGCACGTACGTAGTTGGCTTCGGGCTCGGCAGCGTTCCGGAGGTGGTCGGCACACGTGGCGGCATTGTGGTCACGCCAGGGAATCTGGAAGCCCTCGCGCGCGCTTGCGAGGCACCGTTCGACGACTCGGGTGTGCGCGAATATGCGGTCAAGAACTTCTCGCGCGAAGCGATGGCGCGCCGGTACCTGGAGCAGTATGCGCTGGTGACCAATGGGGTAACTTGGGGCACGGTTGTGCAAACGCCTTGGATGAAAAACCCGTGACCAAACTCAACGTCGCATGTGGCCCTAACCTTTTCCCGCGCCCGTGGATCAACTACGACCACGTCGACCTGTCCGAATACGTCGACTACATCACACGGTGCGCGCCACACGAGGGCATGCCGACCGAGCAGCAAGAGCTCTGCCGGCGAGTTCAAGCTGGCGGGGGCGTCGACTTCAGGGTGCACAACGTGCTCGAACGCCTGCCACACGGCGACAACAGCGTGGACCGAATCTACTTTGGTCAAGCCGTCGAGCACTTCAATCCGATTCACGAGGTGCCGCGGATACTGGCCGAGTTCTTTCGCGTGCTGAAACCGGGCGGGACACTGCGGATTACGACGCCGGACCTCAGGTATTTGCTCGAAGCGTACGAGCATGGTGAGCTGGAATACTTGGCAAAAGACCAGCCTGACTACTTCCAGGGCGCGCTGCCAGAAGACCAGCTTTGCTACATCATGTATGGGGCCGGCGGCGCCGGGTCGACGTCAACGAGCTACGAAGGGCATCATCACCTGTACACGCAGGACTCCCTGCGGGCTGTCGCGCGCCGCGCTGGCTTTGAAACGGGGCCGACTGACATAACGCGGCACTGTAAACAGGACGCCGCGCCGCAACCCGAAGAACGCGACTGCGGCATGAGCCACTCGTTCGCCATCGAGGCAGTGAAGCCAAACCCACGGGCAGAGACATGAAGCGCTGGCCACCAATGTAGAAATACCCGAG
>CBFGRJ010000532.1:0-4214 GCA_965651135.1 uncultured Myxococcales bacterium
GCCCCGGTCAAGCGGGGAACGCCGGGTTCTGGCGGGCACCTGGGCCCGCTGGCAGGGTCCTCGGCCAGCGGCCCTAGCTCACGACCGGCTCTCGGGTAGCCAGCGGTCCGTGCAAGGCGGTAGCGTGGGTGGCCATCATGCCGAGCACCTCGGTTCCTCCCCCCGCCATCGACGCCCTGCCGGCGGAGCAATCGAGGGATCCCGACTTGTGGGTCGTGGCCGCCGCGTGGATCACCATCGCGTTCTCTGCGCTTCAGATCCTCATGTATTCCTTCGGGCGGGACCAGAGCATCTACGCCATGGTGGGCAGCGGCTTGCTCCAGGGCCAGCTGCCCTACCGCGACGTCTGGGACTTCAAGCCGCCGGGCATCTTCTTCGCGTACGCGCTGGCGTTCGCCGTGTTCGGGCAATCCATGTTGGCGCCACGCATCCTGGAGGCGCTGGGTCTCTTGGGTTTGGTCTTTGCGTTCCGTCGCGTGGGGCTCGTGCTCTTTGGCTCACGAACCGCTGGGCTGGTTGGGGCCGCCGTGGCCGCGTTGGTGCACGCGGAGCTCGAGTTCTGGCATACCGGGCAACCGGAGACGTTCGGCGCCTACTTTACCGTCGGGGCCCTGGTGCTCACCTGTCACGAGTATGCGCAGCCACGCACGCGGCTGTGGGGCTGGGTCGGCATTGGCGTAGCGTTTGGCGTCGCCTTCTTGCTCAAGCCTCCGCTCGGGGGAGGCGCGCCCGTTTGTGCGGCGTACATCATGCGCCAGCTGGCGGCGACAAAGCCGAGTCGCCTGAAGCTGCTGAGCCCTCTAGTCGTTATCGGAGCGGCGAGCCTCCTACCCATCGTCGCGTGCGGCGCTTGGTTCTGGTGGCAGGGGGCGTGGGGTGAGCTGTATTGGACGTTGATCGAATTCACTCCAGGGTACACGGCGCTCGGCTGGCACGGTCAGAGCGCTCCGGCGATGTTCTACACCGCTACCGAAGAAGCGTTCTTCGAGCACTCGGCGCTCATCGGCGTCGGCTTCATTGCTGCGATAGCCATGCGACCCGTGCATAGCCGCGAGCGTGAGGGCATCTTTTTGATCTGCGGTGTTGCTTCGGTTCAGCTCGCCGGCGTCGCGATGCAGGGTAAGTTCTTTCCGTATCACTACGGCGCCACCCTGCCCCTCTTGAGCTTGGCCGCCGGGCTCGGCTGGTACAAACTGTGGAGGCGCTGTCTCAGCCAGGGCAGCGGGGCATGGCTTGCGTTCGGGGCGTTCGTGCTCGTGGTCGCTAGCATGCGCCGCGCGGTCTATGACGTCCCGCTGGGTTTTTGGCAGCGTAGTTTGGTGCGGCTCGAGTTCCTAGTCGGCTCGAGCTCCCTGCAATCTCGAGAAATGCTGGACGAAATGCTGTACCGGGCTGCGGATTTCAACCTGGGCGCCGATCGACGCGTCGCTCGAGAAATCATGGACCGAACCAACCCGGAGGAACCGATCTTCGTGTGGGGGTTCGAACCATCCATCTATTGGTTCTCGGAGCGCGCGCCCGCGAGCCGATTCATCTACAACGTGGCCCAACGCTCACCGTGGCAGCGAGAGCAAGCGCGCGCTCGCCTGACCCAAGACCTGAAACGCAAGCCACCCGCCATTGTCGTCATCCAGCACGAAGATGTCTTCCCGGCGGTGACGGGTAGCAATCTCGATTCGGCCCAGGCCCTTTACGAATTCGAGCCACTACGAGAACTGTTGTCGAGCCACTACCAGCTCGTGACCCAGATCGAAGATTTCGAGATCTTCCAGAGGCGGGCCCGCTCCGAGAGTACGCAGAGTTCACCGTGAAGAGAGAGCTTTGTCATCAAAAGCTGCCTCGCATGCCCTGCCAACGGAGCTTGATGACCATGAACACTGCCTCGGCGAAGACCCTGCGGCTCATCTTGCTGTGCCCCACCCGACGGTCGACGAAGACGATGGGCACTTCGCGGATGTCGAGACCGGCCAACAAGGCGCGGTAGGTGGTTTCCACCTGAAATGCGTAGCCGTTCGAACGCACCTCTTGGAGCTTGACGGCATGCAGCGCGCGGCGCGTGTACGCCTTGAAGCCCGTGGTGAGATCGCTGACGTCCACCCCGAGGATCGTCCGCGCATAGAGTGAGCCTCCCTTGCTCAGGATGTGCCGTCCGAAGCCCCACCCCTCGACCCGACCGCCCGAGATGTTTCGCGAGCCCACGACCAGATCGGCACCGCGCTCGAAGGCTTGAAAGAACGACGCGAGATGCGCCGGATCGTGCGACAGGTCGGCGTCCATCTCGAAGAACAGCTGGTAGTCGCGGGCAAGCCCCCAAGCGAAGCCTTCGACGTAGGCAGTGCCCAGGCCTTGCTTGGAGGAGCGGTGCATGACGTGGATACGCTCATCGCGGGCCGCCAAGCGATCGGCCAAAGCCCCCGTGCCGTCCGGAGAAGCGTCATCGACGATGAGCAGGTGTACTCCGGGCGCAGCCCGCAGCGTGGCGCCCACGAATTCCTCTAGGCTTTCGGCTTCGTTGTAGGTGGGCGCGACGATCAGCGCGCCCATGCCCAAGGGCGCTGCTTGCGAAGTGCTTGCCTGGGTCACGTGATCCAACCTGGGCTCGTCGGCAACTCGTTGGCCTCGCGGGTGTAGCATTCGTCCGACCCCGTTTGAAAGCTTTGCCGCTCCGACTTCACCTCGAGAGCGACAAAATGAGTGCAGCGGGCCCCAAATGGAGCCCGCCGCGTATTTGCTGACCGTGAAGGGGACTTGTCTCAGAAGTCCATGCCACCGCCGTGGCCGTGGCCACCGCCGGCAGGCTTTTCGTCCTTGGGCTTTTCGGCCACCAGCGCTTCGGTGGTCAGCATCAGGCTGGCAACGCTCGCGGCGTTTTGCAGCGCTGACCGCACCACCTTGACCGGATCGATCACGCCCTGCTGGACGAGGTCGCCGTATTCGCCGGTGGCTGCGTTGAAGCCGAAGTTGCCTTTGCCTTCACGCACCTTCTGCACGACGATGGAGCCCTCTTCGCCGGCATTTGTCACGATCTGACGCAAGGGTTCTTCGACGGCGCGGCGGATGATGCGCACACCGACCTCTTGCTCCGGGCTCACCTTCAGGTTGTCGAGCGCCGACTGCGAGCGCAGCAGGGCTACACCACCACCGGGCACGATGCCTTCTTCCACGGCGGCTCGCGTCGCGTGCAGCGCGTCTTCTACGCGGGCCTTCTTCTCCTTCATTTCCGTCTCGGTAGCAGCGCCGACCTTGATGACCGCAACGCCGCCGACCAACTTGGCCAGGCGCTCTTGCAGCTTCTCTCGGTCGTAGTCGCTGGTGGTGTTCTCGATTTGGGCACGAATCTCGCCCTGGCGGCCCTTGATCTTTTCCTTGTCGCCGGCGCCATCGACGATGGTCGTGTTGTCCTTGTCGACCTTCACGCGCTTGGCTTGGCCAAGATCGCTAATCGTCACGTTCTCGAGCTTGAGGCCCAGCTCTTCGCTGATCACCTGACCGCCGGTGAGAATCGCGATGTCTTTCAACATCTCTTTGCGACGATCGCCGAAGCCGGGGGCCTTGACCGCGCAGCAGTTCAAGGTGCCGCGCAGCTTGTTGACGACCAATGTGGCCAGAGCTTCACCGTCGACGTCTTCAGCGATGATCAGCAGGGGCTTCTGCTGGCGCGCGATGGCTTCGAGCACCGGCAGCAGGTCCTTCATGTTGCTGATCTTCTTTTCGTTGAGCAGGATGTAGCAATCCTCCAAGGAGACTTCCATCCGCTCCGGATCGGTCACGAAGTACGGCGACAGGTAGCCTCTGTCGAACTGCATACCTTCGACGACGTCCAGGGTGGTCTCGGCGCTCTTCGCCTCTTCGACGGTGATCACGCCTTCTTTGCCCACCTTTTCCATGGCTTCGCTGAGCAGGCGACCGATGGTCTCGTCACCGTTGGCGCTCACCGTACCCACCTGGGCGATCTCGCTGGGGTCTTTGGTGGACTTGCCGAGCTTCTTGAGGGCGTCGACGCACGCCTCGACGGCCTTGTCGATGCCGCGCTTGATTTCCATAGGGTTGTGGCCGGCCGCGACCAGCTTCGAGCCCTCACGGAAAATAGCCTGAGCCAGCACGGTTGCGGTGGTGGTGCCGTCGCCAGCCACGTCGCTGGTCTTGGATGCCACCTCGCGCACCATCTGGGCGCCCATGTTCTCGAACTTGTTCTCGAGCTCGATCTCCTTGGC
>CBFGRJ010000533.1:0-4212 GCA_965651135.1 uncultured Myxococcales bacterium
ATCGCGGCCCACACGTTGGGCGCGTCGGCCCCGGCGCGTTCGCCGGGGGCCGGCGTCGGTTCTCGCGCAAGCTCGACGCTCAACTGAAGTTCCTTTGTATGACCGGCATCGACGATGGTGACCGGTCTCGGCTCGAGTGGTGCGAGAGACGCGTAGCCCCCTAAAAAAGTAGCTACGTCGTGCAACGGGTTCTGGGTTGCCGAAAGGCCTATCCGCTGCAACGGCTCGGCGTAAATGCGCAGTCGTTCCAAGCGTTCGAGCGACAGCGCCAAATGCGCTCCGCGCTTGGTGGGTACCAGGGCGTGGATCTCGTCGATGATCACTGTCTCCACGCCTCGCAAGATTTCGCGCGCCCGCGACGTCAGCATCAGATAGAGCGACTCCGGCGTCGTGATCAGAATGTCCGGTGGCGCGCGCCGCAGGCGCACGCGCTCTTTGGCCGGTGTATCGCCGGTACGCATCGCGATGCTGGGAATGCGGCAGGCCACATTTCCAGCTCGCGCGTGCTTCGCGATGCCCTCCACGGGAGCTCGCAGGTTCTTTTCGATGTCCGCCCCGAGTGCCTTCAGCGGCGAGACGTAGAGCACCGAAACCGAGCGCGCGCGGGCCGCGTCGCCACCCGATGTGAGCTCGGCCGTTTTGTCGAACATCAGGCGATCGAGTGCGGCCAGAAATGCCGCGAGGGTTTTACCCGAGCCGGTCGGGGCGAGTAGCAGCGTCGACTGTCGCGCCTTGATGGGCGGCCAACCGAGCTGCTGCGCGCGGGTTGGTAAGCCCACCTCCCGTTCGAACCAGCTCTGCACCGGACCGCTGAAATACTCAAGAGAGTCTCGCATTTGCGTCATTGTACTGAACTTTCGACCAGCTCACTGGCAGGACAGCCAGCCCTGACCGGGAGCCGAGCTTGAAAGTTGTACTGAGGCGCGAACACTTCTGTTCCGGAGAATACGATTGCGCCCCACAGGCATGCAATGCCGCGTAGGATGATGCCCCATGAGTAAAAGCGAGAACTTCGTTTCCGAACTGAGTGCAGCGCCGGAACGCTGGCTCTCCCGAGTGATGGCGCAGGCGCTGTCGGAGGGTTTCCGCTCACCAGAAGATTTTCTGGAGTACTTCTCACCCAATGAGATCATGGAAAGCCTCGATGACGATCCGGACTTGAGGGCGAAGTTGCTCGTTCACGCAGCCGGTGTGCATGAACGCATCGCAAGGAAGAAGTCCACCAACTCGGCCGCCGAAGACCTGCGCATCGCGCTCGACGAGGGGATCTGCGATGCAAGCTTGGTGCTGGAGCTGTTTCCGGCCGATGAGCGCGTCACCCATCTCGACAACGGGCGCCTCTGGTCCTTTCTGACCGAGGACGAATGGTGGACGAACACCGCCGACTCGGAGCGATCGATCCAGCGTCTGACTTTCATGTTGGACACGGCGCTCGACGAAGAGCTCTTGACCCTGCAGGACTTCGCCGACGCAGTCACGTTCGAAGAGATCGCCAAACGACTCCCGCGCGAAGATCTGGAAGCTCTGCTTGTCTCGGCCTTGAACCAGGGCCGCAAGCAAAACGTCTTCGACGAAGCAGCGTTGTTCGACAGCGTGCCGCTGAGCACACTGGTCGAGCATCTTTCTCCAGAAACGGTCTGGAACACCGTCGTTCTGGACAAGATCGTCACGCCCTCCGGTCTATTGAGCGTGGACCAATCCGAACGAGCCAGCGAGCCGCGTTCCGACGCTTCAGCACGCGCCGCAGGCGCTGGGTCGGTTGGCAAGACAAAGAGCCGGCGCCGCAGAAAGACGGTGGTCGGTCCCGCAAGCGCGCTCAAAACCCCGGCCGCTGCGGCGCCTAGCGCTACCCCCAGACCCCCGACCGCGCCCCCCGCCGTGCCCGCTGCCACGGTGCCTGCTGCCGCCGTTGCGGCTGCCGAGCCGGAAGAACCCGTCGAAGCCGAGGCGGGCGAGGCGTTGTCTGCGCGCACACCACAGGAAGAAGAGGCTCGCAAGCGCGTCACGAACAAGCTCAGGGCCATCGATCGGCTGCCTCCCAAGTACGACACGCTGCCGACCGGCATCTTGTTGAGCATGGAGTCGATGTACGCCGAATTGTTCCAACTGAGCAGCGACGAAGAGCGGGAAGAATGCATCCGCGATTCGTTCCCCAACGAAAGCCTGCTCACGCAAGCCATGCTGGCCCTCATCGAGTTGCTCGATCCCAGCATCGACATCACCGACCCGGTGATTCGCGACGCCGACGTCGCATCGCTCATCAAGGTGGTGCTCTTCGAGGAGCGTCACCGCGCCGAGCAAGCCAATCCGTCGCGCTCTTCTGCACCCGTGCCACCGCCCCCCGGCCAGAGCCGCAGGCCACCCGCGCCGCCGCCGCTTCCCCAAGGCAAGAGCTCGCCACCGCCCCTACCCCCGCGCGCTCGCTAATCGGCTTCGAGCTCTACGGGTGCTGAAGGAGGGACTTGAACCCCCACGCCCTTGCGGGCACGTGGACCTGAACCACGCGCGTCTGCCAATTCCGCCACTTCAGCATTGTGTCGACGTTGTGATTGATTGCGAATGCCCGTGTAGCCAAGAGCACCGGGCTTTGCAAGGGCTTTTCGGGCGCCCCCCGGCCGGTCTAGTCCCGAAGCGGCCGACCCTCGCCATCTTTGACCTTGCCCGCCAAGATCAAGATGCCATCGACGAAGCCCCAGATGGCGCCGACACAAAAGAACAGGGCCACCAGCTGCGCGATCCCGATGCCGGTATGACCCGCGTAGATACGCCCCACTCCCGGAAACACGATTTGCAACAGGCCTGCCACGATTTTCTGCTTGTCCGAGTACGGCAAACCGGTGGTGGGCTCGATGCCGTAGGGCGCGCCCGGAGCCACGCCGTAGGGCTGCTGCAAGCCACCTGCATAGGGACCGTGGGGGAAAGGCGGCCCAGGAGGTGGCGCTCCCGGCGTACCGGGCGGACCGTAGCCACCAGGCGGCGGGACGAATCCTCCGCCCGGCGGTGGCCCGTAGCCGCCGCCTGCGTTCTCGATGACATCCATGTGTGAGAGCATACTGCGGGTCACGCGCTCGCTACAACCCAAGGCGCCGGCGCAGCGCAAAGGCTGGATCGCTGACCCAGAAGCGCATCAGGTCGTGCACCATGCGAATGCCTTGATTGAGAGCTTCTCCTTGGAGCCCAGCCAAATCGCCCTCGGTGCGCCGCACCAGGTCGATGGGCCCCGGCAGATCGTCAGCCAACAGAACCGCGGCTCGCGCTGCGGTGAGGCGCACCTTGCGCACCCACTCGTTGATATCCAATAGATTGGCCCCCAGATACAACGCGGCCGCTTCTTCGATGCGACCCCGCCCGAGCCAGGGGAACGACTTGTAGACGCGCTTGGCCAGGCTCTGCAGGTATTCCTCGTCGGCCAGTCCGGTGCCGAACGACGGATCCGCCTGCCGAGCGGCCGCTGCCAACAAGATCTCCAGCTGGTGCGGGGAAAGCTTGTCTACCGCGTGCGTGCACCGTGCGATATTCGCCATGACGCGAGCGATCATGAACACCTGCTGAGGTTCGCCCAAATTGCTCACATATTCGGGGATCAAGACAGCGACTGGATCGGTGAACTCGACCTCTGGTAGCCCCGAATGGGCGCGGTGCACGTACAAGTCGAAATCAGACACTCCGAAAGCACCAGCGACTCGATCGGCCAGCATGCGCAACGGATGACTCGAACGCTGACCGAGCTTGTCGCGCGCCCCGAGCCCGTAGCGTTCCAGGTCTGGTGGATGGATCTTCCCCAGGCTGTCAGCCAAGGTGCTCAAGAGGTCGCAACGCGCATCCATCCCGCCCAGCGCATCGATGCTGATGATGGCTTCGAGATCCAGCGAGCCGGGGTGTGCCATGGCGGGGCGCACCTGACGCGATTGATAAGCAGCATACTCGGCATCGGTCGCAGCGCCCAAAGACACCAACCCGCCGGTGGCGAGCGTGGCTTCGTGATGGCGTTCCAGCCCCTCGAACACCGCCACCAAGTCGCGCCAGGTTTGAGCACGCATCACATCGGCGTCCAAAACCCGACGCAGCTCGCCGAGCGCCCGCGAGAACTCGCCCGCCTGCTGGAGGCAGTTGACGAGCTCGCGCCGCATTTCCACGTGCGCCGGGTTGCCGGCCAGTCCTCGCTCCAGCGTAGCGATGGCCTGCGGAATCTGCTTGAGCACCTGACTCTGG
>CBFGRJ010000534.1:0-4209 GCA_965651135.1 uncultured Myxococcales bacterium
CCTTTGGCGGCAGCCTTTTGCTGATCCATTCCGGGCAGTTAGGAAGATCCACTCTCGCGTCGGCGAAGTCCGGACAAAGCACGGCCGTGGCGGCAGGATAGTGATCCAGGCGGCCACGGCCGAGATTGCTATTTGAGCTTTAGGCGGACTTCTTCTTGCGATTCTTGGAGCGCTCCTTAGCCACATGCTGTCGATAGCTAGGGCCGGTGATATCGATGCGAATGGCGTTCATGACAATGCGGTCCAGGATGGCGGTGGTGATGATAGCATCACCGAGGTAGCGCCCCCACTCGCTCAAATCGATATTGGAGGTGATGGCGGTCGAGGAATTCGCATGCCTGCGGTCGACGAGGTTGTACAGGGTGTGAGCGGCAGTGGGCTCGTCATCGCGCTTTCTGAGGTGCCCGAGTCCAACATCGTCGATGATCAAAAGCTCAGGGCGCGCCCAGGCTCGGAGGCGCTTCGGATAGGTGCCATCTGCAAGCCCTGCATGGAGATCGTCGAGAAGATCGACGCAGCGAGCGTAGCGCATGGACACGCCTTGCTCGCAGGCACGCAGGCCGAAGGCTTTGAGGATGTGACTTTTTCCAGTGCCGGGTTTGCCGGTAATGACTACGTCTTCTCTGCGCCTGACGAAATCGAGACGAGCGAGCTCGAGGATGGCGCTCTTGTCGAGCGACGGCTGAAAAGCCCAGTCGAAGGCTTCGAGGGTCTTGCGTTCGGGGAGGCGGCTGGTCGAGATGCGGCGCTCGATGCGTGCCTCGCGTTTCGAACCCACCTCTTTGCCCAGCAAGTGCTCGAGCAACTCGGTGTGACTGGGTCCCTCGCGACTGGCCCAAGCCAGCAAGTCGCCGATATGGTTCTTCAGGTATCCGAGTCCGAGGAACTGAAGGTGGCTGATGAGTTGGGCGAGCTCTGGATCTGACGTGCTGGCGTTGTCTTGTCGTCGACGTGGGTCAGCTGAGGCTCGCCGCTCTCGGGGCGAGGCGCTTTGGGCCATGGGTCGTTCTCCTGGTTGGGAGCGCTGGTAGCGCTGGGGACTTCGCGACCACAATGCACGGGCAAGCGATCGTACTCGGACAGGTCGCGCGGCTCGGTACGCCTGGTTCCCAGCTCGGCCTCGAGACGACGGGCAGTATCTTCCGTCACGTATTCGTCGAGCGTCCTTGGTGGATGGCGTGCCTCGAGGATGCGCTCGACGGCCTCGAAACTGAAAGCTCCAAAGCGCGCTGCATGGCTCAGGACCTGGTCGATGTCGTCGGTGGCGTAACGCTCTCGCAGAAGCAAGATGCGCCGTGCCGCATGGGCCCACTGCCGGGGCGGTCCTGAGCTGAGCTGACGAAAGAACTCGCCGGAGCGCTCGCCCATGCGCTCGAACGCCAGGCGCAGCTGATCCCAATCGATGGCAGGACGCCGGGTGGCCTTGTGAAACCCGAGCGGATCGAGCTTGAGGCCCTGTCCCCGAGGAGCCAATTCGTGGCGAGCAATGCATTCGAGATCAGCGCCGTAGATGAACAATTCGTGCTGAGTGATGCGCACGGGGAGCAGGTCAGTCACGTGGTCATAAGGCACGGCGTAGCGGTTGCCTTGCCAGTCGATGTAGCCGTCGATGCCGCAGATCCGGTAGACGACCCGAGCTGTGTCGTAGGGATGGGCGGGCAGCGGCACCAGGTGAGGCTTTTCTTCAGCAAATCGTTGAAGCGGGGTTCGCCCGTGCCGAGTCCGCTGATCCACGACCGTGGCGAGCCACTGCCTGAGCTGCTGATTGAAGTCCGAGAGGTCTTTGAACTCACGCGCTGGGAGAAATGATTTCTCGAAGGTCCAGAAACTGCGCTCCACGTTGGGGCGAGCATTGGGGTTGCCGCGAATAGCCAGCGGTCGAAACTCGTAGTGAGCCGCAAACGCGAGGAAGCGCGGGTTGTAGATAGGCTGATGTCCTTCCCAGCGGAGCACCACGGCCTTCTGGCCATCGTATTTGCAGCAAGCGGCCAGTCCCTCGAAGTGCTCGAACGCCTCCACATGGCCGGTCATTAGGGCATGCGTGTCGTAGCTCAGATAGCCCTGGTAGAACTTGCGTGTACTGAACGGGAGCGTCTAGCCGAACAGCTGGATTTTTTGCTGCGTCCCATCCTTGAAACGGAGCTCGTACGGCGACCAATCACTCTCGGCCATCTTGCCGGGGCCATGGTCTGGAGTCTGGAGACTCGGCGTGGGTTTGGGCGCGGGGCGTGCTCGTCGCACGTGGTTTTTGACGGTGCCGTAGCCGCCATCGAATCCCTCATCGCGCAGAATCTCGAATACGCGCTGGACGGTGACGTCAGGGTACTTGTCGAGTAGCTCGGTGATGCGCGGCTTGAACGGGTCGAGTTTCGAGCCACGTGGTGCGCGCTCGGACTTTTCTGGCAGCGCCGAGTGAGGACGGGCGCGCTGATGACCGTGGGAAAGCAGGATGCTCTTGACCGTGTTGCGGCTCACGCAAAGCGCGCGGGAGATGGCACGGCGACTCATGCCCTGAGCGGCCAGCGTCACCACTTGGTGGACGAGCTGCTCGCGAGTCAACCAGGCTGTCACGCCACCTTGTCCTGGCTAACACCCTCGGGTGGCGCGCCGTCCTGCATCACGTCGGCCACGGTCTTGGCCAAAGCATCGAGCACGGGCAGAAGTCCTTCGAGGCCTCGACGGATGATGCTGCAGGGCCCTTCACCCAGTGTAGAAGGCGGCGTGCCCAGCAGCCGGGACTCTAGACGTGCCCCGGCGGCCCGGAGCGTGGTGATGTCGAGGCACATCCAATCGGCTTCGCTGCGTAACTTGGCGGGCAGAGGCTTGCGCATACTGGCCACGCGGGGCCCTTGCTCCTTCCATTGGGCGAGACGCTGAGTCAGCTCTTCCGAGCCCTTGCAATCGAGCACGTCCGCTACCAACAGCTCGGTTTGCCGAACCGTCAGCGCCCGAGCCGTCACGATGTCCGCCGCAGCCTTCTGGTTGCCACGTGGCAACGCCGCCAGTGCCATGGCCGCGCGCGGGGCCACGAGACCCAGGCGCACCTGAGCCTGTACGGCTTCGATGAGTTGTTCCACGAGCAACAAGCGGCGGCATACCCAGCTCTTGTGCTTGCCTAGCTCGGCAGCGATCCGCCCTTGTGACAGACCATGGTCACGGTACAGCGAAACTAACAGCCACGCTTCTTCGAGCGCACTCAGCCCGCGCTGAGCATGTAGCACGGGCACCAAGAGCTTCGCTTGTAGCGGCTCGAGCTCGCATACCCGAACACGCAGTCGCTCCCATCCAAGTTGCCGGGCGAGGTGCAACCGCTTGAAGCCGTCGACCACTTCGAGCAACTCGTCGCACGTGAACACGACAATCGGCTCGAGTTGACCGTGGCGCTTGAGTGAACGCTCCAGCGCCGACAACAGCTCGGGCGTGCGCAGGCGCAGAGCCCCGAGCTGTGCCTCGCTGATTTCGCCCAGTGGCGCATCGCGCTCCGGGGCGGCGGCTATGGCTCGGGTCTTCATGGCCGCGAATTGACCAGCTCGAGCCCGCCAGCAACATCCTGGTGCGTGACACGCTGCCCAAAACTCAGTGACAATAGCCAGCTATTACCGATACTTGAAGCTCCTAAGCTGGTCCGTGACAGGTCCCACTCCGTGGCCAGCCCCCGCTCGCTGCCAGCCTCTCATTCGGCCTAAATCGGCTGCGATCGCCTGCAAGCCCTGCTCGAAGCTAGCTCGTGACAGGCTCGCTGCCCTGGCCACGATCTTCCGAATTTCATCCTCTGAATTCGACACTTTGCGGCGCGAGGCTAGTCCGTGACACTGGGCCGACCCCTGCCCCTGACAGCGGCTGTGACCCGCCTCGGAGCATGGCTTCCAGCTTCCGCCCACCGCTCTGCGACGCCGGGCCTGGCGCTCGCGCTCGTCGAGTCGCGACGCTTCTAGGTCCTCCAAGCGACGAGCCCGCGCCAGCCGGTTACGCCTCGACTGCCGGCAACTCGCCCCGCACACCAGCTGCCGCTCTTGGGCGGTAACGCTCGGCTTGAACCTCCGACGACACTCCGTGCAGCGCTTGCGGTTTGACATCGCCGCCAGCGTCGTCGGTCACGGACTGGATCACTATCTTGCCAGAGCTGACCCCTCAAACGGCTGGATCCACCATGGCAACGTGGATCACTTTCTTGGCGCCAGGTGGATCAGTGTTTGACTGCCGCTGAAG
>CBFGRJ010000535.1:0-4205 GCA_965651135.1 uncultured Myxococcales bacterium
ACGTCACCCGCTGGCGGCGCGCCGCCACCGCCTGGCTTCATGCCTTCCCAAAAGAACGTGTGATTGTACACCTGGGCGGCGTTGTTGAAGACCCCTCCCGAGCTCGACTTGATGACCTCTTCGAGACTCTTGCTCGCCTCGGGTTTGCCTTCTATGGCCGCCTTGAGCTTGGCCATGTAGCCTTTGTGATGTTTTTCGTAGTGATACTCGAGGGTTTCTTTGCTCATCACCGGCTCGAGGGCATCTTTGGCATAGGGAAGCGGGGCTACTTCGAACTGCATTTTTTTGCTCCTTTCGGCTTTCTTCACTCGTGCTTTTAGGGCAAACGACGCGCGCTGTCACTCCCGTGGCTCCCAGACTGGGTTCGGTGTCGCGGAGCTTGGCCAACTGCGACTTTCGCGGCAAAATAGGGAATCGTTCAGCCGCCCGGACAGCACCCGGACAGCAAGGGACCGGTTGGCGCGAGCAACAGGCGAAGCATGAACAGACGTACGTGGTTCAAACTCGGAGGTGCCGCGGTTGCGGGAGCCGCAGCGCTTCCGTTCCTCTTTCAACGGCGCGACGCGCCAGCCGCCGTGCGCCGCTCGCTCGTCCGCGATCCACGCGGCATCATCGACTTGGCCAAAGGCCTGAGCTACCGCATCATCGATCGCACCTTCGACGCGATGACGGACGGCCATCGCGTGCCGGCCTGTCCCGATGGGATGGCGTGCTTCAGCGGCCCTGGTGACACCTGGGTGCTGATGCGAAACCACGAGCTCAACGACAACCTCGCGCTCGGCCCCTATCGAGGCGCACCGGTACCCGAAGCGTACGATCCGCGAGCGGCAGGTGGCGTGACCCGCATCGTCCTCGATGCGCGCACCGGTCAGCGCGTGTCGAGCAACCTGGTTTTGGCGGGCACGCTGCGCAATTGCGCGGGAGGACCGAGTCCGTGGGGCTGGATCAGCTGCGAAGAGACCACGGAGACCGGCCATGGCTACGCCTTTTTGTGCAAGACCACCAGCGAACGCGTGCAGCGACCCGAGCGCCTGACAGGGTACGGGCGCTTTCGGCACGAAGCCGCCGCAGTGGACCCACGTACGTGTATCGCCTACTTGACGGAGGATCAAGGCGACGGGTGTCTCTATCGCTTCGTTCCGACCGACAAGCGCAAGCCGTTCACGGGTCGGCTGCAAGCGCTCAGGCATGCGAAGCAAGCCAACTACTCGGTGAGCTCTTCGCTCCACGCAGGCATGTCGATTCCGATAAGCTGGGTCGATGTGCCCGAGCCCGACTCTCGCAAGGACGACCTGCGGTACCAAGCCGCAAGCGCTGGTGCCGCAACGGTGAGCCGTGGCGAGGGCATTTGGTTCGCCGACAACGTCGTCTACATTTGCTCCACCGACGGCGGCAAGGCCGGTCGAGGACAAATCTTGGCGCTCGACGTGGCCCACCCGGAGCGCGAAACCTTGCGCCTATTGGTCGATTCGCCCAGCGCCACCACCCTGAACATGCCCGACAACGTCACCGTTGCCCCGTGGGGCGATGTCATCGTCGCCGAAGACGGCTGGGGCTCCCCTCATTTGCGCGGCATCACCCCTCGAGGGCACATCTACGAAATCGCCCGTAATGCGAAGAGCCAGGGCGAGTTTGCCGGCGTTTGCTTTTCTCCCGACGGCTCGACACTCTTCGTCAACCTACAGCTCGACGGCCTCACCCTCGCCATTACGGGCACTTTCCCCAGACCGGGCGAGAGCAAGGCGGCCAGCGGCTGAGCGGGGCCGACGAACGGCTGCGGGGCGGCAATCACGACGCAAGATTCCGCCCAAGCCGGCTACAAGGTCGCATAAAGTACGTGCGCAGGGTGGCGATTGGCCAACCTCGGTTCGCCTGCTGACGAGGTAAAATGGGTTTACTCGTTTGGACGCACTCGAAGCGCTCCCCGAACCCACACGAGCCGCTTCTATCATGTGTGTGCGTGTGTCTAGATCGTTCGCGACTTGCGTGTGCGTGCCACAGCTGGTGCGGCATTGCGCCCAAACACCCCTACTTCTGCGAATTGGTGAAACTTCCACTGCAGTCGGAGCCTGTGCCTTCGATGCTTCGGTGGCCCGTGTCTCGCTAGTGCTACGCGCGAGCGCAGATGCTAATAATCCATGAAGCGGCGATGGCGCAGCTCGTGGCAAGCAGCCTGAGACTTGAACCAACTGCAACTAACCACTCGAACAACCCTCAACTGCAACCCCAATTCAAAACCCCAGAGCCAGGACTCACCGGACTCGACGTCGAGAGCTCGACGTCGGGAAATGCGCGATCGCCTGCGCCCAGGTACTGCCCGAGCCGAGCGGTGGCCTCGATCTTGGGTAAACGGCCCGCCACCCCATCGGCAATGGCCGAACTCCGCAACCCCGTTCAAATGCTTATAGGTTCACCGCTTGACTCGATTGTGCGAAATTGACGCCGCCGCCCCGGACGCCAGCCACAGTCGCCGACTTTCATGGAGGATATCGATATGTTTCAGCGTCTTCGCAACGTAAGCACTGCCGCCCTGCTCCTGGCGTTCGCCCACGCGGTCTCTTGCTCGCCGCCGCCCGAAGACGATGACAACGGAGACTTCGGCGGAAGTGGCAACGTCGACGGCAATTCCGGAGGCACGAGCGCCAATGGCTCGAATGGCAGCGGGACCAGCGGCAGCGGGACCAACTCCACGAGCGGGAGCTCGCAAGGTAGCGGCTCGGGCTCGGGCGGCTCCTCGTCGGGTTCGACCAGCGGCTCGTCGGGAAACAGTGGCAATAACAGCAGCTCTTCGAGCAGCTCGGGCGGTCCGGTGTTCGGGGGCTCCGACGCAGTGGCGTGTCCGGGTCTGCCCGTGGGCGAGGGCCTCGACGAAGACGAGATCTGCACAGGCACCGGATACGAGGCGGAGGTCTTGCCCGTGGACCTGCTGCTGATGGTCGACACGTCCACCTCCATGGTCGACAACGAGTACAACGGAGTCACCCGCTGGGAGCTCGTGTCGAACGCAGTGAAAGACTTCGTGGAAGATCCGGGCGCCCAAGAAATCGGCATGGGCATTCATTTCTGGAGCTGGGTCGATGATTCCAGCTGCGACGTCGACAACTACTCGACACCGACGGTGCCCATCGGGCCCTTGAGTGAAAACGGCGAAGACATCATTGCGGCCATCGACGATCAGAGGCCCGGCGGCCTCACACCCACATATCCGGCGCTGCAAGGCGCCATCGAATACGCCAAGTCCTACGCCGCAGATAATCGGACCCGCCAAGCCGTGGTCGTGTTCGTGACCGACGGCTACCCCACGCGCTGTGATCCCATGGACATTCCCAGCATTGCTTCGCTGGCGTCCGATTCCTGGGCGGAGACGCCGAACGTCCCCGTCTTCGTGGTGGGCATCGACGGCACCTACAACCTCGATCAGATCGCCCAGCAGGGCGGCACACGAGAAGCGTTCGACGTCCAAAACGACGGCAGCACCGAGCGCCTGGTCACCCAGCTGAAAAACATCACCACGGACGAGGCTCGCTGCGAGTTCGAGATCCCGGTACCACCGGGCTCGGACTATCAGTCCGTCGACACCGAGCTGGTGCAAGTCATCTACACTCCCAACGAGGGTGATCAGCAGGAAATCCCGAAGGTCGCCGGCTATTCGGCGTGTCAAATGTCAGAAAATGGCGGCTGGTACTTCGGTGGCCAAGACGCGAACGGCAGGCCCACCAAGATCGTGGTCTGCCCCTGCAGCTGCGCCAACTTCGGAGCCGGGCAGGTCGAAGTCGCCCTCGGCTGCAAGCCCAGCGGACCCATTCTCTAATTCTCCAAGCATTCCCTAAAGAGTCAGGCGCCGATACTGGCGAGAACCACCAACGGATTTCGCCAACCCGCTCACTAAATGCATGTTTGCGAATTGTGAGTTTCGGTTTGAGTTGACAGCACCGGCCACGTCGACGAGAGTCGAATTCAGACGAGGTCGGCTAGCTCCGGTGCTCCCAAACGAGGGTTGGCCGCGCCGTTCCAAAGCCCTGCTCCCTTCGCCCAAGCGAGGGAGCGGGGCTTTGATTTTTCGAGCAACGCTAGCTTTCCAATGAGTGCCGAAGGTGAGACTTGAACTCACACGAGGTTGCCCTCAACGGATTTTGAATCCGCCGCGTCTGCCATTCCGCCACTTCGGCTTTCAGTCGTGATGTCGCTGGGTTGGTACCTCTTTT
>CBFGRJ010000536.1:0-4204 GCA_965651135.1 uncultured Myxococcales bacterium
CGGCGGTTCCCTCAGTTGCGCTCCCCCGGCGGGGCCGCAATTCGACTGCAGCGCGCCCGCTTCGCAGCAGTTCGACCCGACCTCCATGAAGGCCTACTGCGTGCCGGAAGACGTGGCGCAGAAGGTCCAGAGCACCCTGTCACTCATGGGCCCAACCGAGCGCGGGCGCCAGATGCAAGGCATCGACGGCTCGGCCAGGGACTACCGCGACATCGAACGTAGCCCCGATGTCGAGGTCTCCGGTGTGGGAACCATCCGGGGTTATCGCTATCGCGATGCCGGCAAGGGCGTGAACCTGGACGCCGGGCAGGACAACCGCAACGACACGGAGAACAACTACGCGACGGTGTTCCCAGCTCCGTCCGTACGCGCGGCTTCCTGGGATCTCGAGCTCGAACGGCGCGTTGGCGCGGCCATTGGCGACGAAACGGCCGCCTCCAAAAACAACATGATGCTCGCCCCCTGTATGAACATCATCCGCCACCCTCGGTGGGGCCGCACGCAAGAAACCTACGGCGAAGACATGTACGCCGTAGGCCGAATGGCGACGGCCTTCACGGTCGGTGTCCAAGAGTACGTGGTGGCCTGCGCCAAGCACTGGGCCGGCAACAACATCGAAGAAAAACGCGCCAAGCAGAACGCCATCATGAAGAGCGAGCAAGTCCTACGCGAGATCTACGGTCGTCACTTCGAGATGGTCGTGCAGGATGGTGCGGTGGGCTGCATCATGGCATCGTACAACTTGGTGAATGGTGTGAAAGCAACGCAAAACCAGCATCTGCTCAGGACTGTTCTGAAAGGGCCTGTCGAGCAGGGTGGCTTTGGGTTCGAGGGTCTCGTGATCACCGACTGGTGGGCAATGCCGGGCGATCAAAATGTCCCCGATCCAGCGACGGCCCAGTACACCACCAGCCAAGCGGTCGCCGCGGGCACCGATATCGAAGTGCCCTGGACGCTCAACTATTCGGACGCCACGTTGGCCAACGTAGATCAAACGCTCGTCACGGAAGCGGCGAAGCGTGTTCTCACACAGAAGTTCCTATTCAATTCGGCCTTGACCACCGACCCATGGAGCCTCAAACCGCCGAAGTCCGTGTTGTTGGACAACGGCTCGCTAGCTCCCAACGAAGAGCACGAGGCGCTCGCCGAGGAAGTTTCGGTCAAGTCGTCAGTGCTCCTAACCAACGGGTTAGACGGTAGCCCTCCCGTGCTGCCGCTCACGAGTGCGACGAACATTGCCGTCGTGGGCCCGCTCCAAGATTTCTCGCTGATCAGCTCGTCGGTGCCGAAAAGCTGCGGCTTCGACGAACAAAATGTCGGTCAGGGCCAGATCATCGAGAACGCCAGGGTCTGCACCTTCAACTACGCGACCGATCCAGCGCTCGGCGATCGCGGCTCGAGCCGCGTGAATGGCGATCCCGAACGTTCGTACGGGCCTTTCAAGGGTATTCAACAGATCGCCGGCGCTTCGAGGACCGTAACCACCGGCAACACCGCGGACGCAGCCGCAAACGCGGACGCGGTGGTGGTGGTCGTGGGCTACTCGCCGGCTGACGAAGGCGAGGAGTACGCCATCGCGGGGGGCGGTGATCGCAGCTCGCTCAATTTGCCAGAAGGCCAAAACGAGTTCGTTGACAGTGTTCTCGCCTTGAACAAGCCGACCGTCATCATCATCGAGTCGGGCTCGATCGTGAACTTGCCGTGGCTCGGTCACGCAAACAAGAACCAGGCGACGATCTGGGCCGGTTATCCCGGGCAGATGGGCGGCCGGGCGCTCGGTAAACTCATCTTCGGCGAGGCGAATTTCTCCGGCAAGGTACCCATGGCTTGGCCCGTCGAAGCCGAGATGCTTCCGTTCAAGGGCTTAGATCTCGAAACCGAGATGGGCTATTTCTTCGGCTACCGCGAGTTCGACCGGCGGCAGCACATCGATGGAACCGCGGTCAACTTGGTGTTTCCCTTCGGGCACGGTTTGAGCTACTCGAGCTACGAGTACAAGGGCCTGACGCTGCCCTGTACGGAGGTCACGAAGGACGCCATCATCGACGTCACCGTCGACATCACGAACACCTCGATGGTTCCAGGCGATGAAGTGGCAATGCTCTTCGTGAAGCCGCCGCCCAAGCCGGCGGGTATCACCGGTGAGCGTCCTTGGAAGGAGCTCAAGAGCTTCGCGCGCGTGTCCGTGCCAGCGCAACAGACCGAGACGGCACACCTTCCGCTCCGGATTCGCGATCTTCGCCGGTGGGAGGGTGACGCCAATGGGAGATGGGTGATAGACAGCGGCGACTACACCATCGTAGTAGCCAAAGATGCGGGAGCTGCAGATGCCGCGCTGATGGCAAACGACCCGGAAACGGTCGGTACGCTCAGGATCAACGGCGACTGAAGGCTCCCTCGACCATCCCCTTCCTATCTCCCACCCAAAGACATAGTTGCATGATCACTCGACGAATTGGTTCCGGGCTCGGCGCAGCTCTACCCACGGTTTTGCTCGGCCTGAGCTTGAACGCTCCGGCGCTGGCTCAAGACCCTGCTGACCCTGCCGCGGGCGAGGCAGCGCCGGCGGACGACACACCCAGCACCGCCGCCTTCGACGAAGCCCCTGCACCGCCCCCTGCCGAAGAGCCACCCCCTAGCGACCCCCCACCCGAGCCCGAACCTGCAGAACCAGAGCCCGCACCGCCCGCTGTCAGAGAACCCGCCGAGGCGGCTATCGCTCCAGAGCCAGCAACCCCGGCCGCCGAGGGCGCAACCAGCAGCGAACGCGAACGGGCGGCCGCGCTGCTCGGGGTCGAGCTACTCCCGGGTTCGGCATTCCCAGAGGTGTACACCCGAGGTCTCAAGTACGGCTCGCTGTGGCTCACGTTCCACGGTCAGCAATGGCCGTACATGCCCGCCATCGACGGTAAGCCCGGCATACGCATTGGGCTCTCCGGCTACCTGTGGAACGACCTCAGCAACGTGCGCATCACGGTGGACGAGTCCCTCGCGGGAGCTGGCCTGAATGACCAAAATCGCTGGACCACCCAGTCGCGCGGTATCCTTCGTGTCACCCCTACGTATAACGTGGGCGACGGCTGGTTCGCTCAGGGCAACGCCGAAATCGTCGTTCAAGGCGACAACCGGCCCGACCCGCAAACGCAGGGAACCACGACCACCGAAGACCTCTACGTCCGGGTCGGCAAGTGGAATCTCTTCGATGTGACCGTCGGCCGTTTCCAAGGTTGGGAAATCGCCAATCACTTCGGCATGGCGCTCGACTACGCCACGCTCGAGCGTCAGGGCGCAACGATCCCCAATGCTCCGAAGCGGCCAACGGACGGATACGGGCTCACCTACTACTGGGACCGGCAAAACTACCTGGTGGGCGGCTACGCCCTGCACGTGTATCCGACGCCGTACCTGCGCGGCGAGCTGCTGGGCCACCTGGGTGCCGGACAAGGTAGCTCGAACCCCTACACCACGGCCATTCGCCCGTCGGGTATCTTCGATATCGGATGGCTCAAGGTCAAGGCCGGCTACGAGTACGGCAAACTGATTCCGCAGGACGAGAAGCAGCAGGTGCGCGATTCGAAGAATGGCTGGGGCGTTGCCGCGCAGTTCGTCTTCCTACCCTACGTGGAGTTCGGCGGTAGTTTCGCGCGGGGTTACCAGGACATCTTGGATCAGAACGGCAATGCGGACCTGACCAATAGCAATACCGTGCAGACCTTTGGCGGGTTCGTGAACTTCAGTCCCGGTCACGAACCCTTGCTGTTCGGCGGCGGCTTTTACTACAACAGCTACGAGAACTTTCGCCTCGATACCAATCCAGGCGAGCACTTCAACGAAGTGGACACGAACGACCAAATCCTGGCGTTCGGTGCCGTTCAGTACACGCTCTGGGAGCGCCTGTACTTCAAGTTCGTCGTGTCGCACGCCAGCAACAAGGTCGAGGACTTCAACGCCGGCAGCTACATCAACAATGCGCTCGGCGGCCGCTTCCGCATGATGCTCTTGTACTGAGCCTTGTACTGAGCTTAGGGCCGCCCAGAGCGGGCCCGCGCGGCACACCCGAGCATTTCGAGCAAAAGCCAAGCTACTTGGTCGAGCTCTACGGGAGCTCGACCCGCTTGCGGGCCAAGCTTCTGCATGATGAGCTCTTGGTTCACGCCACGTCGTACCGAAAATCCGGGAATGCTCAGGATGCGGGCAGAGCGGG
>CBFGRJ010000537.1:0-4201 GCA_965651135.1 uncultured Myxococcales bacterium
AGCGACAGACCAACAGCAACAACGCCCGCATAGGGGTATCTTTTATCTCTGATGAGACCTTCTAATGAACCGCAAAAGAGCCGAGCTGACTTGACAGCACTCTGAACCTACTTCGATACTCTTACGGTGGCGCGATGCTGAAATCAGCCAGCGTATTGGTACCGGTGGTCCTCTTGGGGTGCGGCGCGCGCGATGAGCTGAAGCTCGGCGCGGCCAGCCATTCGACAGGATCCATGATAGTGGGAGCCGGTGGAATCACGTCGGACGGAGCCACTGGGTCGAGCACCGGGCTTTCGACAGGGTCGGTCGCCACCGCGAGCATGAGTGTTGGAGCCGGCGGCAGCACGAGCTCCTCGACAGGCTCCGGCGGCAGCGATGGCGTCGGCAGCGATTGCCCTGGCGATGGTGCGGCTGGGCGTGGCCCGAACATGGTGTGCCTCGCCGGCGGAATCACCACGTTCGGCGACGAGGAGGTCGGCGAACCGCTGCGACCGGGCATCATGATGCCCAGCTTTTGGGTGGATGAGACCGAGGTGACGGTCGCCCAGTACAGGGTCTGCGTGGAGGCCGGCGTCTGTTACGAGCCCCACCCGTTTCACGAGACCTGCAACTACACCGACGACCCATTGTTTCACCCCAATCATCCTATCAACTGCATCGACTTCGGCGCAGCCGAAACCTTCTGCGCATGGGCCGGCAAGCGCCTACCGAACGGCGACGAGTGGGAATACGCCGCGCGCGGCGCCGGTCAAGCTCCCCGCATTTACCCTTGGGGTAGCGCACCCGCTGACAGCCAACTGTGCTGGCAGCGCGAGACCCCCTGTGAAGTCGGTTCGTTTCCGCAAGGCAACACTCCCAGTGGGCTCATGGATATGGCGGGCAGCGTCAGAGAGCTTACGACCGATAGCTTGATCAGGTTCTCGCTCTTGCAGCGTGTGGTGAGAGGCGGAGGCTTCAACGCCGACTGGCGGCTGGCGCCGCGCTCGGCTCATCGCGGCGAGTCGACCGAAGAGAACGCCACGGTCCGCACCAACGGTTTTCGTTGCGTTCGCTGAAGTGTTTACGGCGCGATCGAGGCGGTGACCTCGGGCGCGATGCGCGGCACCAGCATTTGCCCGAAGCGCACCGGGTTGTCGACCCCGTGTTCGCGCAAGCGCTCCAGCGCCGCGCGGTATTGCTGCTCGCCAGCCCTTGGCGTTAGGCGAGAAAGGCACTCGCGGAGCCACGCCACCGATTTCGCGGAACGTTTCCAGCGAGCGCTGTCTCAGGTGCGCGATCGCTTCATGTCCTCGAGTACGTCTGCCGTGCCACCGGCGCCGGTACGTTCCTGGCGCCCCCGCCTCGGGTCCGCGAGCTGTACGACCCGGAAACCTTCGGGCGCGGCCAGAGCGAGCGCGTGATAGTGGACGGAGGCTCGGAATAGTGTGGCAAGTGACAATAATGACGCCCCTGAGCATCGCGCCTTCGCGCAGGGCTGAAATGTTCTCATCTAGATAACAATTCACTCAGAAAGCCCTGCTTACTGCAGCACGGAGCAGCCCACTCGGCATGGCGCCTGAGCTCACGGGGGATTACGGTTGCCTGGCTCGAGACAGTGCGAGCCGACACTGCCGAGGCAACACCACTCCGAGAAGGTGAGCCCATGATCATGACTTGTCCGAGGCCGAAACTTCATCGCCTGGCAGCGCCAACACTCTGTACACTTGCGATGCTCGGTACTGCGTGTTCGAGCTCCGAGGAGCCTGGCGCGTCAACCACTGCAGGCGGTTCGTCCGCGGTTGGACCGACCACTGCGACCGGGTCCAACGCCACAGGGTCGCCCGTAACCACGGCTTCGAACGCCAACGCCGCCACCACGAGCTCCTCCGCGAGCAGCTCGAATACCGTCGGCGGCGCCACCGCCACCAACGGCTCGCCCACTACGGGCGCGACGTCGGGGGGCGGCGCGAGCAGCGTCGGCACGACCGGGTTCACCAATGGCGCCGGCGGCAACACCAGCATGGGAGGAGCGAACGGTACCAGCGGGACTGACGGCGAAACCACCAATGGCGGCACGACCGGCGGCATGACTCCCAGCAGCGGCTGCGGAATGGCTCCGCCTCAGAGCGGGCGTTTCGACATCGACGTCGGCGGCATGACGCGCGAATACATCTTGCGGGTCCCGGACTCCTACGACGAAAACCGCGCCTATCCGTTGATCTTCGTGTGGCACCCCTGGGGCGGCTCAGCCCAACAAGCAGCCGGGAACGGACCGAGCGGCTATCATGGATTGCCGGGCGTGGCCGGCGACGCGGCGATCATGGTCGCGGGCGAAGGCATCGACTACATGGGCAACGGCCTCGGCTGGGAGAACCCGAACGGCCGAGACGAAAACTTCATGCGAGCCATGCTCGAACGCTTCAGCTCCGAGCTGTGCGTCGACACGAGCCGGGTCTTTTCGACTGGGTTCAGCTTCGGCGGCATGATGAGCTTCGCGCTCGGCTGCTCTGCGGGCGACGTGATCCGAGCCATCGCGCCACAGGCCGGCAACACCATTTCGGGCTGCGGCGACGGCGACGAGCCGGTGGCCATGATGGGCTTTCACGGCATGCAGGACAGCGTGGTCAGCATCGAGAGCGGCCGCTCGGCACGCGACAGAATCATCGAGCGCAACGGTTGCAGCGACACCACGACCACACTCGAAAGCAGCTGGTGCGACGTGGCCGGCGGCAACTCGCAGCCGTGCACCTGTGTGAGCTACGACGGCTGCATGGAGGGCTACCCCGTCATCTGGTGCGAGTTCACCGGACCCCATACGCCGGCGCCCAACGCCGGCCAAACGCTGTGGGATTTCTTCTCGCAGTTCTAGCCCGTGCAGTTGAGGTTGGACGCGAAGTCCGAGCTGATGCACTCGCCGTCGTCGCACAGCCCGCTCGAACACTCTGCGGAATCGCGGCAAGCTTCGCCCACTTCGAGCCCAGGACCACACACCAGCGTGACGGGGTCGCACACGCTCTTGCTGCGACAGTACCCACCAGCCCCAGGCACGCCGTTCAGGCACTCTTCGCCCACGTCGGGCAGAGGCTGGCAAGTGCCACCGGTACATAGCGCCGTCTCTTTGCAGGCCGTGGGATAGGGGCAGGGCTTACCGTCCTCGACTCGTGGTTTGCACACGTTGTCGCCGCGGTGACAGTACAGGTCGTCGGAGGCTCGGCAATCGACGAGCTCAGTCGGCAACCCATTCGCACCATCCACGGAGCAGGGGCCATCACCGTCCTGCCCACGGCGCTCTAGCACGCAGGTGCCGCTGTAACAGATCACCCTCCCCTGATCGACGTCGGCACTCGCGCAGTCCGAAGCGAGCAGGCATTCGCCCCCGAGCTCGGCTCCCTGCACGGGGGGAGTGCGCCACGCCTCCCGGCAAAGCTCGCGGAAGGTTGCTTCGTCGAAGCGCGGCACATTGGCACATCGGTTCTCGTCGTCGGCGTGCGCGTCCACCACGGCGTTCAAACAGGCCTCCGCCGCCTCCGGTACGAGCTCACCCTGAAAGTACGCGCTCGTCACATCGCGAAACCACTCGATACACCCTGCTTCGTCGTAACCCATCCCTTCACGCTCACAGCACGGCCGATACATGGCGCAGACGGCCGCTGCATAATCCGCCAAGAATTGCTGCTCCGGAGAATCTTGGTTGCCACCCACGGTCGAGCTGTCTCCCCCACTAGCGGTGCCGACGGCGCCTGCGGCACCACCAGAAGCCGTGCTCGACTCCGAATCGCCGGAGCCGCCGGATGATTCGTCGCCACCACACCCCGAAAACCACAGCGAAACGGCGACAAGCAACCCAGCGGGCGATGTGTATCGGCTCTGCATTCTCTCAATTCTATCGTGATGCACGCGCTCGCGGTCACAATCAGCAACGCCTCGCGCAACAGAAACGGCATTTTGTCGGGCAGGTCCCTACAACCAACGCCCGGGCCTTACGTCCACCGAAAAGCCCCAATCACACGGGCGCTATTGCTTGCCTCACCTCATCGAAAGCGTCGCATTCGTAGATTTCGAGGGTTCCCCCTACCTCGTGATGACTCACCTCACGAACGGCTTGATTCGCATGTCGGCCGAGGCCGCGTATCAGCAAGCCCCCTGCACTTCCGGCGACGTCCCCAGTTACGAGGTCATCGCTCGCAGCGCCAAAGGATCTCAAGATCTGGCGCTCGCCGCG
>CBFGRJ010000538.1:0-4178 GCA_965651135.1 uncultured Myxococcales bacterium
AGCATCGTGTCTCACGACCGCTCTGAAAAGTACGGGCCTCATGCACCGGATACCCCGGATCATCCAGCGCATCTACCGCGACTTCGTCGATGGCAAGGCAGTGACGAAGATTGCAAAGCAGCTGAACGAGGAGAAAGTGCCCACCAAAGCGCGCCTCAAGGGTGGCTGGAACGTCTCGACCGTGTCGCGCATTCTGAAGGACGAGAAATACATCGGCCGGTTCGTCTGGAATCGGACGACGAGTGTGAAAGATCCGATGACCGGGAAGACGAAACAGGTCGACCGCCCCAAAGACGAATGGGTTACCTGCGAGCGCGCCGATATCCGGATCATCTCGGATGAAGAGTGGGCCGCGGCGCAGACACGCTGGAAGGAGATCGACGGAGTCTTCCCTCGCAAGAAGGGGAAGAAGGGTTTCGAGAGCCAGCGCAAGAGCTACGTCGACTCACACCCGACGCATCTGTTGTCGGGTGCGCTCAAGTGTGGCGCATGCGGTGGCGCCATGGGGCTCGTGAGCGGGAAGGGGGCCGGGTACTACGGGTGTCTGAATGCTTCCCGCCGGTCCTGCGACAACAAGAAGCTCATCGCACGGAAGAAGCTCGAGACCAGGTTCCTCGCTGCGCTCAACGAAGCGGTGCTGAAGCCGGAGGTGCTCGCGGCCGTCTACGAGCGCACGGCGAAGAAGGTCAAGGAGCACTTTCGGCACGTGCCCGAGGAGCTTCGGCTCAAGAGGGTGGAGCTGAACCGGGCCGAGACGCGCGTTCACAACTTCATCGAGTTCATCGCGAACGGGCGAGCGACGGCTGGGTTGGCAGATGCGCTGGCCGATGCCGAGACCCAGGTCAAGCAGCTGAAGGCGGATGTGGCGAGCATGGAGTCGGCCAAAGACCATGTCTTCACGCCGCCGCCCCAGGCGTGGATCGCCGAACGCCTCAAACAGCTGAATCAGCTGCTCGCCCAGCGAACCGAGACGTCGGCGCTGGCGCTGCGTCGACTCACCGGCCCGATCACGCTGACGCCGCAAAAGCCTGAGGTGGGTCAGCCGTACTTTCAGGCTCGCTGCAAGTTCGACAGTCTGAACCTCCTCCAGGTCGCGGAGGGAGGTTCGATTTCATTGCATTGGTGGAGGCGCCGGGAATCGAACCCGGGTCCGCAAGGCATCCGGTCAACCCTCGTTCACGTGCGTAGTCGCATTACCCGAGCGACGGGGTTGTTAGATTCGGCTAACACCTAGCCTCTGGTGTTTCTCGCCCCGCCTGGCCAGGGGCCTCCAGACGGAACCAGCTTTAGTGCTGACGCCCTTCCGTTACCAAAGCTATCTCACGGTTGGACGGTAGTGGACTGGTTTTTAAGCAGCCATTACGAGTGCGTTGTCGTTCGCAATTATAACGTCCCGGTTTTGACTGGGCCGGGAGCCAGTGCACGCAGATTAACTTTCAGTCCCCACGTCGAAACCGATCGCCCCCATCGGGAATGTTTGGGGAGTGTTCGGGAAGCCGCTGGGGTAGCGACTTGGCACTTAGTCTGTGCGCCTGCGCAGATTTGTCAAGGATCGCTCATGTCCCAGGAGGGAAGATCTTCTGGACGACGCTGGTCAGCTCTTTGACCATGTTGGGCTTCATTCCAGAGGCGCGGTGAGGCCAGGCGAAGGTTCGGGCCAGCACCTGGTTGCACGAAAAGGAGATGAGCATGTCGTTTTGCACGCCGGGTTGGGGCGAGAACGAGATGCCCATTTCCGAGTAGCCGCAGGAAGCGTGGTTGTTGTCGAAGTTGTCTTCGTCGCCGAAGATTTCGCCGAGCTTCTCTTTGAGATCGGGATCCATCACTTGGGTTTGGCCGAGAATGCGGAAGCCGTGGAAGCGCGGTGCCTCGGGAGCCGGAGGTGGCGCGGGAGTCGCGGGGGCGCCGGGCAGCTGCAGGCCCGGTGGCAAGAGTTGCTGGAGCGCTTGAGCGCCTTGCTGCACCCACTGCTGGATCTCCGGAGGCACTCCGGGGATCTGACCAGGTTGCGCGGGTTGACCGGTGGGTGTGGCGGGGGGTGGTGGCTCGAAGTTCTGCAGCCTGAACGCGGTGACGTTCGCGGTCTTCATGGTGTCGAAGGGCGGCGCTGTGGAGGCGCACCCAATTGCGGTGCTGGCGAGCAGAGCGGTCACGCTGAGTAGGCTGAGCGGTCCGAGCGGGGAAGGTTTCATGGGCTTTGTTGGTAGATGGTTTCTTTTGGGCCGTCTAGCGTCAACTTTCAGGCCGCTCGGCCTGACGACTGGCCCGATCCCGCGTCGGCCCCTGTGTCGGCCCCTTGTATGGGCCCCTTGTATGGGCCCCTGCGTTTTTGACATTCGCGCGGTTGAGCTCGATGGTTGTCGGCGTGAAACGCTATGTGGTTGCTGGTGGTTCCGGGTTCATAGGAACGGAGCTCTGCCGCGCGCTGGTCGAACGCGGGGACGAGGTGACGGTGCTGACACGCAACGCCAACGCTGCCAGGCGGCGGTCGCGTTTGCCGAGCGAGGTCGAACTGGTCGAATGGGACCCTGAGCGCGACGGCGAGTGGCAGGGCGTGCTCGACGGCAAAGATGGCGTGGTTCATTTGGCGGGAGAGGTCCTGGTCGGCAGGCGTTACACCGAAGAGCTAAAGCAGGAGTTCTACGCCAGTCGGGTCACGTCGACCGAGCGCATCGTGACCGGCATCGAGCTGGCTTCGGAACGCCCCAAGGTGTTCGTGTGCGGCTCGGCCATCGGCTACTACGGTGTCGATCGCGGGCTCGAGGTACTGGATGAACGGTCCGAGCCGGGAGACGACTTTTTGGCGCAGCTTTGCGTAGACTGGGAGGCTGCAGCCCAGCAGGCCGAGGTGCTCGGTGTGCGCGTGGTGAGCACTAGGCTTGGCATCGTGCTGGGGAAGGGCGGGGGACCGCTGGAGCAAATGGCGCTGCCCTTCAAGTTCTTCGTCGGAGGTCCCATCGGCAGCGGAAATCAAATGGTGTCGTGGATACACATGAGCGACGCGGTGGGCATTCTTCTCGCGTGCCTGGACGACGAAACGATTTCGGGTCCAGTGAACGTGACTGCGCCCCATGCCGCTAGCAACGAGGAGCTCGCCATCGCGATCGCCAAGGCCCTCGACCGACCCACTTGGTTGCGCGTTCCGGGGTTTGCGCTCGAGCTGTTGTTCGGAGAAGGAGCGAAGCCGATTCTGGGAGGGCAGCGCGCCGTGCCGAGAGCTATGCTGCAGCATGGCTACCAGTTCCGTTTCACCACTGTGGGCGATGCGGTGAGAGATGTGCTAACCGCTTGAACACATCCTTGAACAACACGACTTGAACAACGCGTCCCTGGCACGTCCCTGAAAGTCGATGATCTCGACACGCGCGTTCCGCGAGACATGTCGCATTCGCTAGTCCAGTTGCCCTTCTTGCTCGGCACCGAAGTGCCGCCGCCCAAGCGGCCCGAAATCGCCGCGGCCGCGCTGGCTGCCAACGACCGCTACGTGATCGAATTTTTGGAAACGCACGGCTTTTGCCCCTATGCGCGGTCCGGACGCGAACGGGGAGCCACCGAGCGGCGCGTGCACTTCGCCGATACGGCAGATGCAAGCGCCGTGGTGCAGGCCTTCGAAGACATCGTGCAGGGCGACGTCGAAGTCCTCCAAATCATCTTTCCGCTGATCGAGGTCGAAGCGGCAACCTTTTCCCGCTTCGTCTACGAAGTGACCGAAGCCCTGAACGCACGCCAGCCGCGGCCCGTATTCGCCAGCGCCGCCCTGCATCCGGCTCTGGCCTATAAAAGCGATTCGGCGACGGGACTCATTTCGTTGTTCAGGCGCGCGCCGGACCCTACGCTGCAGTGGGTGCGGCTCGCCACACTCGACAACATCTACCGAGGCAGGAAGGGCGGCACGAGCTTCATCGATCCGAAAAAGCTGGGTGAGCTGCTCGCCGCGCCAGCCAAGCGCGACCTCTACGACGAAATCGCTCGCAACAACCAAGCCACCGCCGAAGAATTGGGACTCTCGATCATCGAGACCTGGCTCGCCACCTTGCACTCGGAGACCCAACAGGCCTACCGAACCATCTTGGCGACGACCTGAGCGACGGGCTGAGCCACGGGGCGAGATGGCCACACTCGGCCCGAAGCTCCGCCCGGGCTTCAAAGCTTCGCCCAGCCCCCCAAAGCTTCGCCCG
>CBFGRJ010000539.1:0-4123 GCA_965651135.1 uncultured Myxococcales bacterium
GAGCACGCTGTGACCAGACACGTTGCTGGGGGCCGATCACCCGATGTCAGGAATGACACCAGCGCTGGGAGCTGCCACCGCGGTTGGCGGTTGGCCTTGTGTGCCCCGAAAAAGGCGCTATTCGTGCGAAGAAAGCGTTTCGCCGCGAACGAGATTCAAAGCCGAAGCAGTACCGCTTCGAGCCGAAGGGCAGGCGCAACCGTGCCGAATTCGGCAGTGCTTCCGATCGGCGTTCACAATGACATCATGGCTTGACGGCTCTGTGATCGCTTCCACATGAAACGAGAGCTCGCGAATATGACCGAGGGAACGTTTCGAAGTGGACAGAACTGTCGACCGCAGCAATACTGGGACCTACTCCTACGCATGGCGTGGGGGTGATACTCACGCGACACGCGGAGGTGTGTATGCGCTCGGTCATTAGTACTTCGCCCTACGGCGCGGGGCTCGCATATCTTGCAGCTGCCGCCCTGCTTGGTTGTTCTTCGTCCAATGACGGCTATCAGGTGTTGCCCGGCAACGGGTCGACCACGGGGGCTCCCGTTGCTGCGGTCACCGGAGGCGGCGACTCGAGCGCGGCCTCGACCAGTGGTGGCTCGACCACTGGTGGCGCGCCCACTGGCGGGCCGATCGTCATCGATCCGAACGCCAACTCCGGCAGCACCAGCGGCGGAGACACGATGAACTGCGCTGCCAGCGATGTCCCCACCTCGCTGCAGCAGGTCGTTCTCGCTTTCGTATTCGATGTATCGGCGAGCATGGGCAACGAGCAGGAGGCCTACTTCAGCCGCTCGCTCAAGTGGGATCCAGTCGTCGCAGCGACGAAGGCGTTTTTCAACGACCCATACTCCAAGGGTCTTGCTGCGACTCTCACGTTTTTTCCGAACGAGCTGGCACCCATTGCTCCTGACCCCAACGGTATGGGTATGGGTGCTGTAGGTGGTGGCTTTTTCCCGGGAGGGGGTGGCGCAGAATGTGACGATATGGAGTACGCCACGCCCGATGTGCCGCTGACTCCATTGCCCTCACCGGCCTTTGTGGCAGCCATCGACGCGGTGACGCCTCCCGACACCGGCTCCTGGCGATTGGGGACTCCCACGTTGGCCGCTCTGCAGGGGACCATCACGGCCATCGATACGATGCGCACCGCCGATCCGAATAGCGCTTACACCATCGTGCTGGTCACCGATGGCATGCCAGCGCTCTGTGGCGGGGCCGCCGACACCGTAGAAGCGGTGGCCGATGCCGCGCGGGCCGTTGCCGCTACGACTCCGACGTACGTGATTGGCGTCAACAATCCCGTGACCGCCGAAGAGCCGTATCCTCCGGATACCGTGTCCGATCTCAACCTCGTCGCCGAAGCGGGGGGAACCCAGAGCGCGTTCATTATCGATACGAACAACCCGGCGGAAACCTCGGCTCAACTGCAGACGGTCATCGAAACCATCCGCGAAAGCAGCTTCAGCTGCAGCATCGCAATTCCCCCTCCACCGTTGGGAGAGACCTTCGACCAAAATAAGGTGAACGTGCAGTCGACGTCCACCGCCACCGGTGACGTGCCGTTCGTCTACGATCCCACCTGTGCTGAGCCCAATGGTTGGCACTACGACAACGAGACCGCGCCTACCACCATCGAGATTTGCCAGACAGCCTGTGAGGGCCTGCGTACACAGGCCGATGGTCAGCTGAGCATTCAGCTCGGGTGTGTGACCCGCATCAGGTAAGCAACGATTGGCCCGCCTGTTCGGCCCGCCTGTTCGCGGGCCGTGGCGCGACGACGGTGCCGGCGCACGAGTGCGGCAAGGGCCAGCAAGGCGACAGATAGAAGAGAGAGAGGCAGATTCGCCGGCCTGCGGACTTTCTGGATGCGGCAGGCGCAGCCACCGCCGGCGGCAGTCCAACCGGAGCTCTGCTCTGTGGCGGCAGAGGTAAACGCCACGTCGTCCAAGCACAGCTCGAATTCCGCATTGGCCGGCCATTGAAACTGAATCGCGCGGAGCTCGAGCGGACACACGTGAGGTTGCCGATCGCCGAAGCCCTGCTGCGTGAACTCGGCCCAAGTCAGCGTGAAGTGTTGCCATTCGTCACTGGGCGTGAACGGTGCTTGGAAGTGGTCGCTGCAGCCGCTGCACTCTCCCGCCACCGGATCGCTGTACTTGTCTACCAGCATCGCCCGAAAACGCGTCTCCGAGCCCTTGGCCCAAAAGCTGATGCCCGTGTAGGGCGAGGCATCATAGGCGCGTCGAGCGCCGGAGACTTCGGCCAGCGAGAAACCCAATCCGCCTCCCCAACGCGTGAAATCACCGCCTTGGATGCACGCGGCAGTTTTGCCGGCGTCGCGACCGCTCGGTGACAACTCCAGGTCGCTCCGGGTTCCTTCGCTTCCATCGTCGAACACGAACCAACTGCCGCTGCGTCCACTTCGCTCGAGGATTCGCGTGTTTTCGTCCTCGAAGTCGTCGATGAGGCTGGCTCGCCCGGTGACATCGCCACTCATGGTCGATTCGGGAAGCTGGCAGTCAAAGGTCGTGGGCAGGCTGCAGTCGCGCTGTACGGTGGCGAGCTTGGCTCGCTCAGGCAGGTATCCGATGGAGCCAAGTCGGATTTCACAGGCTTCGGAGCTAAGCGGCCCTCGTCCGAGGGAGGTGCTGCCGTTCCCCTCGACGAAGCCTGCGAGCGCGAACACCAACGCGGAGTTCCAGTTGATGGCCACCTCGTTGTTGCGCGCGTCTGCCTCGATATCGGCCCAGCCCGTGGGTGTTTGACCGCCGCCCACCAAAAGCCCGGGGTACGGAGCTTCGATAGCGTCAGCGGCCGACGGACGGTGATGGGGATGCTGAGGGGGTTCGATGCCCGAGCCGGTGATCTGAGAACGGTTGTACTGATTTCTGCCGTAGAGATATTCGAGTTGTGCAGTGCAGGCGTCGAGGTAGTCGGCTTGGGGCTTTAGCGCATGGGCGGCTTGCAGCAGCATGCAAAGCCGCGCAACCACGCCGTTGGTGCCCCAGTAATAAAGCGTGAACCCACGACCGTAGCCGCTCATCCTGGTTCTTTCGACGATCTCGTCGGCTGCATCGAATAGGGCTTTTTCGAGCTGTTCAACGATGGAGCTGTCTCGACCGTCACGTTTCGACAACACGTAGGTGAGCAGCCCGAAGTTCGTGGTTGCATCCCAGTCGAAATTCGGGACGAAGCGGGTGGTCTCGAGAATCCGGCTCTCGAAGTCGTCGAGAATGTCGGGATCGCCGGTCGTTTCCCAGAGTTCCGCGGCCGCCCAAAGCCGGTCGGCCACATCGCTCTTCTGATAAGCTCCCGCGCTCAGTACCGAATTGTCGTACTCCACGTTGTCGGGGTGCTCGCGCAAATAGTCGTACGAGAGCAGCGCTGCTTGCAGCAGCAGCTCGGAATAGCCGTCCGTCGCGTCGTCGAAGGGAGCGAAGGCACGCGCAGCCTTGGCCATTGTCGCGACGAACTCTGCCGTGGCGGCGGTGCTGTAGCTCGAGAAGTATCGCAGGCTCGTGTCGTCTTCGGGCAATACGAACCCAGGAAAGCGCGGTGAGTTCAGCTTGTGATGGACGCGCCCGCTGCCGTCGTCGTACGTCATTTTCAGCAGCCAATCGAGCTCCCACTTGAGCTCGCTGAGATAATCGGGCAGCACGCTCCCGTGCTCGGGAATGAAAGGCAGCTCGACGTTTTCTAGGCGCCCGGAGAAGAGCTCCCACGCTGCCAGCATGGTGTTCACGCTGACCGAGGCCGTAGGCAGATATTTCCCATAGTCTCCTGCGTCGTACCAACCGCCCACACCGTCTTTGACCTCCCCGACTCGCTCATCGACGTAGTCCAACAGGCCGTCGTCGAGGTGCCCGGCCGCGTGGGCGTATTTTTGACCGTCGTGTTCGAACGCAATGTCAATCCCCGAACGCCAGGCATAAAAGCCCAACATGGCGTTCTTGAGCTCCCCATCGTAGATGTTCTCGCCGATTCGAAAGCTCACACTTTTGCCGACGCCGTCGACGTCTAGGTAGTATTCCCCCGGTTCGCTGAGGTCGCTGAAGTCCGCGATTTGCACCACGGTGCCGACGGAATCGGGGAGCTCGTCCGAGAGCGAGCCCCGGTAGGCGCT
>CBFGRJ010000540.1:0-4083 GCA_965651135.1 uncultured Myxococcales bacterium
CGAGGTCGAAGCCCTGCTGCTGAGCTTGAGCGATAGCAATCTGCTGGTGCTCGACCAGACGCAAGCCAGACTACCGACGCGTTTGATCGAACAAGCGCTGTGCGCGGACTCTACTCCCGATCAGATCGCGGCGCAGGAATTGAAGGCTGCCGAAGCACTGCTCGACGGGGGCAGCGATGATGCTCGCATTTTGGAGCAGGCCGCCTTCAGGCTCGAAAGCGCGGGAGAACCCCTGCGCGCTGCCGGGGTTTACGAGCGGGCCGCGCGCGCCAGAGCCGAAAATGCACGCCCCGAGCGGACCGTTCCTTTGGTGCTTCGAGCGTTGGAGCTGATCCCACTAGAAACACGCAGCCTCGGCAGCGTCGCCGCCTGCATCAAGCTGCTCTCGGATGCGCCGGTCGTGCGCGACGAACAAGCGCGCTTGGTGGACATGATCCGGCGCCTGAGCTCTCACCTTTTGGCTCGCTCCGACAGCGAGCGCCTCGAGCAGGTCGACGCCTTGCTGGATCTGGTCCGCATCCAGCGAGCCACGCTGCATTTTCACGAAGCGCAACAGCTGCTCCTGAAAACTCAAGAGCTGGCGAAAGGAGATCCCGATAGGCTGTCGCGAGTGCTGTTGCAGCTCGCGGACACGCAGATTGCCTTGGGAGATTTCACGCTTGCCATCGACACGTTGAGGCGTTTCGACGATTTGGTCGAACAACCTTCGGAAGCACAACGTCACGAGGCGCTCGTGCTCGATGCCCACGCGCATGCCCAGGTAGGCGATCGTGAGGCAGCGCTCGCTCTTCTGGACCAGGCCGAGCGCCTGGACTCTACGCAAA
This sequence comes from uncultured Myxococcales bacterium, assembly GCA_965651135.1. GTDB lineage: Bacteria > Myxococcota_A > Polyangia > Polyangiales > Polyangiaceae > JAICQQ01. The sequence continues at coordinate 825 of CBFGRJ010000540.1, forward strand.
AGGAGCAGCGCGCGCTCCGGGTGGCTCAGGTCCGCGCGCTTTCGTATGCATTGGCGGGCCAATGGCAACAAAGCAGTACGGCGGCGGCGAGTGCGGCATCGCACGCGCGGGCGCTAGGTCGGCTGCGACAAGAAACCGCCTATCGGCACTACGAGGGCGAAGCCCTCACACATCTTGGGCATTTCGCCAAGGCGTACGCTGCTTTTCGTGGCTCGCTGGGTCTGGCGCGCGACCTTGGCTCCGAGCGGTGGATCAACCGCAATCGGATGCTACTCGCCTACTTGGAGGGCAGGGAAGGCTCGCAGCACGCCAAGCGGCAAGTGAGCGAGTGCCTCGCCATTGCGGAGCACCAGCATGAATCGCAGGACATCGCCAAAGGCCGCCTCCTGATGGGATTGCTCCTGCGGTCCGAGAACGACGAGGCCTCTGCTCAGCGTGAGCTCCAACTGGCCCGCCAGGTCGCGCTGGCGATTGGGCATGGGCTTTTGGTTTCGGAGTGCGATGCCGCGCTGCGCCGTGCCTGACTCAAGCTGACTGTGCGGAAGGTGGCGCTTTGCTGTCGGGTGCCGGTCCAACGATTCTCCCGATGTCCACCTTGGACACCCCTGGGCCTTGAGCGGTTTCCATCCAGATCGACACCGTCGTCTGGTTTGCGGGGAACACCGTATCTACCCGGACAATCTTCCCTGAGCGCCCGTCGTCGAGCTGCACCCTCCGGCGGTCCGTCATGCAGCGATGGATCTGCCGAAGGTTCATCATGAGCGTCAGTGTAGCGTTTCATTTGCCCTTTGTCAGGTTTTGCGGGGATTTGCCAGCGATCCGCGACGCCAGACGGAGATGGTGCATTCGGACAGCTCGGCGTTGCGTTCTCGAAACACGACGTCTGCCGACAGAGGCGATCCGAAGCGCTTAGAATTATTCAATGATCATGAATAGTTGCGTTCATGCGGCGTGTCGAGCCAGAGCCGCATCGCCAACCGCGATGATAGCGACAGGCTCCAGCATCGTCATGGAAGTTGCCGGCCTGCATACCGCTCACGCTATCGTTTCGTTCAATGAATCGCATCCTCACGACCGTCGTAGGCGTGTCGATGGGCCTGGTGTCGACCAGCTGCCACATGGGTCACACCGCCCAGGTCAAAAGCAGCGACCTGCCGCCGCTTCCTGAGCCCATCGTGCGCCATCCATCCCGGATCTACGTGCAGTTGCCCGAAGCGACGACTGCGGATGCGCAGTGCGTGGCGTATGAAGGCTACCAAACCCTGTGCTTCACCGGGATACGCGATACCCTGGAAGCGGCGCTTGCCGACCTGTTGTGGCCGAGCTACCGCGAGGTCCGCGTCCGACGCCACGGTGACGAGCTCGAGCCAGGGGATTACCTACTGCAGGTCGAGTTGACTCTCGACGCTTTGCCGCCCGACGCCTCGCGCTACGGCTGGTCCGCGGGGGCCAAAGGGCGCTGGCGGATCGTCCGAGATGGCTTGCCGATCAAGGGAGAGGCGCTCTCCACGCGTTCCAGAGGTGACTTCGCGTACGGCAGCGGACTGGGCGAGGCTGCCGGTGAGGTGGTGGAAGCCGTCGCCGCGCACATCGCCCACATCGTCGTACGCTTGCCGGAGCCCAGTGTGGCGCCGCCCGTCCTTCTGCCACCGGTGGTCGCCAAGGACTCATTCGCTCCTGCAAGCGAGCGCGCCCGCGGCACGGACGCGAAACTCGCCGAGCGACCCGCCGACGCCGAGAAACCAGCGCAGTCGGCAACCAGAGCCAAGAGCGATCGTTGAGGCCGCCGGCCTCTACTCTTCGGAGGCTGCGAGGCGCTGTTCGATCGCTTCGAGGTGTGCGTTGACCTGAGGGTCTTTGGCACGAAGCGCTTCGACGCGACGCACCGCGCTCATGACCGTCGTGTGATCGCGGTTGCCGAAGGCCCGCCCAAGCTCTGGAAAGCTGCACTTCAGCCGTTGCCTACAGAGGTACATCGCCACTTGACGCGCGAAGGCGATGCTCTTGTGGCGATCTTTGCTCAATAGCTCGGTGTTGCTCAGGCGGAAGTGTCCGCAGACGGCGCGCTGAATGTCTTCCACGCTCATCACGTCGCGCTGCGCTGGAGCAGCCTTGGCGAGCTCGCTGAGCGTGAACTCTTGGTCAATGGGCCGACCCGTCAGGGAGGACTTGGCGGCCAATCGGATGAGAGCGCCTTCGAGCTCCCTCACGTTGCTTTGCACGTTCTGAGCGAGCAGCACGGCCACATCGTCGTCCAGCTTGATGCCCTCCAAAAAGGCTTTCTTCTTGACGATGGCGACGCGCGTTTCGAGCTGGGGCACCTGGATGTCCGCGACAAGTCCGGACGTGAACCGCGACACCAAGCGTTCGGGCATGCGCTGCAGCTGCTGGGGATACTTGTCGCTGGTGACGATGATCGGCTTATCGGCGTCGTGCAGCGCATTGAAGGTGTGAAAGAACTCCTCCTGCGTCTGCTCGCGACCGGCCAAGAACTGGATGTCGTCCAGCAAGAGCAGGTCGCAGTCCGTTCGGTACCGCGTGCGAAAGTCGTCCATCTTGTGGTGCTGGAGCGCCTCGATGAACTCGTTCGTGAAGTGCTCCGCAGACACGTAGACGATGCGAGCTTCGGGGCGTTCTTCGAGCACCTTGTGGGCGATGGCGTGCATCAGGTGCGTCTTGCCGAGCCCAGTGCCTCCCGCGATGAACAGCGGGTTGTAGCGAGGCCCTCCACCACCAGCGGATGCCAAGGCGGCCGCATGAGCCAATTCGTTCGAAGGCCCCACCACGAAATTAGAGAAGGTGTACTTCGGGTTTAGGTTGACGGTGAGCGCGGTGCGGAGGGGAGGCACGGACAGCGGGCGTTCCGAAGGTCGAGAAGAGGGAGGAGGAGGCACTGACCGACTCACCTTAGCCGCGCAGACCGGGTTCTCCAAGTCGCTGTTGATGCTCCATTGGACTCGTATCCCCTGGTTCCCGTCGTGGCCCAAAAGTTTGTCCAGTTGCGTGACCAGCTCGGGCAAGAAGTGCTGCTTGACCCAGTCACGCACGAAGCCATCGCGGGCGGTAAGCTTAAGAATACCGTTGTCCAACTGGTCGAACTGCACGCTCGAGAACCACTGCTCGAACGATGCGGGCGAGCGACTTCTGGTGTGTTCGACGGCTTTGTTCCAGTTGCTGATCACTTCGGCGCTGCTCAACATTGGGGTCTAAACTGACTGCACGACAAAAATGAACGACTCCCCCAGGTTATCCACAACAC
>CBFGRJ010000541.1:0-4083 GCA_965651135.1 uncultured Myxococcales bacterium
GGCGCTCGGCCGGGAAACGGTGGCGCCACCACCTCGAGGGCGGGCGCTTGACCGTTGTTCATCGACCGGTAACTCTTGCGATGATGGGCCATTGGGTGCAGCGCTGGGTGAAGCTTGCAGGGATGGCGGGGCTGATGGGTTGTGCGGCGTTTGGTTTCGCCTGTGGAAGGACCGAGCGAGGTGCTGCCGGTGAGTCACCCGAGGCGAGTGGCGGTGCGGCGGGCTCAGGCGGAAACGGAGCGGGCTCAGGCGAAAGCGGGGCGGGCGCGCGTGCCTCTGGAGGTGGCGACGTCGTGACGATCGTTGTCGAGGTCGAGGATGCTCCGCTGCTCGAACCCACTGACTTCGAGCCGAATGAGCAGACGCGCTGGTTGCTCACGGGCCTCGACGCTTCGGCCATCACCGAGCTCTGGGCCTGGCCCATCGAAGAAGGCCAGGTGCACTTGCCCCGTCAGGTCACGCCCGAGGGCGAGAAGTGGCGCATCGAAGAAATCGTGCCTTCGCCCGATGGTAACCGCTACGCGTTTCATGGAGGGCCGGTAGACAATGCTTGGCGCGACCTGAGCCCTGCGGCGTGTCGGGTGTTCGTCATCCGGTCAGGCAAAGCCGGGCTCGAGCTCGAGGAGCGCTGTTACGACAAGGCGCCCACGACGTGGATACACTCGACTCTGCGTTGGCTCGACGATGAGAGATTGCTCGTGGGGTTCAAAGAACCAGACCAAGAAGAGCCGTCGACTCAGCAAGTATTCCTGGATGATCTTTCCACCGGCAGCACGCCCATCGCTCCCAGCTTCGCCAATGTCGCGGCAGTCTCGCCAGCGCCGGACGGCCAGAAGTTTCTAGTGCAGCGAGGCTGGCCCGACGACGAAGGGACGTATTTGAGCCTGTATCCGAGGCTGAACGATGAGCCGTTCTTGCTGATGGAGGGGACGCGCTTCGCCGCGGATGAAGGCGCGCAGTGGGCTCCCGCGGGCGACGCCGTTTCCTTCATCGACTACAACGGGCTGGGTTTGGTCGCTTTCGATTTGCGCGGCGAGCCCACGCGCATCGACTTCGACACGCTGGGGCTCGACGTGTCGCGCGTTCGAGAGCACGCTTGGGGTGCGGGCGTATTGGCGTTTTTCGTTCCGGGGTATCCGCGCATTGGGCTGTATGATCTCGCCAACAATGAGCTCACGAACCTCCCCCTGCCTGACGGGATGTCCTCGGTGTCGGCCCTGCAATGGGACCGGTCAGGAACGACGCTTGTCTTTTTGGGCTATCGAACGCGGCCCGACCATTTCCTTCGCTGGCCCTTGTTCAAGACCACGCTCGATTCGGAGGGTGCTGCGGGTCCTGTCGTGGCGCTGGGCGCGGACGATGCCGAGTCGTTTGCGCAGGGTACGGAGGTGGCTTTCGATGAGGTCTTCGGGCTCGGTGAGACGTCCCTCGACGCAGTTTCGCCGAGGCGACGTCTGTTCCGTTGGCCCTTGGCAGCGGGCAGTGGACGGTACTCCGTTCATGGCGACGACCATGCCGGCTTCGACGATGCCGACGCGTTCTACGCTAGCGATTCGCCCACGCATGTGTTGCTGCAGATGCGTTCTGCCGACAGCCGCTACGCCCTGTTCTGGCTTCGCGGTGAGGCCGAGCTCAGCTTGCCGCGTCTGCAATCGCGACCTCATGATGTCGTGTGGCTGCCTGGTGCGACCGGAGTCGTGCTGCGACAGGGCGTGCGGCAGGCTCTGTGGAGCGACTTGCGATCTGGCGAGCCCGCGCCATGGGTCGAGATTTCCGTGTTCGAGTGATGATTCAGTTGTCGTGGATGCACGTCGTGATCCGCCCCGCCAACGCGTTTGGGCCTTGCCGAGTCGTCGATCGATTCGCTAGGTTGGCGAGTGAAATGGCCTGTTGCAGCAATCACCTCCAGATCCTCCAGCGACACCGAGCTCCTACCGGGTGGGCTACCAGCCTGATGGTTGCGGTTACCGCCGCAGTCGTCTTTGCAGGCTGTCAGCGCGAGCGGGGATCGGAGGAGAACGCCAACCCAAAGCCAACCGATAGCCAACATGCCCCACAGCACGCGTCGGCCGAGCCCGCGCCCGAACACCATCACGGGGAAGCGCCCGCGGCCCCGAGCGGTCTCAACCCGGTCCAGCACGAAATGCGCCTTCTGCATCAGACGATGCTTCAGGCGGTCACGGCTATCGGAAACGGCGACGTGCGCCCGGTGGCGGAGTCGCTGCACGTGCTGCATGGCGCAAAGGAGCAGACCGAAAAGGCGCTCCGCGCGGGCTCTTACACGCCGCCGAGGAACGGAGATGCCCTCGCTCGTTTCATCCAGCTCGACGAGCAGTTTCATGATCGTCTCGCGCCGCTAGTCGCCAAGTCGAAAGAAAACGATGTGGCTGGCGCCGCCGCAGCATTGGGGAAGGTGCTGGAGGCATGCCACGGGTGCCACACTGAGTTTCGCTTCTGAAGGCTCGTGGCCGCTCGGCCCTCCAACAGGGTCTTGAACGGCTCAACCGTGCGCAATGCGCGCGAGCACCGCGCGACCCGTGCTCGATAGGCCCGCTTCGTCGAGCGCGGCTTCGAGCAGCCGGGTCTGTACCGTTCGTGCATAGGCTTCGCGCCGTCCGGCTTCGTCGAGATCGTAGAATGCAGGCTCCGGCTTGAGCGCATCGAAGGGATCGCGCGAGCGATGAGCGGTGACGACCCGTTCGATGAGCACCTCGCGTTCGTCGGAGATCATGCCGAGAGCTCCCCACCCAAGCGGATGCCGCGCCGCTCGAGACATTCGAGCAAAAAGCGCCGTGCGCGGCCGAAGTTCTTGAGCAAAGTGTTCAGCTTCATCCCGATGCGCTCGGCAATTTGTTCATCCGATTCCAAGCCGTGGGCTTCGCAGCGCGCCGCCAGAGCCCGCGCCGGGTTTCGAGGCAAGGCTCGCCGGCACTCTTCGACCGCACGCCGCAGCAAAGGATCGGGTTCGACGGGATCGATCGGGAGCTCCGCGTCGTTAGGGGAGCGCAACACTTCGCGCTGGCGACGCCTGAGCTCGTCGATCGCGAGATTGTGCGCGGCGCGCAGGGTGAAGCGCAAGAGGCAATTGCCGCGATGGTCGCGCTCTACCTTAGGTGCCAGCTGCCATGCCCTGAGCAAGGCCTCTTGCACCACGATCTCGACGTCCACCTGGCTCGCAAAGCGGAGCAGATGCCCGCGCACGGCAGGTTCGGCACCGGCGACCCAGCGGGCAAAGGCTTGCACGTCACCAGCGACGATAGCTTCCAAGTGAACGTCGAGATCCATCTCTCCACCCTTAGCTCATGGACTGTGCGAGCTCGATGCGAACGTCGTCGAGCGTTATGGCGAGCACCGTGCCCAGCGGCTCGCTCGCTACCAAAGCCAGCCGCAGCGATTGGCCGGCTTCGAGCTGCCCCGACCCGGTGCTGTGCTGCTTGACGACGTCGACCGTTCGGCGCGTGCCATCAGCGAGCTCGAGCTCGACGCGTTCTGGCAAGGACCAGGCAAAGCCAGCCTCGACCGTGGCCTCGACCACGAGGCGTCCACCCTTGCGAAGGACCAGACGCCCGGGCAGGACCAGCCGGTGGGCAAGAGAGGCACCGGCGTGCGGAGGCGCGGAAGCTTTGAGTGCGATGTCTTGTGAGGGCGACGGGCGCAGCATCGCCTGGACGGATGCGAGCCTGGCGGTGCGCTCGGCGGGGAGTGGCTCCGCAGCGGCTACCATGGGTGATAGCAGCACCGGCGCGCTCATGCGCGCGGGGCGCAGCCCCAGCGCGGCCACGGACAGGCCATGCGGCAAGGCTTGAGGCTGCGTCATGCGGCGGGTCGGCTGCGTCGGATCGACCGTGGCGTTTCGCGATACCGCCACCCACGAGGTGAGTCGCGTGCTGATACCGAAATCGAGGCCCAGTCGTTCGATGTCGCGCTCGAGCTCGGCGCGCGGAGCATTCGCCGCGATGTGCATTTCGAGGTCTTCGACGCGTTCGCGAGCGAAGAGCGCGGGTAGGGCGCCGTTGCCGTGACCCGCCTTGACCGGCGGCAGCACTACCCGATGCGACCAAGCTCCGCGGGCAGTGCGCCCGC
>CBFGRJ010000542.1:0-4081 GCA_965651135.1 uncultured Myxococcales bacterium
GAAGCGCCCCTGGTCGATCGACGAATGGGTTGTCCTCTGGGACTGAACCGTCCGGGCGAATACGCACGATCTTGCCGAAGTGGCTGCCCAGATCGCGCGCTTGTTTGCGCCCCTCCAGGACCGAGCGCTCACCCAGCGTGATGAACAAATGGCCGTCGCGTGAGAAGACGAGTCGACCGCCTGCGTGCTTCGTGGAATCGAGCGTTGGTTTCATCCTGAAGACGACCTTCACTTCCCCAAGCGCGGGCTTTGGTCCATCTATCAATTTTGCTCGAGCTACGGCCAGACCGTTGCCACCTTGCCGCGGTTCGTAGTAGCTGAGATAGATGTGTTGGCTCTTCGCGTAGTCCGGAGCCAGCGCCACGTCAAGCAAGCCACCCTGGTCCCGACCATCTACCTTCGGCACGCCCCTGACAGGTGGTGACGTCTTCCCTTCCGGCGTGACGATCAGCAGCTCGCCGTCGTGCTTTTCGGTGATCAGCATGCGGCCGTCGGGAAGAAACTCGATAGCCCAGGGCTGATCGAAATCATCGGCGATCTCGGTGACCTGGAGCGGTGTTTGCGTTTTGACGGCAGGAGCCCGTGTCTGACCTTCGAACGCCGGTCGAAACTCGGGCACATTCGGAGGCGCGGTCTCTACCGGTGCCTGGCGCTCCGACGCGACGCGGGGAACCGTTTCTTGGCCTTCACCCCCCGCGGGTTCGACTGTTGCGCTCTGCTCCTGCGCTACCGGTGCGGCATTTTTGCGGCAGCTGGGGAGAGATAGTAGCAGGACAAAACCAAAAATTGCTGCGATTCCGGCCATGGCGCTCCTGCCAAGCAGAAAGCGTGCCCTGCGCGGTTCGATGGAAAGTCCCATCAGGGCTAACCCTTGACTGCACCGACGATCACTCCTTTCGTGAAGTTCCGCTGCACGAAAGGGTAAATGATGAGCGCAGGGATCACCGTCACGACCACGACGGCCATCTTCACGGCCAGCGTGGGCGGATAAGCGGTAACCCCGGGCAGACTCACGTTGGCCGAAATATTGGGGGATTGGCCCGCCAAAATGTAGCTCTGCAGCACACGCTGGATGGGCCAAAGGTCGACATCGTCGATATACAGGACCGCATTGAAATACGCATTCCAATAGCCGACGGCGTAGAAGAGGCCCACCACGGCAATCACCGCTTTCGACAGCGGCAGCACCACGCGCAAAAGAATTCCCCATTCGCTCGCGCCGTCAATCCTAGCGCTGTCGAAAAGCTCGCCAGGAATGCCCATGAAGAACGAGCGCACCACGACGAGATTGAACACGCTGATCGCGCTCGGCAAAATCAGCGCCAAGAGGTTGTCTTTCAAACCCAGGCCCGTCACTACCAGGTAGCTGGGGACCAGGCCGGGGTAGATCAAAAAGGTGATCAAGAAGTAAAAAAGCAGCGGACGATGCCAAAGCGTACCCGGTCGTGAAAGCCCGTATGCCGCCAGCACCGTCAACGTCAGGCTGAACGCCGTACCCACCAGCGTCACGACAAAGCTGACCGCGACCGCGCGCGTGACCTGCCCGCCCGAAAAGATGATCACGTATGCAGAGGGATCGAGCTCCCGCGGCAACACCACCATACCACCTACCGCATCGATGGTTTCGCGAGAGGCAAGGCTCGTCACCAGAACGGACCACAGGGGAAACAGCACGGCCAGCACCAGTAGGGTCAAGACGATGCCCTTGCCGAGCTCGAGCAAAAACGAAGGCTTTTCTTCCCAGCTGGGGCGAGTAGCCGGGCGATAGGCGGTGTCGAGCAGACTCATGTCTTCGAGTAGACTCCCTGCTCTCCGAGCGCATGGGCGAGCCGGTTGGCGCCCACGACCAAGATCAAACCGACCACGGCCTTGAACAGGCCGGCAGCGGCACCCACGCCCCATTGCTGCGGAATGATGGCCTGATAGTAGACGAACGTATCCAAAACTTCCGCCGCTTGCCGCCCTACCGCTTCACGCTGCAGTAGGTATTGCTCGAAGCCGACGCTGAGCGCATCCCCCAGGCGCAGGATCAACAACAGGACGATGACCGGCCTGAGACCGGGCAGCGTCACGTGCCACAGCCGGCGCCAACGCCCAGAGCCATCTACGGCCGCGGCTTCGTACAGGGTGGGGTCGATGGCGGACAATGCCGCAAGAAACACGATCGACCCCCAACCCACGTCCTTCCATACGGCTTCGGCCGTCACCAACACGATGAACGTGTCGGGGTTACTCATGATGTTCCATGGTTCTAGATCATGGGCGCGCAGCTCCTGAGCCAAGAGGCCGGCACCTCCGAGCATCTGAACGAAAAACGTGATCACCAGCACCCAACTGAAGAAGTGCGGCAAATACACGACGCTCTGAATGAAGCTTCTCAGCGCGGGAGACGCCAAGCCGTTCAGCAAAATTGCAAGCAGAATCGGCAAGGGAAAGAAGAAGACCAACTGGAACAACGTGATCGACAGGGTGTTCGCCACGGCTTCCCAGAACGCAGCGTCTTCGAACAGCACCAAGAAATTGCCGATGCCAATCCACTCGCTCTTGAGAAATGCCTCGAACGCGTCCTTGCCCATGAACGGGTTGTAGTCTTGAAAGGCGATCACGTTGCCCAGAGTCGGCAGGTAGTGGAAAACCAGTAACAGCAACGCGGCTGGCGCGGTCATCGCCAAGAAGGGCCAATCGCGGCGCAGGCGTGAGCGAATGGAGCGGCGCCGCGCACCCTCGACCTCGTTGACCGGCGCACGTGTGGAAGTCGTCGTCTTGACCAGGGGGGGTGCTGTCATCGTCCGTTGTCGGCCAGGGCTTTTTCGAGGAACGCGCGCCCATCGTCACCACCCGAACGACGCCATTCCCGCACGATCTGCTCGAGATCGGAAATGGGGCGTCGACCCCGCACCACATCACGCAGCTTGTCCTCTGTGGTGATGATGGTCTTCGAGTAGTTGGCCGGGAGCTCCAGCTTGATGCCCTCGAACAGGTTGGGTTCCAAGTACTTGATGGTATGTCGCGCGTAGGCCAGTTCGTCCCGCACGTAGTTGGGGACGTCCGACGTGCCGACCAATACTGGCACACGACCGCCGAGCAGCTGAAACTGAGTAGCCATTTCTTTGCGGCCCAGATCGGTGGGCACGGGGCCATTGTCCGGGCCACGAGTGAAATGCTTGCCCTCGACCCCGCTGAGATTGAGCTCGTACTCCTGACTCCCGAACGGCGCAGCACACCAGTTCAGAACACGCAGCAGCTCCTGAGTACGTTCCTTGGTCAGCCCTTGCTTGATGAAGGTGTAGAAAATCGGGGCGTAGTCGCCCCATGCCAGGGGCTCACCGCCGGTCGCAGAAAAGATAGGCAACGGCTGCATCTCGAAGCCCGGGGTGACCTTCTGCTGCTCACTCTGCATTGGGCGCCACGCACCCATGCCATCCTGCATCATGAGGATGCGTCCCGATTTGAACAACTGCTTCGCGTCGCCCCCCTTGCTGGCCACGAGCTCCGGGTGGATCAAACCTTCGGCAAATAGGCGCGAGGTGAACTCCACCGCCTCACGGAACTCCGGAACTTCGTACCTGTACTCGAGCCCTCCCCCAACCCGTTTTCGCCACCCACCCTGCGAATGCGGGCACTTGAAATACATCTGCACCATCTCGAACACGTCCGAGAATGCCCACACACCTTGCTTGGGGTTGGTGAGCCGCTTCGCCAGTCGGTACAGCTCATCGATGCCGCGTGGAAGCTCCACACCCAGACGATCGAAAACATCTTTTCTGTAAAAGAGTGCAAACGGGAAGGGCCCGGTTCTAGGGAAAGGAACCGCAGCCAGGCGACCACCCCAGACACAATGAGCCCAAGCCTGGGTGGGAAGCGTGGCCAGCATCGGGTACTCGAGCACGGCCTCACCCTTCAAATAATCGGTAAGGTCCGCAAACAGTGCCTTCACGGCCAGCGAAAACCGAGGGATCTTGTCCACCTCCCAAAAGGGCACGCTCAACAAATCGGGCACGTCACGCGCACTGAGAATCGCGCTGAGCTTGTCCGCATAACTCATCCCGTCCTGCACGCTCGGGTTGACCCGCACGCCGAG
>CBFGRJ010000543.1:0-4043 GCA_965651135.1 uncultured Myxococcales bacterium
CTGCCCTACATCGGCACGGCGCTGACCCTGGGCGGCCCGGTAGTCGCGCGCTGGCTCACCGGGCAGCTCACGGAGCAAGCGTTCGTCAATCTGGAGCTGCACGGCATCGATCTGCTCGAGGCGGGAGACGGCCTCGAACACTTGGCGCGCCATCAGCCCGATCTCAGGGTACCCCTCGAGCGCAAGCGCGGCCTACTCGCTGAGGTGGTCACGCACTTGCGGCGGGCTGGGTTTCAATGGGTGCGACTCGACACGGCCGCCGAGCACCTGAATCGAGCGGACAATCAGTAAGACTCTTCGTCCGACTCGTCGTCGTGATCGCTGGTGCCCGCGAGTGCTTCGCTGATTTCGTCCGTGACGTCGTCCCTGCCGTCGACAGCTTCCAGATTTTCCTCAGGGACTTCCGCGCTTTCTGCGGGAGCGCTGGGTGGGGCCTCGGCTGGTTTGGGCTCGCCTCCACAAGCGCCGGTGGCCAAGAGGCATGCGATGAAAATGCTGATGCGAGATGCGGTTTCGAGCACTGGAGGCTCCTCCTTGCTGGAGTTCCTGGGTTCGGTGGGCCACGCGCAAACGGAAACGCAGCGACCTGCAGCGAATTACCCTAGCACGAATGAAGCCTTTGTCAGTGGCTTTGCGGCAATAGTGAGCTCAGGTGTACCGAAACATCACTGCTTGTGCTCGTGAATCAGCTTGTTCGCGTCGATGCCGCTCGACTCGAAGAACTCTTGTGCCAGGGTGTTCGAGCCGCGAACGAGCTCTTCGGGGGTCCCGCTCGTTTCGATGCGTCCTTTGGCCAGCAAATAGATCTGATCGCCGATGCGTAAGGCGCCGGCCATATCGTGGGAGATCACGATGCTGGTGACGCCGAAACGATCGCGTGTTTCTACGATCAAATCGTCGACCAGCCTGGAGCTCAGCGGATCGAGACCGCTGGTCGGCTCGTCGTACATCAACACGTCAGGCTCCAGCATCAGCGCTCGGGCGAGACCCACGCGCTTTTTCATACCGCCCGAAAGCTCGCTCGGCATGCGCGTTTCGATGTTGCCCAGGCTCAATACGTCGAGCTTCTCGCGGACGCGCCGGCGAATCTCTTTTTCGCGCAGCTTGGTATGCTCGCGCAGCGGAAAGGCGATATTGTCGAGCACGTTCATCGAGTCGAGCAGTGCCGAGTACTGAAAGACCATGCCGAACTTGCGCCGCACCTGGTTCAGCTCTCGCTCGCGCATGGGCACGATATCTTTGCCGTCCACGTAGATGTGGCCGCTGGTAGGCTTATCCAGACCTATCAAAATCTTGAGCAGGGTCGTCTTGCCCGCTCCGGAGCCGCCGATGATGACCACGATCTGCCCGCGGCGAATGGTCATGTTTATATCGCGCAGCGCGTAAGTGTCGCCGAAGCGCTTGCTCATGTTTTCGACGACGATGTGCTCATCGCGTGAAAACTGCCGGCCCGGCGACCCATTCGTCATCTGCGGAACGATAGCGGAGCTTGACGCCGGCTGCCCATCCCGTAAAGGGTGAGCGGCCATGACCAAAGAGCATTTCCAAGCAGTGCTAGCGACGGCCGACGCCAAACCGGACAAGGACGGCTGGGCCATGACAGCCGATGAACGCTGGCTCACCCTGCACGTGAGCCGCGACGGTGTCGCCCTCACGGTGACCAAGGTCGTGGGCCTGCGTCTCGCCGGAGAGCTGGTGTTCGCGCGCACCAGCCGGGGCGACCAGTTCGTGCTGGCGCTGGCCGATCTGTTTGCAGCCTCCGTCGAGGCGCCCAAAGAGCAGGCGCGGCAGGCGGGGTTTCGCTGAATCGGGCGAGCCGCTGGTTGGGGGCTCTGCTGGCCTGGTTGGTCGGGCGCGTGCTGCGCGTGCGGCGGGCGCACGTGCTGGCGTGCATGGCCCGAGCGGGTATCGGGGAACCATCGCGTCATGCCGACGCCATGTACCGCTCGCTCGGCACGGGTGTTTTCGAGCTGTTGAGCCTGGCCCTGTTCCCGAAGCGGCCCACCACCGTGGTGGGCCTCGCCCAGGCACTGGCCGAGGCGCGAACGCGTGACGGCCGGCGTGGCATCGTCGTGGCCACCGCGCACACCGGCAATTGGGATTGGGTGGCCTGCGGATTGGCTGCCCGCGTACCTCTCACGGTCATCACCAAGCGGCTCAGCATCTCGTGGTTGAACCGCATGTGGCAGCGACTGCGCACTGCCCGGGGGGTACGGCTCGTCGAGGCTGGCTCAGCGGCTCGCGCGGCCCGCACGGCCCTTGCGCAAGGCGAATGGGTCGCAGCGCTGATCGATCAAGCGCCCGAGCGCGAGCGCGCCGTCACCTCGGCGACCTTTTTGGGAGAACCCGCCGATATCGATCTGGCGCCGGCGCTGCTCGCACTCAGAGCCCGCTGTCCTCTGGTGGTCGCGTTTCCCCTGCGCACCCCGGAGGGGCATGCGGTCGAGCTCGCTGGCATTCTCGAGCCGCCGCCCGGCGCCGGACGAGCTTGGGCCGAGCACGCCATGCGCGAAGCCACCGGCTGGCTCGAGGCGTTCGTGAAGCGACACCCCGACCAGTGGCTTTGGATGCATCGTCGCTGGAAGCGGCCCCGCGGCACCCACCTGTCCCGCACCCGCAAGGGCGCCCGAAATGTTAGCCTCGCCCAGAGTGGTTGAAGAAGTCGACAGCACAGCACAGCTGATGCAGCGCCTGATGCAGAGCTCCGCGCAGCCGCGCTGCATGGAGATCGAGCTAGGAGGTGGTCTCTACGGCTTGAACGTGGACGACGTCAAAGAAGTCGTGGCACTCAGACCCATCAGCAAGGTCTTCCACGCGCCCAGCGTCATCGCCGGAGTGGCGAATCTCCGCGGCGACGTCCTCGCTGTGATCGACCTCTGCGCCCTGCTGACCGGAACCCCGAGCCGACGCGCAGTCGCCTCACGCATCGTGGTACTGCGCGATCGAACCGGAACCCGACGACAGGCCGGACTCTTGGTAGACCGATTGGGCGTGCTCCGCGACATGCCCCAAGAGCTAGCGCCTGTGCCCGCCACACTCGGCCCGCTGCACTCGCGCCTGATCGCAGGAGTGCTGTCGAGCCCACCGCCATGCAGCGTGATCGACGTCGCTCAGCTGTTCGCCCTGCCGCAGCTGAGCCTGTTCGCGACGGGTGAAGAAGGCTCGTGAGCACCGACAGCGCCGACAGTGCCGACAGTGCCGACAGTGCCGACAGTGCCGACAGCGCCACCGAAACGCCGCTGGTTCGCGAGCGCCTGCTCGAGCTTCTCGAACGTCGTTGTGGCATCAACACCGCCGGCGGGCGCCCTCCCGGCTGGCTCGTCTCCCGAGTCGATCGCGCGGCCCAGGCCCTGGTCGAATCCGCCCGGGCACAACAGCAAGACGTGGTGACCTACTTGGAGCGACACCCCGCAGAGCTCGAGCAACTGGCCGAGCTCGTACGCGTCGGCGAAACGCGCTTCTTTCGCGACCCCGAGCAATGGCAAGCCCTGGCGACCGCGCTCCCACGCTTGCTGCCCCAGCGCTCGCGCCACCGCGCGCTCTCGGCTGGCTGCTCCACCGGCGAAGAAGCCTTCACCCTGGCCATGCTGCTGGCCACCGCGGCCCTCGCCCCATTCCGCGTGGTGGGAGTCGACCGCAGCGCCACCGCACTCACCCACGCTCGCTCTGCCATTTATGCGGAGGAGTGTCGCGCGCAGATCCCCCAAGCGCATTTCGAGCGCTTCCTACGGCCCCGCGCCGGAGCCCTCACCGTCACCCCAGAGCTCCGCGACACGGTCTCCTTCGTCCAGCGCGACCTGCTCACGGGACCACCGCCCGGCAACTATGAGCTCATCGTGTGCAAGAACCTGCTCATCTACCTCAAACCCGAAGCCGGTGACCGAGTGCTCCGCTCGCTGTTCACCTCACTCAGCCCCGGTGGCTTGCTCTTGATAGCGCGCGCCGAGCTCGGCAAAGCCAAATCCATGGGATTGCCCCTCGAGACGATCGCGTCCGGTGTAAGCATCGTGCGCAAAGTCTAGCGTCACGCGTCACGCGTCACG
>CBFGRJ010000544.1:0-4002 GCA_965651135.1 uncultured Myxococcales bacterium
TTTCACCGACACAGTTGTTTTCACCGACAAGAGTTGTTTCACTGACACGAGCTGTTTCACTGTCACAAGCGGTTCCACGGACACAGTGTTCCACGGACACAGTGCCCCACGTCGCGGACCACCCCTCCTGAGCCGGGGGAAACCCGAGAACTGCAAGCACCTGCGTGCGTCCCCTCGAGTAACGGGACGACTGTTTCCGGAATGTTTCAACAACGATTCGCAGCATTAAATGCGTCGATTTGTCGCCTGGGCTGGGTCCTCACTTGACCGCCAAATCCGCTAACTTCGCGACTCGATTGCCCTCGCCGGTTCGCAAGCTGTGCGAAAGCCCCGACGGGGCGGAGCTCTGGGTCAAGGACGACAGCGCCATCGGCACGCTCTACGGCGGGAACAAGGTCCGAAAACTCCAGCTGATCCTCCCTCACGCGCAGGCTCGCGGGGCGAAGCGCCTCGTCACCTTTGGAGCGATCGGAAGCCACCACGTGCTGGCGACCAGCCTTTTGGGCGGTAGCCTAGGCTTTCCCGTCAGCGCACTGCTGTTCCCCCAGCCCGCTGATTCGCACGTCATCGAAAATTTGAAATCAGCTTTGGCCGCTGGACTGGACGCCCACCCGGTGGCCTCCCTCGCGCGCGTTCCCTTGGCGCTGGCTCGCCACCTTCGCCCCGGAGACTACTTGATTCCGGCAGGTGGCAGCGGCCCGGTGGGGAGCCGCGGCTTCTATCGCGCGGCGAGCGAGCTTGCGGCTCAGGTCGATGCGAGACAGTTGCCGGCACCCGACGTGATCGTCGTCGCGCTGGGCTCGGGTGGCACCGCCGCTGGTCTGGTGGCCGGTCTCGTCGCCTGCGGGCTCGGATCGCTGGTGTGTGCGGTGGACGTCGCCATCGGCGGCCGCTCCAGCGTGGCGTTGGTGAAGGGCCTGGCCAATTGGCTGGCTCTCAACAGCAACCTGAGCGGGGCACGTCAAGGCATCGCGCAACAACTCGTGGTGGATTCGACTCACCTCGGCAAGGGCTACGGTGTCGAGACCCGCGCGGGCGCCGCAGCGCGAGAGGTCGCCGCGGATTGGGACCTCGCGCTCGATGTGACCTACACCTCCAAAGCCTTTGCGAAAGCGTTGGAACTCGGACGTTTCCCGGGCTACGACCCGAAGCATTGGCCCGCATCTCCGGCCACTGAGCCACGGGCGCAACTGGAAAAAAAATCGAGGGCATCCGGTCGCCCACTTCGGGTGCTCTACTGGCATACTCTCTCCCGAATCCGTCCAGCCATCCCCTCTGCGTCTACCGTCCCTACCCCGTTAATGAAACAGTTCCTGCCGCGCTGACCGCACGTATAGTATCCGGCGACGGCCCGCGCGGCTTCGGCAATGCCCTCCAAGAACAGGTCCAAAGTCCCCATCGGTACCGTCCTAGAGGGGAAGTTTCGCATCACCAAGGAGATCGGCCGCGGTGGGATGGCCGCCGTGTACGAAGCCGAAAATATCGACATCGGCAAACGGGTCGCGGTCAAGATCTTAGCCGCCGAGCTCATCACGTCGCGCATCGTGCGTGAGCGCTTCGTTCGCGAAGCGCGTGCCACGGCCAAGATCCGCAGTCCGTACATTTGCGATGTCTACGACTTCGGAATGTACGAAGAGCGCCCGTTCTTGGTGATGGAGCTGCTCGAAGGCGAAAGCCTTTACGACATGATGACGCGCCTCAGGCGCATCGATCCCGAGACGACTCTGAAGATCTGCACGCACGTGGCGCGCGGGCTCGAGAAGGCGCATGCCAGCGGCGTGGTCCATCGCGACCTGAAACCGGAGAACATCTTTCTCACTCGCGGCGAAAACGATCGCTTGATCGCCAAGATCTTGGATTTTGGCCTAGCGAAGTTTTACGAGCCAACGGGCGGAGACGAGAAAAACGTACGCCTCACCCGTGAAGGAGCCCTCTTCGGTACGCCTGCGTACATGAGCCCGGAGCAGGCCAAGGGCCAAGGGCATGTCGACCATCGCGCCGATCTTTGGGCGCTCGGCTGCATCGTCTACGAGTGCTTGACGGGGCAGACGGTTTGGAACGTGGAGCAGGGCGTGGCCATGATTCTGGCACAAATCGCCGGGGCGCCCGTGCCCGTCCCTTCCAAGCTGCGAAGTGACTTGCCTGCCGGCTTCGATGCGTGGTTCGCGCGCGCCCTGCATCGCGATGCCAATCAGCGCTTTCAGACCGCCGGCGAATTCGCCGAGACCCTGGCCATGGCGCTCGACCCGAGCTCTCAGGCCGCGATCTCGCTGTTGGCCGAAAACGAAGTGGAGGAGCCGACCCAACAAGTCGCGCGACCGCTGGAGCGCTTGGCCGATCCCATGACCGCCGTCGAAGGGGTGGCTCGCAGCCACGTGGACCCGGCGCCCGCGGCGGCCTCACCTCCCAGCGGTACCGGTACCGGCGCATTCGTGTGGTTGATCGCCTTGGCAGCCGTGGCGCTGGGTGGCTATGCGCTCTGGCTTTACGTGCTCAATCCGCCAGGGCAACCGAGCGCCAACGCTGCCTCTGCAGAAGCCGACAACGGTGACGAAAGTGACAGCGAGGGCAACGGCAAACGACCGGTCCCCGCGGAGGTGGAGCCTTTCGCGCTTCAGATCGGCTCGGGTCAAGATTGGCTCAGCAAAGGTAATATCGACAACGCCTCCAAGATGTTCAAGGAGGCCTTCAAAACGGCTGGCTCGGAGGTAGCGCGGGGCCTATTGCTGCAGACCTCCGCGGTTCAGGAGGCAGAAGCCGGCCCTTGCAAGCTCACCGGCATAGGCCGACCTCGGCCCTTCGAGATCGTGAGCGCCGCGTCACGCCCTACGCTGGCGCTCACGGAGCGAGGCCTGGTCTTCGGCTGGATCGACAGCCACGAAGACAAAACCAAAAAGCAGGGCTACACGACGCTGCTCGACAACCTGCTGCGCCGCGTTGCTCCCGCTCGGCTGATCACTCCCGAAACGAGCTCGGCACGCTACGTTCAGCTGACTCCCATCGAGGACAAGCTCGCGGTGATTTACTGGGAAGGCGCTGGCAACGAACCCGGCGTCTACGTCCGAATGCTCACTGCCGACGGCCGCATGGATCGAGCCGCGCTGCGCATTTCGGACGTTGGCCGCTCGCAGTTCTATCCCTCGCTGACACTCACCAAAGACAAGACGTTTTTGGCGATCTGGACGGAACAACTGCGCCGGGGCACGGCTGACGTGATGGCGCGCCGGCTGAGCGCCAACTTGGAACCGCTTGGACCGACCCTGAAGCTCACCGAGTTCGTTCCCGAAAGGGGGCAAGAAGCAGCGGCGGGCAAGGCAGATGCGGCCATCGTCGACAACGTCTTGAACATCGTCTTCGAGCTCGAGAATCGAAAGTATGCGTCGATCAAGATGCTGCGCGTCCCCTTGGATTCCAAGGAGTTGGAAAACGGGCTCAGCGAGGTATTCAAACGAGAAGAGACCCGACACGTGGGCCAGCTCATCGACGTGAGCAGGGTGGATGGCAAACACGGGCAGCCACGCATCAGCTGCGTCGTCGAGGGTTGCTTCGTGGTTTGGGACAACGAGGGGGCCGGCGCCACGGCGTCGTTCGTGAACGGCGAAACCGGCGAACCCATTTGGTACCGCGAGTTTGCTCCAAAAGGCGCAAGGCCCGGCCTCGGCCGCTCGAGCGACGGCTCGACTCTATTGGTCTGGTACGAAGGCGGACGCGTGCGCGCTGCCGCGCTGAATCGGGACGGTATCGGAAAAATCTCGGTTCTGGGGCGCGTGAGCGGCTACCAGCCCTACCCGGAGGTCATTCCGGGCAATAAACCCGGACAGTGGTATGTTTCGTGGCGGGGGTTCGAAGCGGGACACCTCGAAGCCTTCGTGGCGCGCACCCAGTGCAAAGTCGACTAGCAGTGAGCCCAACCCAGAAACGACATCCTCCACGCAACCTCCAGCCCGGAGTGCCGCAGGTCTTATCCATCCCGTCGCGACCGGCGATGAAGCGCGCACCCAT
>CBFGRJ010000545.1:0-3977 GCA_965651135.1 uncultured Myxococcales bacterium
GCCGGGCTTGTGTTCCCCGTCAGGCGCGGGAGCGGGTGGGGGAGGAGCGCAAGCCTGGCAGTCCAGCCAAGGCGCTACGGCGCGACATCCGGCGAGCCATGGGCATCGAGGTCCGAACGACGGTCAAGGGTATCCGTTCGAACGGGCGGCCCCTGACGCGGGTGACCTGGCAGCAGGCCCGGGAGCTGAATCCAAGGGAACGGGAATTGTTCGAGCCGACCGAGTTCACCCGCCCGGTTGACTTCCACAGCTTCCGGCGGGCCTTCAAGCAGGCCTGGCCGATGCTGGGGTCGAGCTCACGCAACAGATGGCACTCTCGGGAGCAACGGACGCCAAGACCCATCAGCGCTACTTGAACAACACGGGACGCATGCGGATCGTACCTGAGAGCGCGCTGCCACGGCTGACGGTGGGTCGAGCCACAACGGCGAGCCACAGCGGAGCCACACACGGTCATTTTGAGTCTCAGGCGGCCAACGATTGTGACGAAAACAGCGTAGAAATGGCTGCTACTGGTACGGATGGCTTGATTCCCAAGCTCGGGGTCGTGGGTTCGAGCCCCATTTCCCGCTCAGTAAAACAAGGGGTCCGGTGATGCCGGGCCCCTTGTTGCTTCTGCGGGGACTCCGGAGGTTCTGCTTTCGCTAAGCGGATTTCCTCAGCTCTATGTTCTTGGGGGGCGGTGATGTATTGCGACGGTTGAGGACTGCGCGAGGGAGGTGTCGCGACGGTGTCACGTTTCGTTCTCTCATCCTGTGGAGGCAGTGCCGACTCACGTCGAACTGGCCGAACCGCCCAGCGCGAACGGCGGCTCGCCCTTAGAGCTGCGTCGATCGACGCGCCGCTTTTGAGCATTCATCAGCCTACCCTTGTACGGATCGGTGCAGCGGGCGCGCGAGTTGCGGCGCTGCCAGTCGGTTCGGGCTTGAGCGTGGCCACCGATCGAGGCCACTGAAAAAAGCTGGATTTTGGCAAAGCTCGACACATGCTCAGTGGCGCGCGAGGCTTTCCCTAGCTCGAGGGCGTGGGTTGCCCATGCCCTCCCTCGCATAGCAAAGCCCCTCGCAGCACGCGGGGCGTTCATCATTAGGGATCGGTGCCCATAGCCCCGATGCATGCCCCCCCTTTTGCCGGACTAACAATCCCCTTGGCTCGAGTCCCTACACTGTAGCGATCTGCCCTGCATGCGACAATTGCGTCAGGTCGGCTCGCGGTCCGCGCGGTGAATAGGCTGTTGGCTGCGTGGCCCGTCCCCATCTGAGAGCACCTACATTGCGGGGAATTAGACAATGATAGGCGGGGAGCTAAACTTCTACCGGTTCTGCTCCGCTGTTCTGGGTGCGATATTTGCTGGGATCAGCGTAAGGGCGAATGAGAACCGACGGAAGGAACTGATGGCACAGGATCGGCAACACATGAGCGCAGGAGCAACGGGCGATCGGGTGAGCTTCGGCGAAGCCATCCCTATGAAAAAGACGAGCGTCACGACCTACGCCGCGATCGGCGTGGGCGTGTTGGCCATCGGTGGGATCATCGCGGTGATGGCGAGCGGCTCGGACGAGGAGGCCGAAAAGAAGGCGGCAGCAGCGATTGCGGCCGAGTCGAAGAAGGCCAAAAGCGAAGGTCCGCAACTGACTGCAAAGGAGCAGCAGGAGCACCTGAAGACCACCGCGCTGGCTTTCGAACGCGCCAAAGCAGCGGCGGACGCCAAGAAGGCGGCTGAAGCAGAGAAAAAGGCGGCGGAGGAGACTGCTCGAGCGGCGGCTGCACCAGCGCCCGTGGCGGCTGCGCCCGCTAATGCCCCGGCGGCCGCTGCGCCGAAATCCAAGAGCCCCGCCAACGATAAGGCCGCGAAGAAGCAGATGGACAGCCTCGATTCCATCGGCTCGGACATCGCCTCGGCGCTCAAGTAGCCCGCTCTTGAGGACGGCGCGCGGGGTACCGCCCGTGGCACCAAGGCTCATGGTACAACGCGACCCATGACTACGGCGCACGAACGCTTGGTGGCTGGCTTGTTCACCGTGGGGTTTCACGGCTATTCGGTCAGCGCCGAGCTCGAGAGCTTGCTCGACCGCGGTGTGAGCGGGGTGATCTTGTTTGGGCGTAACGTGGAGTCGCCCGAACAACTGCTGGAGCTGACACGGAGTATCAAACGCCGTGCAGCGCGGCCCATTGTCGTAAGCATCGATCAGGAGGGCGGTCGTGTCAGTCGGTTGCGTACGGGGTTTTCGCCGGTGCCCCCGATGCGGGTCGTGGGGCAATTGGCAGACGAGGCCCTCGCTGTCGAGGTAGGGGCGTTGCTCGGGCGAGAGCTGTCTGCGGTGGGGGTCGACGTGAATTTCGCGCCGGTGGTGGACGTCGATACGAATCCGGACAATCCGGTGATTGGCGATCGCTCGTTGGGCAGCAGTGCCGAGCTCGTCGCCCGCCTGGGTGGAGCCTTGGTGCGCGGGCTTCAGGGAGCGGGTGTGGCCGCTTGTGCCAAACATTTTCCCGGCCACGGCGATACCCAGCACGACTCGCACTTGATGCTGCCGCGGCTGAGCCACGGCTGGGATCGGCTGCAAAGCGTCGAATTGGTGCCGTTCCGCAAGGCCGTTCGTGAAGGCGTGGCAGCCATCATGACTGCGCACGTGGTCTTCGAGCCTGTGGATGCCGAGTATCCCGCCACGCTCAGCACACGCGTGCTCGAGCCGCTCTTGCGCCGTGAGCTCGGCTTCGACGGAGTGGTGTTCAGTGACGACATGGAGATGAAGGCCATCGCGGACGGCTTCGAGACGGCCGATGCTGCCGTGCGGGCGGTCGAAGCTGGAATCGATCAGCTGCTCGTCTGCCATACGGCGGACACGGCGCACGAGATGATCAGCGCCGTGACACGCGCCGTGGACCAGGGTGAGCTCCCGCTGGCGCGCGTCGAACGTGCGGAGCAGCGCGTGCGCGCCTTCATCGATACATGGGCCCGGGCCACCCGGGGCGACCTGAGCGTGCTCGGTTGCCGCGAACACCGCGCGCTGGTCGAACGCTTGGAGCGTGCGGCGGAGGGTCTCGCGTCCGGTGACGATCCCACGGCTGCGGGGGCGACTCCGTGACAAGCCCGCTCGACACCGGCGACAAGCTCCAGCGGGTGCTCTTGGCGGGCGGCACTCATGGGAACGAGTGGATTGGAGCCAAGCTCATTCAGCGCTGGCAGCAAGACCCAGCACCGGTCGCGCGCCAGAGCTTCGAAACGCTGACTCTGCTCGGCAACCCGGCAGCCTACGAGCGCGGAGTTCGCTACTTGGATCAAGATTTGAATCGCAGCTTCGGCCATCCGGGCCTGGGCCGCGAAGGGGCCCTCGAAGCCGAAAGAGCTCGTGAGATCCTCGAGCAGTATGGTCCCGGTGGAGCGCAGCCGGCCGACGTCGTGCTCGACCTTCACACCACGACGTCAAACATGGGTCTGACCCTGATCTTGACCAATCGCGAGCCGTTCAATCTGCGTATGGCAGCCTGGGTGAAGCAGCGGGAGCCTTCCGTACGAGTCTACCTTTGGATCGACGAAACGGTGCCCGACACGGCGCTCAGCGGCATCGTACCCCGCGGCGTGACACTCGAGGTGGGACCTACACCCAACAACGTGCTGCGGGGTGATCTGTGGCTCGGGACCGAGAGAGTGGTGCAGCTGTGCCTGGACTTCTGCGAGGCCCACAATAGCGGTCGCGCGCTGATTCCCGACGCCACGCCGCTGGACGTTTTCACACATTTGAGAAGCCATGACTATCCGCGCGATCGGAGCGGTCAGATCCGCGCGATGGTGCATCCCGAGCTGCAGGATCGGGACTTTCAGCCGCTGAGGCCGGGCGACCCGGTATTTCTGACGCTCGACGGAGAGACCCTTCGCTACGAGGCCGATGAAGCGGAGGTGTACCCGGTCTTCATCAACGAAGCGGCCTACTACGAGAAGCACATCGCATTCTCGGTGACTCGCGCCGAGCGAC
>CBFGRJ010000546.1:0-3970 GCA_965651135.1 uncultured Myxococcales bacterium
GGGCGTGATGAAAAACATGGTGGGCTTCGTGTCCAACAGCGTCTACGTCTGGGGGCAGCGCACGAGCAAACCGTACAAGGGCTTGGCGCCCGGTCGCTCCATACGCTTCACGACACGAGACATTGCGGCCATCGAGAACGGGGTCAGCGGTATTTGGGCGCTCGCGCCGCGCAATCAGCTCGGAGGGTGGCGCGACGGAAACAACGTTACCTACGGGCAAAAGACCGGAAACTTCGGTGTCATGGGCGACTATCCGGCGCTCTTGCATATCGAGAACATGGATATTCTCGCGGGGCGTTTCATCAACGATGCGGACATGGAGGGCAAGCGCAAGGTGACGGTGATTGGGCAGCACGTCAAGGAGGTTTTGTTCGGCGCTGAAGATCCGATCGGCAAATACGTGAAGATTCGTGGGGCGTTCTTTCGCGTGGTCGGTGTGCACCGTTCGAATCAACCGGGTCAACAGGGTGACCGCGCCAACAGCACGCTGTATGTTCCGTTTTCCACCTTTCAGGTTGCGTTCAACAACGGCCAGCGCGTCGGCTGGTTTGCCATCGCTGCCCTTCCGGAGGTGTCGGGTGAGCAGCTGGAACGAGAGATCCGTCGGACCTTGGCTGCCAACCATTGGGTGCATCCCGACGATGGCCAAGCCATCGGCTCGTACAATGCGGCAGAGAAGTTCGGCCGCATGCAGAACTTGTTTCGCGGTATTCGGTTTTTCATTTGGTTCGTGAGCCTGGCCACCCTGATGGCAGGCGCGTTGGGCGTCAGCAACATCATGCTGATCAGTGTGAAGGAGCGCACCCGAGAGATCGGCGTTCGCAAAGCCATTGGTGCCACACCGGCTTCGATCGTCATGATGGTGCTGCAAGAATCCGTGGTGCTCACGGCGCTGGCGGGCTACCTCGGCCTATTCGTCGGAGTCGTGACGTTGGAGCTGGTGGGGTCGCTGGTTCGCGGCACGAGCGGTCCCCTGGCGGCGCCCGAGATCGACTTTGGCGTCGCGCTCGTTGCGGGAGGTATCCTGATGGTCATCGGCCTCGTGGCGGGAATTGCTCCAGCCAGGCATGCGGCAACCATCCGGCCCGTGGTAGCGTTGAGAACGGAATGATGCGTCGACTTCTGCCGGTCCTTTTGGTGCTGCTGGTTTGTGGCGCGTTCGTGTGGACCCTGGTGTTTCTCTACCAAAAGTCCCGTGAGGCGCCGGTCGTGTTCACCACCAAAGAGGTCAAGACGCGCGACATCATCGAGAAAACGGTGGCCGCCGGCGCGATTGTTCCGCGCCGCGAGGTGGCCATCAAGGCACGTGTTTCGGGCGTCGTGGAGAAGCTCTACGTAGAGCCTGGTCAGTACGTCAAAAGTGGCGACCTGATTGCCAAGATCAAAATCATCCCCAACGTAGTGAACCTCAACGCGGCGGAGGCACGACTCAGCGCTGCCGAGATCAGCGTGAAGAATGCGGAGGGCGAACACGCGCGGATCAAAAAGCTGTTCGAGCAGCAGCTTCTTACCCAAACCGAATTTACCAAGATCGATCTCGAATACAAGCTGGCGAAGCAAGAGCTGGTTGCGGCCCGCAACAACCTGCAGCTGGTCAAAGAAGGCGCCATTCGCGGCTCGGGCAAGGTATCGAATCTCGTTCAATCCACGGTAGAGGGCATGGTGCTCGAGGTCCCGGTGAAGGAGGGGGCTTCGGTGATCGAGACGAACAACTTCAACGAAGGCACCACGATTGCGTCGGTGGCCGACATGAACGACATGATCTTTCAGGGGACGGTCGACGAAAGCGAAGTTGGTAAGCTGAAGGAGGGAATGCCTGTGGTGATCTCGATAGGGGCCATCGACGACAAGCGTTTTGCCGGAACCCTCGAGTACATTTCCCCCAAAGGCATCGCAAAAGAGGGAACCATCGAGTTCGAGGTGCGCGCGAAAATGGGCCTCGAGCCGGGTACGTTCATTCGCGCCAACTACAGCGCCAATGCGGACGTCATTCTAAACAAGCGTGACCGAGTCCTCTCGATCAGCGAGAGCCTGATCCAGTTCGACAAGGGCAAGCCCTATGTGGAGGTCGAGGTGGCCCCGCAGACCTTCGACAAGCGAAAGCTCAAGCTCGGTTTGAGCGATGGCATTTACGTAGAGGTGCTGGAGGGCTTGGACGAGAAGTCGAAGGTCAAAGTCCACCAAAACGCCGAAAACGGTCACTCTCGTGACTGATGCGCGTGACCGCTAGGGGAGCGCGTTGGTGTGGCTCGAGTCCAATGGACGTGCCACTCCTTTTTCAATGCGAAGGCGGGCGTGACTCGATATCGATCGATCAGCAGTTGAAAGCCGGCCTCACCAGGCTCGCCAGTCGACGCATCGCCGGACATCATCGGGGCAATCGAGCTGGTTCCTGCCGCGAACCAATGACTGTGGCGTCCAGCCAACGTGGTGAAGACCAGCGGCGCCTGACAACTGGTCGTCGTCAGTTCGGCGACTAGGCCACGTGCGCCGTTTTGGCGCCAAGTCGTCGTTTCAGGCGTGGTCTTGCCGGTGCAGAAGTTGCCGCCGTCGTTACTTTCAGCCATGGCGGACCAGTTGATGTGCCAGCCCCAGTTCCGGGCGTCGTCGAGCGTGACGTCGCGCTTCTGGACGAACACCGTAAACCGCTTAGGGGTCACCCAATAGACGGAACTGGCGCCGCGTGTCGCAGCGTGCCCCTGCTGGCCGCCGAGCGAGGTTAGGAGCACGGGCGCTTCTTCGAAGCCGCAGTGGGTCATGTCGACAGTGACTTTGACGCCGTGCCCTTCGATCTTTTCGAACTGCTCGGGTTCCGTGCGGCCGGTGCAGAGCTGCTTCGACGTGAGCCCTTCGGGTCGCGCCATCCAGTTGACATGCCAGGCTTTGCGCTTCGCCAGCTCACGGGCCTTCGGATGCATGACGACGACTCGGAAGCCGCTCGAGCTGGCTCGATAGATAGAAGTCGTCCCGCGCACGGCGGCGTGACTGCCTTCGCCGGCGAGTGACGTGAAGTACAAGGGCTGCCCGGACAAGCCGCAGTCACGGGTGTCGATGTCCACGTGGATCACATCGTCGCGATCTACCTGCCAGTCGGTAGCACCCGCTGGCGTTTGACCGGCGCACAAGTCGCTGTGCCGGCTCTGTTGGATGGGATCGGACAATTTCTCTTGTGGAGAACCATCGATGGTCGAAAGACAAGCGGTGAGAGGAAACACTGCGGCGAGCGCACAGGCGCTCGAGCAGCGCGAAAGAGCGCTCGAGACGAATGGCGCTCGCGCCAACACGGCCATTTCCGAGGAGCAATCGGCTATGCACCGGCCCGCGGTCATGTTACGCCCCCCTTCGGATCATGCGTCAGCTCGAGCAGAATGCGCCACGCCATGGGGTGACTAGTCTAGGCCCCCAGCGTGGTTGGGCCAACCGGATTCGCCGAATGAGTGCCTATGGCTGCGATTTTCGGCGCTGGCTTGCCTGTGGGTTTCTTGGCCTCATCTGTGTGCTCGTGAGTGCCCACGCCTGGGGTAAACCCGTTGCAGTCGGGAGCTTCGAAGGGCCCTTTGCGGAGGACGTCCGACAGAAAATCGTGGGTGCGATCGATGACGCGGGTGAGCTCGAAGTCGTGAAGGACAAGCTCGCGGATCGCGTCGGAATGAACGAGACCAAGGGCACCTACGAAGACAACGCCAAGAAGCTGGGTGTGGCTGGCATCTTGGTGGGCGAGGTTTCCAATCGGAACGACGAGTGGGCCGTGTTGCTCGCCGTGTACGGTTCCGATGGCGAGCTGGTGCAGAAGTTTCGTGTGCGTGCGGCTACGGCGGACGCGCTCAACAGCAAAGTCGCCCAGCTCTTGCCAAAACATTTGGCCACGCTACTGGAAGACTTCGAACCGCCGCCCAAGCCCAAGCCCAAGCCCAAGCCGAAGCCGAAGCCCAAGCCGAAACCAAAAGCAAAGCCAAAGCCAAAGCCAAAG
>CBFGRJ010000547.1:0-3968 GCA_965651135.1 uncultured Myxococcales bacterium
CTCTTGCGGCAACAACGCGGGCGGTCAGTGGGGCTATGACGGTTTCGCTCCGCTGCGAGAAGCCATGGAGACGGTCGGCTTCATCATGATCGTTCCTCAGCAAAGTCGGAATTGCTGGAACGTGGGAGCCCCGGAGTCCCTCACGCATGACGGGGGTGGGGATACCGGCGCCATCGTGCAGATGGTGAAATACGTGCTCGAAAAGTACAACGGCGACCCCACCCGGGTTTACGCGATGGGTGGCTCGGGCGGGGGTATGACGACTCAGGCGTTGCTTGCCGTGTACCCCGAGATCTTCAAGGCCGGACACGCGCGTGCCGGCGTCCCCGCAGGCTGCTGGGAAGTGGGGTACCAGGACTCGGATCAATGGAGTGGGAGTTGTGCTGGCGGGAACGTGGACTGGACTCCGCAAGAGTGGGGCGACTACGTCCGCGCTATCAACCCTGACTACACGGGGCCGCGCCCCCGCATTCAGCTCAACCACGGTAACCAAGACGAGGTGATCAGCTACAACAACTTCCGCGAAGCCATCGAACAATGGACCAACGTGCTCGGTCTCGACTCGACGCCTACCAGCACCGACACTGGTTTCGTCGGGGCATCCGCCACCTACGACAGGCAGTTCTGGCAAGACGACTGTGGCTTCACCGTTCTAGAGGCCTGGAGTGCGTTGGGCAAAATGCACTCGATGGGCTACGAAGCCGTGCACATTTTGGAGTGGTTCGGTCTCGACCAAAAGCGTGAGAAAGATCCCTGGGACGAAGCTTGTGGGGGCACGGTCGGCGCAACGACGACCGGTAGCACGACCACGAGCGGGGATACCACGACCGACGGGGGGACGACTGGAGCAGGAGGCGCCGGCATGGGTGGCACCACCGGATCGCCAGACACGACCACAGGCGCGACCGGAGCAGCCAATACTTCAATGGGCACGACCGGCACCGGAGCGGGTGGAATGAGCAGCTCGGCGACCGGGGCTACGGGCAGCGAGGCAAGCGTTACGTCCGGTGCGGGCACCATAGGGAGCGCCGCATCCACCACTACCGGCGCAATGAGCGCGGCGTCTACCGACGGGGGCGTCGGGGGCCCGAACACGCCGCCCAACGCTGACGACGGCGGATGCAGCTGCAGGGCAGCCGGTGGTCGAGAGCTTCTGCCGTCTTGGCTGCTGGCGTTCGCCGGCCTCGGAGTGGCGCTCGGCGTGCGACGCCGGCGCTGACAGGTTCGGAAGCCGCGCACCAAGACGAGCACGCCGCTGGTTGCAGGCGCGCCTCGATGCCGCACTCGATACTCGTCGACAGAACGGACCAACGGCCATCGATTGCTGCCGATGCTGGCCTGCTGCTGCCTGGCTGCTCAACTTCTTGCCTTGGCTCGCGCAATCGGCTAGCTGCTTGCCCAGTTCAGAAGGGTGAGCCCCTTGAAACCGCGGAAGTCCTTAGGATTGGCGGTAACGAGTGGTAGCGCGTTCGTGGCGGCGATGGCCGCGATTTGCCCATCGACGAAAGGCCTTGGCTTGCCCAACTTCTCCAAACGCACCCGTTCGGCGGCGTGCCATGCCGCTGCGCGCTCGTCGTAGGGGAGGACCTCGATGCTCGGAGCGACGACTTCTTCCAAGAACGTGATCAAGTCTGCGCGTCGCTTTCCCTTCGGGAGGAGAAACACGCCGTAGCGAAGCTCGTGCCACGTGAGCGACGCCATGGCACAGTCTCGCCCGTATTCACTCATCGAGCCCAGGACGCTAGTATCGGGGCTACGACGCATTGCGAGCGAAATCGTGCTCGTGTCCAACAGGAATCGACTCACAGCTTCACCGGCCGCCCCATCGAACGATCACGGAGGTTGGCCGCAAAATCCTCGTCGACTCCGAACGTACGGGGGTCGTGCTTCTGCATGAACGCCGCGTACAGTTCGCCGAACCCTGGACGGTCCCCAGACAGGCGTGCATACCGCGCGGGCGAGACCAGAATCGCTACTCGCTTACCGCGACGCATTATCTCCACGTCTTCACCCGACACGACCTTGTCGATGATTTCTGCCAATTGCGCTCGGGTTGCCGCAACGCTGTAGGTACGCTTCATGCTGTAGAATGTACAACTTATTGTACATAACGGCAACGGACGCCGTCAGTGCGGTGCGGACCTTTGACCAAAGTCACCCGCTCACAGGTCACCCGTGGCGTTCGTGGGCGCTAGGCAGCACCACTCGCCTCGCAGGTGATGTAGCAGCATCGATCGTGTCGACGCCCGATCAACCGGATGCCTGGATTGCAGCAGGTGGAGCCCACCCACGAGGGGGGGCAAGCAACCTACCGGAGGCGCTGTTCGCATTCGTCGTGGAGCCGTTGGTGTGGGACGAGCTCGTTGTTCCGCCTTGGCCACCTCCCGAGCCGTTCGATGCCCCGTGGGTCCCTGATTCGCCGCAAGCCGCTGCGAACAACAGGGCGCCAACTCCCCAAGCAGCCAGCGCATGGCCAACCGCCGAGCCCTACACATCGGAATCATTGCCGCACCACTCCTTCGCGTCCTTTGCGCGCCTTGTCGTCCGCCCAAACGATCGCCAGCTTAGCACCATGTTTACACTTTCCTTCCTGCAACGGCGCAATAGATCCAGTCTCGCTATACACTGCTCAGTAGTGCTGCGTCTGGTGAGTGCCGTCGGGTTGACGATGTAGTATTTGAAAGCTCTTGGGCTGACTTTCCCTTATTGAGGAACGACTAAAATGCGCATCCATCGACCTATGTTGGTACTGGCGCCCATTCTGCTGGGTGCCTGCGGTGACGACAATCCGGGGACAGCGAACACTTCCGGTGGGAGCACCAGCATGGCCGGTCCCACTACGGGCGGTACACCGACGATGACTGGGGGAGTCGGCACGAGCACGAGCACGAACGGCGCCACGGACGCGGGCGCTGCGACGAGCACGACGGGCGCGCCTTCTACTACCGGTGGGCAGGGGGGCGCGACTTCTACTGCAATCACTGGCACTACCGACTCTGCGAGCTCCACGACCGCCAACACGACTGGAGGTGAAACCATGGGTGGAGCGGGTGGTAGTGGTGGCACCACCGGCGGAGGCGGCTCGGGCGGTACCGGCGGCGGCACCACGGGTCCCATGACTTGTCCCTACACTCCCCCGGAAGAGCCCGAGACGTTTCCCACGAACTGGACCCGCGGCGAGGTCACGGTCTTCAACAACAACGGCGCATGGACTTGGTACAACGACGAGCGCGTGGTGGTGGACGCCGAAGCCGGCAAGATCGTCGTTAGCTCGGCCGCGGCGAAAGGTAGTTCGAACATCGACGTCGTGATTCACGACCTGGCTACGGGAATGAACGACAAGCACGCGCTCGGTTCCCTGAGCTATTCCGATGACCACAACAATGGCGCCATCGTGGTCAAGGCACCGGGTGAGTACTTCGTTGCTTACGCACACCACAACCAGGACTGCAACAGCTACTGGGCCAACTACGGCAATGGTTCTTGGAGTCAGACAGTGACGTACTCCTGGGCGCCTCATGGCTGCCCGTGGAATGAGAGCGACATCACCTACAACAACCTTTGGCAGCTGAGCTCGGAGGGGCGCATCTACAATTTCGTCCGCTCCGTCGAGACGAGCCCGACCTTCCTCCAGTCCGAAGACAACGGTGCCACGTGGACGTTTGGAGGGCGCCTCACGGCGAGCCCGCAGCAGGGGTACAATGCCGGGTATTACAAGTATTGGGGCAACGGGGTCGATCGCATCGACTTCTTCGCCACCGAAGCGCACCCCCGCGACGCCAACACCAGCGTCTTTCACGGCTATATCAAGGGTGGAAAGAGCTACGATTCGTTCGACAAGGAGATCGACGACAACCTGTTCGACTCCAACGCGCCCGAAATCAAAGAATTCACCACTGTGTTCGCGGCAGGGACCATGATCAACGGGGTCGCGCTGAACCACTTGTGGAACTTCGACATCGCCCGCT
>CBFGRJ010000548.1:0-3935 GCA_965651135.1 uncultured Myxococcales bacterium
TCGGGTGTACGCCGTCTTCGGCCCAGTAGCTGGGCTGCGTACCGCCCGCCACGGCACGGTCGAACAGCGCCTGGTAGGCGATCCAACGCGCTCCGTACTTTTCTGCCAGCGCCTGCGCGATCGCGCGACGCTCGTTCAGCTCGTCGTACCAGCGGTCGTCGACCACGCCAGCGCGAAGTACGAAGGGCTCACCGATCAGCAGCTGCACACCGGGCAGCGCTTCTCGGGTGCTGATCAAGAGCCGCTCGTAATCACGCGCGTAGTCGCTCGGGGTGCCGGCCCAGTTTCCGTCGAGCTTGTGCCACAGGTCGTTGATCCCGATGAGGATGCTCACACAATCCGGCCGGAGCTCGATGCAGTCCCGTTGCCAGCGAGCCTCGAGGTCGGTGACCTTGTCGCCACTGATGCCGCGGTTGTAGATCTCCAATGCTCGCCCGGCTGAGTCGGCCAGCAGTCGACACATCGCCAAAAAGGCATAGCCCCGCCCCATGGCGGCAGCATCGTTGGGCAACTTCGAGCTCCGGTCACGACCCGCGTCGGTGATCGAATCACCCTGAAACAGGATGCGCCTGCATCGAAGGTCCATGCTTGTCTATCGCGCAGGCGTCGCTCGCTGGCGACGACGCCGACGCAGCGCACCGCCCGCCACGGCACCAAGTAAGATCAGAGCGCTCGAGAGCTTGCCCTGCTGCTGTTCACCCAAACGGCAGCCACATCCAGAGGCCTCGCCGCTGCCGCGTTGCGCCACGCCGCCGGACGAGCCGTTGCCGGCGCCGCCCGCACCGCTGGCCGTGCTGGCTGCGTTGCCGGGAATGATGCCGTCGGTAGTGACAATGATGCCGGTGCCACCCGAGCCGGTGGAGCTGGATGCGGTGGCGTTGGGCAATGGGTCGGTGCAATTGCCCCCGATGCACATGCCGCCGCCGGGGCACACCACGCCCTCGCACGGATCGACGCAGGTGCCGAGCTCACACACGAGGCCCGCGTCACAAACCACGCCGTCGCACGCGGGATCGGTGCAGCGGCCATCCGCCGCACAGGTCAGCCCCGCGTCACAGCCTCGACAGCTGCAATCGGAGAGACACAAGCCTCGCTCGCACACGCGACCCTCCGGACAATCGATTCCAGCGCACGGATCGACACAGCGCCCGAGCTGGCACTCCTGCCCGCTCGGGCAGGTCACTCCGTCGCAGGGGCTCACACACACACCGCCGCGACAAGCCAGACCCGGCTCGCACGTTACGTCTGCGCAAGCTTCATCGATGCAGATGCGCTCCGAATTGCAAACGAGCCCCGCAGGGCAATTGAACTCACCGCCGCCGCAGGGAGCGACGCACGAGCCCTTGTCACACACCTGGTTGGCGGGACAAAGCCCCTCGCCGTTGTCCACCACGCCGTCGCAGTCGTTGTCGACGTTGTCGCAGGTCTCGTTGCCCGGCTGAATGATCGGGCGGCACATGCCGGTCTGCCCTTCCGCGGCGCAGTCCGTGCGCCCCAAGGAACAAGCGCCCAAGAGTCCCGTGTCGCAGGCCTCGCCGCCACCTTCACAGCCAAGACCGGAGATGTAGAACACGAAATCGTTGAAGTCGCCGTCGTTGGTGCCCATGTTTCCGGGCACCCCAGTCTGCTTCCAGTCTTCCGCCGACATGGGTAGATCTTCGAAGGCCAGATAGAACCCCTCGGGATCGACCGTCGACTGATAGATGAGCGCGGTCACCCAGGGCTCGCCATTGGCGTTCTTCTGGTTCATGCCCATCAGCGAGTACTTGTTCTCGATACAGCTATTGGTCGTGCTCCCAATCACGACGAACCCGACATCACCCCCCAGGTAGTTGGGGTTGTCCGCAATGGATCCCGATCCGAACGCCATGGGTTGCCAGAGCTTCTTGTCGAGCTCGCGTGGATTGACGTTGTCCCACGCCAACGGGCAAAACCCCGTGTCACGAAGCGGCGGCTGGCAATCCAGGTAGGCGCGGTCGGCCGGGATCAGCTCGAAAATTTCGTTCGGGGCAGGAGGCGTCGTGCTGTTCGGATCGGTCACGTTATACCAACCGAATGCGACGTCACAGTTGCCGCCGAGCAGCACCAGCTCGCCGGTGAAGCCACAACGGGGTGAAAAGTGACCCGGTGCCGTTCGCGCGTCGCGCACCTCGTCGATCATTTCTCCCCGCCACTTGAACAAGCCGCTCAGCGTGATGGCGTCGCCGTCTTCGAAGTCGGGGTAAAAGTCGCCGAACGTCAGCATCTGCTGGTTGACATCGTTTCCGTCCAAGTCCCGATTGACCTGCGTGTCGCGCCTGTATGCCCAGGAATCGGTAACCAGCGTCCACTCGGCCATACCCACCGGCACGGGTAGCGGGGTCATTGCCGCATCCGTCTGGAATACCTGGGCCTCCGACACCCCTGCGCTCAGGCACACTGAAACCGCCGCTACCCAAGGCGTCCACCGCATCCTGCACTCGACCATTTCGTCGCTACTCCATTGGCTTAAGACAACACTGCTGACCGCTGTCTCTGGGATCCCAGACGCGCAGCAAGGCTCACAGTGTATCAGCAAATCAGCGTCCGGGCCGGCGACGAGTGTGCAAAACCACAGCCCGAAATGCGAAGCCGCGCCGGGGTCCTACGCCTCGGGGCGCTAAAATCAGCGGCGCACCCTGTCGGAACTCAGCCGATTCTCACGGTTTGGGCGGCTGGGCGAGCGTGCGAAGTGGGCAACTATTGCTGCGAGCTGCTCGGACCTAGCGCGCTCGTGCGAGCGTCTTCCCAACCCACCCAGTGAGGGCCCGCCGGGCCGTGCTCACGCTTCCAAATGGGAACTTCCGCTTTGATACGATCAATGAACAGACGGCAAGCACTGAGCGCCTCGCCGCGGTGAGCCGCCGCGGCGGCACACACCACCGCCACATCGCCGACGGCAAGGCGCCCGACGCGGTGTAGCGCCGCGAGGGTGACGCCGGCCACCTCGGCCTGAATCCCGAGCGCTACTCGTCGCATCTGCTTTTCTGCCATGCTCCGGTAGGCCTCGTACTCCAGCAGTGTCACCAGCCGACCGTCGTTGTGATCGCGCACCGTACCTAAAAAGCTGGCAATGGCTCCCACTTGCTTGCCACTCACGGCGCGGATGACCTCGCCGAGGTCCAAGGGGCTGTCCCGAATCTCGAATAGTTCCGTCATCGCTTGAAGTCCCCGCTCTTGCCGCCCGACTTCTCCAGTAGCTGCGTAGGCCCGACCAGCATGGCGCGGTCCAGACCCTTGAGCATGTCGTAAACGGTCAGTGCCGCAGCGCTGGCTGCCATCATCGCTTCCATCTCGACACCGGTCCGCTCGATGACTTCGGTGATCGCCGTAACGACGACGCGCTGCTCCGCCGGTGAAAGCTCCAATTTGACTTCACAGTGCGTCAGGGTAAGCGGATGACACAGAGGAATGACGTCGGCAGTGCGCTTGGCAGCCATGATGCCTGCGACGCGCGCTGTCGCCAAAACATCGCCTTTCTCCGTGCTTCCCCCTGCGAGTGCTGCAAACGCGCGATCGTTCATGGTCACCGAGCTCTGTGCCACGGCGCGGCGGCGTGTCGGCTCCTTCGCGGAGACGTCCACCATGCGCACCTCCCCACCGGCTCCCAAGTGGCTCGACATGCCACTCGCTCCGACAATCTCCCGATAGGCGCGCACCACACGCTGCGGCCGCCCCCGCGCCGCTACCTTCGCGAGCGCGTAGCGATCCAAAGGAGTCAACGCCACCCAGGTCCCGGGTGCCAACGGTCGCCCCGGACCCAAAGCCTGGAGCAGCTCCGCGGGAACTTCGTGGGCTGGTGGGTCCGGCATCGCCTCGATCTCTTCCCGCAAGACCCCAGTCCGTTCCAACAGGGCCTGCACGGCGCCCGCGTTGACCTGTGGCGCGCACCCGAGTTGAGCCAGTTCCCGCCGCAC
>CBFGRJ010000549.1:0-3934 GCA_965651135.1 uncultured Myxococcales bacterium
ATACAGCTCTTCGAAGCTGAGTTGGCCCCGATAGTAGGCGAGCAGTGCTTCCTCTCCCGGGCGCTCAGCGCCCGGGGCCATGGGCAGCAGCAATCGGGCATCGTCCGCAGCGTTGACGGGATACGACCCTTCGCGTTTCTGATCGAGATTGCGCACCCATACTTCACGCGTGGTGAGAATGTCCGTCAACGCCTCGATTGTGAGGGGCAGTACGGCTTGTCCCGCGCGTCCCCCATCCGCCAGCAATATGACGCCACGCCGCTCGGCGTTGGTGAGCGTCTGAAGCTCGAAACGCTCCGGTGCTGGATCGCACCACGTAACTCGCAGGTTGAGCTTGCCGAGCTGGTCCGGGTCGTGCTCGAGCCGCACCTCGCGCAGAAACTCTGGGAAATAGGCCGACTCTTCTTCTTCGCGGAGGCTCTCGACGATGAGCCGCCCACGTTCAATCACCTCCGGCGCTCCTACATCCGGCGGGATCAGCGTGCGCAACTGGCGGGCGGACCCCTGCAGCAGCCACCCCGCTTCGATGTTCGCACCCTGCCCAATACCCAGACCTCGGCGCGTGAAATTGGCCGATCCAGCATAGGCCAAGGCTTGTGTCCCGGCTTCGAATACGAACACCTTCGCGTGCAGCGGACGCGTCGCGTAGAGCTCCCCTTTGGTATCGAGATCCCGCGCATCAACGCTTGGATCGACCGCATGGGCGAACAGCTTCGAGCCGGCGAGTGGAGCGTCGACTTGAAAACCGGACGGATAGGCGGGGCGAAAGCCACCTTCTTCCAAAGGATGCGCATCGAAATACAGGTGAACCTCCACGTCCCTAGCGAGCTTGCCCAGAGCGTCAAGCCGCTCGAGCAGCGTTCGCAGCGGAGACGGACCAGCCCCGTCTTCACTCCAGAAGGGGCTGACGATGCCGATGCGGCGCACCGGCGGCCCTTGCCATGTAATGGCCAGCGTATCGATCAATCGCCGCTCGCCATCGCTCCAGAGCACGCGGTGCGGTGGCGAAGGCAGCTGGGGGTGCCACTCGAGCACCTTCTTCCGCACGGACTCGAGGTCGGCATAGACGCGAGGTACCCAATCGTGGTCCACAGCGGACAGGCATTGCAATGCCCCGCCGATCGCCTCGACGATCGTGGCCGCGTCACCCCGCGCCTCCTCGTGCGTGACCATGACACCTGCCACTTCGCGATTCTTGCGGAAGCCGCTGCTGGTCAAGTTGGCTGAACCGAGGGACACGAGCGCGCCGCGCTCGTACTCGACGACACAGCACTTGGCGTGCAATCGCCCAGCCCGGAGCGAAAGGGGAAGCAGCTCTGTACGCAGACTGGGGCGCCCGATATAGGCGGGAGCCGCCATCGCGACTCGGCAGCTCATGCCCTGAAGCCGGCGCTCGAGCTCGACCGCGGCGGAGTAACTCTTATCGTCTACTCGAGAGAGCCCCAGCACATTGGGCAAAAAATCGGTATCGAAAAACTCGGCGTCGAGGTTGTGGGTGAACGCGACCAGGCGCGCGACCTGCCCGTATTTGTTCGGATCGACGCGATGACGCTCGATCAGGCGTCGGGCGACTGCTTCGGAACTCACAACGCTCCTCCAAACGTGTTCAAATACCTCATGGCAGGATACAGGCGCCAGGCATGCAATGGGATCTGTTCAGGGCGCGTAACTACGCCGCGCTGTCCGCCGGCGCGCGACGCGGTGAGTACGACCCTGTCACCACGCCTCTCGACCCATGGCAACTTGCGCCGGCCTCGATCGAACTTGCCGTGCTGGACCTGACGATGTCGCTCGAGCACCTCGTCCGCCAGTGCTAGCGGCGTTTTGCTCTTGGCCGCAGCTTCGACGAAGTAGACTGCGTGCTGCATGCGGCTGACCTGTTCGTATAGACCGTGCTCCTTCAGTGCTGCATGAGCATCACGCAGGCGCTTGTGGACACATCCGATCTGTTCGTGGCAGCGCCTTAGAACGTCGTCCCCACCAACACCTCCGGCGTTGGATTGGCGCCTCGGATCGCCCGCAAGCCAAAGCAGTCGTTCCAAGACTACCGAGGTCCACCGGTAAGCCTCCTCCAACGCGATGCTCGCCTCGAAGAGCAGCTCGAGTCGTCGTGTATCGGCCGTACTGAGCGACGGGATGCTGCCATGTCGAACGAGCTCCCGAGCACGGTTCAGCAGCTCGAGCTCGGTTTCTCCACCATCCCAGCCTTCATGCAGCACCGACAGCACTTGTAAAGCGGGGATCCGATCGGGGTTGCTCGTGAGCCCGCTTTTCACGCACTGGGCCGCCCGTGACGGCCAACCAGCTGCGTCGTGACAACGTTTGCCCCACTTCTGCAGCA
The DNA here is from genome assembly GCA_965651135.1 of uncultured Myxococcales bacterium. Taxonomy (GTDB): domain Bacteria; phylum Myxococcota_A; class Polyangia; order Polyangiales; family Polyangiaceae; genus JAICQQ01. The sequence goes on from CBFGRJ010000549.1 coordinate 2,342, forward strand.
GCTCGACGCGCACGGTTGCAGAATGATCCAGCGCCAGGCGTTTAATCTCGTGGAGAGCGCCCCCGGGTAGCGTATGCTCCAGAAACGCTTCCGCCATCGATACGCCTAGCCTTGGGGTGAGTCCATAATCGTCGATATCGATGAACCCAAGGCGGGAAGCGACATTGGCGTAGATACCGAGCATCCCGTAAGTGCTTTGGCGCGCCAACACCTTGAAGTCCGTCCCGACGTTCTTCTTTCCCGCGATGTTTTCGCACTGGCGAACGAAGTAGCGGAAGCCGCGCAACAGCACCTTGCCCCCATGGGACTCGTGCTCGGCCTCGCTGCTCCCTCCACGCCGGTGTAGCATGATCGCCAACCCCCACGCCCGCTCCAGGCGCATCATAACCTCCTGGCGAGCTCGTCGCCGCTGAGCGCGTGGTTTTTCAGCGGCACCTGCTTCGTCCGCCCACAGCGCACCAGCACAAAGCACGGGGAAATACGCTGGTTCGTTCGCAGCACCAGTCAGACCCGGCAACAACGCATCGGCCAGCGCTGTATAAGCAGTCCCGAACCCCAGCGGATCGATGCTACTCCCGGGCAGCTCAGTGGGATCATATGCGGTCAGAAACAAGGGTAAGTTCACGGCGCGCCCCTAGAAAAATGAGAACGGTAACGTTACAGGAAACACTAGCCGCTCGGACGCGTCAACCCAGAACGGGGCCGAGTTTCTCTACGCCTCCATTGGGCTCATCGCACCGTGTTGCGCCGCTTCGCCGAGCAGCTGCAAAGCCCGACGCAAGCACTCCTGGAGCGACCAGTCGGCGCCAGCAGTCGGGCGCACGCGGTCAATGGCTTCACCCGCCTCGCTCGCGCGAAACCCGAGCCCACGAAGTGCCTGATAAACCCGGGCCCACAAGTCCGCGGCCTGCGGACTCGCAGGCTCGCCATAGCTCGAGCCATCGGCATGCTGGAAGCGAAGCCCCGTGGTCAAGTCGCCGTGAACGACGAGCCTGCCGTCATGAATAGCCCGATGGTGCGCAGGGCACAGGAGCACCAGGTTTGCGGGGCTATGATCGACTCCCTCCGCACGCGGGCGGAGATGATGGATATCGCAATCGCGATTTCTACACCCCGGAACGACGCAGCGCCGGTCGCGTCGCTGGACCAAGCGCCGCACCTTAGGCGGAATGTCTTGCGTGGCGCGTGGAGCTTCACCCCCATGGGGGCGAAGGTCGAGCCGCTGCGCATCGCAATTTGCCATGGATACGATATCCGGTGAGACGGGAATGGCCTCGCCCGCCGCGTCGATCGAGCCTTGCCCGCAGCTGCTGCACACCGTGACGGCGACCTGATAGTTGGCTCGACCCGGATCTTCCGGCCCGCCGAGAATACGGCGCGCCATCGCGAGCAAGAGCGCGTCGTCGTCGAGGGCTTCGCCTGCTTCGCGCCGGAGCCGGTCCGCGGCTTCGCGAAACAGGGCCAAGGTTTCGGGGCGGATGTTGAGGTGGAGAGCGTGCTTCTGGGCTTCGGGATCTTTGCGATCGCCGGGTTCGGCTCCGCGTGGGAGGCCGCTCACCAGGCGTTCGACTTGGCGTACGGTCTGGTTGCGAG
>CBFGRJ010000550.1:0-3925 GCA_965651135.1 uncultured Myxococcales bacterium
CACTGCCAGACTTACCCGTTGCGCCGGCGCCTGCAGCGGAGCTGCCGAAACCACCCCCGCCAGCGCGCAAACAGGTCGCTGCCGACCCGGGCGCGAGCAGCGTCGACTGGCGCCCCGAGCCAGCGCCGAGCGCACCTTCCACCGAACAAGCTGCCGCCGAATTGGTGGAGCAATGCGAAGCGCAGATCGCGCGCACCGCGGAGCCGCTGCGCAAGGGACGGCTGCATTACGAATGCGCGCGGCTTTTGGAAACGCCGCTGTCGGATCTCAAGCGCGCGGGTGACCATTATTTGAAGGCTCGAGAGCTGTTGCCCGAGCATATTCCGACCATCCGCGGAGCGCGCCGTGTCCTGATCAAGCAGGGGAAAGCCAAGCTGGCGCTGCCGTTGTTCGACGCGGAGGCGCGGCTGCTCAAGAGCCCCAAGCGCAAGGCCGTGGTGCTGTACGAGAAGGGCCTGCTGCTCGAGGACCACATGGTCCAGAAGAAGGAGGCACGCGAGGCATTTCTTGCAGCACTCGAGTTCGACGAAAACAACCCGACACTCTTGAAGGCCGTGCAACGAAACCAGTTGCACGCCGCCCAGTGGGACGGGGTCGAACGCACCCTGGAACGCACGGCTCATGCGGTGCGGGCCGATGCCCGGCATCGGGCCGCCGTGATCGCCGAACGCGCGCGGTTGGTCGAGAGCCGCCGGCACGATCGCGAAATGGCCACCGAGCTTTATCAAAGCGCCTTCGAGGTGGACCCCCGCGCTCCCGGTGCGCTCAGCGCGCTCAAACGTCTGCACTTGTCGCACAAGCGCTACAAAGATTTGATTGCCGTGCTCGAGAAGGAGGTCGAGCTGGTCAACGACCCCACGGCGCGCGGCATGGCGCTCTATCGCATAGGGCGCACGTATGTCGACTGGCTAGGAGACTTCGAGCGAGGCATCTCCGCGCTCGAGCGCGCGGCTCGCGAAATGCCGACGGATAGCGTCGTGCTCGGCGAGCTCGCCGTTTTGTACGAAAGGGTAGAGCGCTTCGAAGCGCTGGCGCGTGTGCTCGAGCAGCTGGCGCAGCTCTCGAGCTCGCCGACGGACAACCTGGTGTATCTGCACCGCATTGGGCAGATTTGTGAAGAAAACCTGGGGCGCGCCGATCAGGCCATCGGGTGGTACGAGCGCGCCCTGGCTGTCGACCCCGGTTTCGTCCCGGCGCTTGCGGGGTTGCGCCGGTTGTACGAAAAGCAGGGCAGCTGGGCGGCGTTGGTGACCATGCATCGGAACGAGGCGGACAACGCTCTCGATCCCGAGCGGCGCGCCGCGGGCTACGCACGAGTCGCCGAGATCATGGAGCGTCATCTCGGCGACAAACAGGAGGCGATCAGCGCTCACGCGCGAGCACTCGGTGTGCGCCCCGGCTATCCAGCTTCTTTCAAGGCGCTGGTGCGGCTGTATTCAGAAGCGGGCATGTGGCGGGAGCTTGCGGAAATTTACGAGCGCGCCGTCGATCAAGCCGAAGACACCGACACGAAGATTGCCTATCTGTTCAAGATTGGCAGGCTACACGAAGACGCACTCGGTCAGGCTTCGCACGCGGTCACGGCCTACCGGCGCATCCTGGAGCTCGTGCGTGACCATTTGGGTGCGATCCATGCTTGGCAGCGCGCTGCCGAGCGTGGCGGCCGCTACCAGGAGCTGATCGAAGGTCTGGAGTTCGAGGCGGAGATCGTGCTCGACAAAGCGCGGCAGCTGGCTTTGCTGGAACGGGCTGCGGAGGTGGCGCGCAACGAGCTCGGCGATCCAGAGCTGGCACTCACCAAGGTCAAGGCGGTGCTCAAGCTCGACCCGAACTACGGCCCCGGGCTGCGCCTTTTGGGCGACCTTCAGCAAAGCGAAGGTCGCTGGGAAGATCTGCTCGAAACCTACCGGTTGGAGCTCAGAGCGACGCCGAAGGGGCCTCAGCGAGCCGCACTCTTGTGCAAGATGGGCGAACTGACGGACCACAAGCTCGGGCGACCCCAGGACGCGGTGCGCTTCTATCGCGAGGCCTTCGAGATCGACCCGCGCAATCTCTCGGCTCGGGAAGCGCTGCGGCTGAAGCTGCGCGAAGCGGAACAGTGGGAAGAACTGGTCAAGCTCTTGAAGCTGGAGCTCACTGAAGAGCGAGACAAAGAGCGACGCACCCGGATTGCGTATTTGATCGGTGACACCTACGAAAACCGGCTGGACAATCCCGAGCAAGCGCTGGCGGCGTATGAAGAGGCGCTGACCACGTCTCCGTCGTTTCGACCTGCAGTCGACGGCAAGCTGCGCCTGCTTTCCGAGCGCCGCGATTTCAAGCGGCTGGTCGACGAGCTCGCCCGAGAAGCGAAGGAAGCATTCGACCCTGGAGCCCAGATCGACGCGTACTTGAGAATGGGTGAGATCTGGCGCGATGAGCTCGGCAATCCGGCGCAAGCCATCGATTGTTTTCGAGCGGTGCTCGAGCGAGATCCAGGGCATTTGGGGGCGCTCTTGGCTTTGGAAAGCTTGTACGCGGCAGCCGGCGATCAAGACGGGCTGAAGAAGGTCTATACGGCCCAGGCCAGCGTGCTGCAGGACGTTCAGGCGCGGGTAGCCGTGTTGCGCGAATTTACCCGGCTCGAGACGAAGTCGGAGGCCGACAAGGCCGCGGTCAAGCAAAGTTACTTCTCGATCTTACAGCTCGCTCCCACCGATGCGACGGCGCTGAGTGAGCTGGAGGCCGTGGCACTCGAAGAAAGGGACCGCCAGCTCTTGGCCCATGTCGACGCCAAGCTGGGTTCGGTTGCCGAGGAAGCGAGTTTGGCTTCGGCGTATCAAACCAGGCTGGCTGAAGCCTTGGAGAGTTCCGGCGATCCAAGCGCCCTCGAAATGTATAGGTCTGCCATCGCCGCGGAACCCGACAACATCGCTGCGGTGCGCGGATTGTCACGGCTGGCGGAGCAGAGTGACAATCCGGCGCTCCTGGATGAGGCAGCCGAGAAAGAGGCCCGCATTGGCCTCGATGGTGCTCGCGCGGCCCGACTCTTGGTGCGCAGCGCCGAGCTCAGAATGTCGGCGAGCGAAGACGTTGCCGGTGCCACCAAGGCGCTGGAGCGAGCCCTGGAGCTGTACCCCCATCACGAGGCGGCGGCGCGCCGCTTGAGGGATCTCATGCTCACCGGCGGTAAGGTCGACGACCTGATCGCTAGTTTGACGCAAGCCGCGAAATCGACAGAAGACGTCGATCGCCGAACTGCGCTCTGGATCCACGTGGCCGAGCTCATGGCGGAAAAGAAAGCTGATATCGCGGGCGGAATCGCGGCTCTATTGCGAGTGGTCAAGTCCGCGCCAAACCACAAAGCAGCGCTCGCCAAGCTCGCCGATCTGTACGCTCGCGACAGGCAGTGGTCACCTGCGGCGGAGTATTTGAACAAGGTGCTCGCGCTCGGGCCCAGCGACGAAGAGGCAGTGGAGCTCAACCTCAGCCTGGCAGAAATACTGCACGAGCACTTGAACGAACCCGAGCGAGCCATGGCTGCACTGGGGCGGGTGCTCGACATCGACGCCGGCAACCGCCGGGCGCTCCGGCGTTTACTCGATGTGCAGTTGGCACTCGGTAAGACGGCTCCTGCTGCTGAGACGGCGGCGCGCTTGGTGCGCGCGTCGGCGGATCGTGAAGGGCGAGCGGAGGCCCTGGGCAAGCTGGCGCGACTCGAAGAAGCACGCGGTAATCCGTCCGAGGCGCTGGACGCCTACGAGCAAGCGGTAGCCCTGGGCGGAGCGGAAACAGAAGCGGCCCAGCGCATGAAAGACTTCGTGTCTCGTCACACTTCGGGCGGGTCGGGGCCTTGGGCGCGCTATGCGAGCGCGCTGGCCAAATACGTGGAGCAATCGGGAGTCCCGCCCGAGCACCTCGGGGTTTCGTATACGGAGCTCGGCCG
>CBFGRJ010000551.1:0-3910 GCA_965651135.1 uncultured Myxococcales bacterium
CGATATCACTGTTGTCGAGCATTTCGTTGTAGGCGCCGCCCAGCGCCAGGTTTGCGCCTACGGTGGTGAGGTCGCTCGTGAACGCCAGCTGGAAAGGATAGAAGCCTTTCGCCGCCAGCTGCAGCGCGTCGAAGCTCGCGGAGCGGAATGTCGCGCATGGCGCCCAAGCGAGGCTCTGTTCCGCTTCGCCGACGGCCGGCGAAACGTTCGCCGCGGGCGGTCCCGTCAAGATCTCGGCGTGCCGGACGTTGAGCCCAGCCGTGTGCGCGTAGTCGGCCGCCTCGGTCATGGCCGCCAGGAAGTGGCCGTCCATGGCATCGGTGCGCAGGTCGACGGTGACGGGGCTGTGCTCGAAATTGTCGTAGTCGGGGTCGTCGCGAAAATCACAGGTTTCGTTGATCGTGAGCCCGGACCGGATGGCTGCCGTATCGTTGGCCCAGCGGACGCAGGTTCCGCGCGCTCTGGTCCCGCCGGCAAGACCTCCATTGTTCCGCCCGACCTCGATGTGAGCCACCCCCTGGCGGTTGGTCTTGCCCCAGTACTTCGTCGGCAAGTAGCCGCTCGTTGGACGCAGCGACCACTGATTGATCTCGATGCGCACGCCCGGCAGCGACAAAGGGATGGGGTTGCCTATCGCGTCGACACGGTCGCCCCATCCCCGTTGCATAGGCGTACCGGCTTCGAAGACGGGGTCTCGATTCAGGATGGTCAGATTAGCCGTGACATTCACGGTACCATACAAAAACCGATCGACCCATCCGAGGCCCAACATGACGCCATCGACGATCAGGTGCGCCCCCTGCGCCACCCAGGCTCGCACGTCGAGCACGTTGGTCACTGTCTCCGAGTTGACGACGCCGCCGCCGAAGGACTCCTCGTCCAGAGCCTCGAGCGGCGGTAGGGCCGCGAGGTTCATGTATTGGAACCCGGCTTCCTGCAGCACGTCGTAGCGAAGGGAGCCGTCCGGATGGGTAGTACCGTCCGGCGGCTGCCTGAGGACGATCGCCTTGAACTGAACCCGATCCTCGGGTGGAGCGTCCGGATGACTGGTGGCCGCACGAAGCAGATTGTAGGTGCCTCCTGGCAGGATGGCGTACACGAACAGACGGTCAGGACAGCTCGATTGGGAAACCGGGTTGACGAGAAGTCAGCCTCAGCTTGCGAAACACCAACAGGTGCCCGAGCAGAGCGACCTGCACCAGGACTGCCGGCAGGTAGAGGTATGGAAAGTCGAATACCCACGTATTCACGCGATCGGCACCGAACGCTGCGAAGCTGGGCAGTGAGGCCACCGCAATCGCCAAGACAACGCCGAGCAAGCTCATGCCGAGCCCATTGAACACCCAGATGACCCAACGGGGTAGTGGCCGCCACACGCTCCAAAGGACGAGGCAAGCAGAGAGGGTGCCGGTAACGATATCGTAGTTGAACCCTGCAAAGCTCATCTGGACGGGCATCAAACCCTCGAGCATGGCGCGATACATGGCGAGCTCCAAGGGCAGCCGGAAGACCTGAAGCCCAATCAGAACGGTGAAGCTCAGGTGGCGGGCGAGCAGCAGCCCGAAGCGGGAGAACGCAATACCCAACGTCACGCCGAACAGCACGAGCAGGGCAAACAGAGCGGGGGGCGGAAACCGCTGCCAGCTGTCGAGTGAGCGGCCATGAGCCAAGATCCCCCAGGCAAGCAACCAGGCAAAGCCCAAGCAAAGCGCGCGCGCGAACCACTTGACCGGTAAGACCCCATTTCGAACGAGTCTGGCGAGCGCTAGCGCCAAGGCGGTGAACAGGGCCAGCGGCAGACAAAGAAAAGCGGCGATCAACTCCGGACTTCCCAGCATGTGCATGCGAAACGAACAGTGCACCTTACGTACCAAGCAGGGCGAAAGCGAACGGCGCGGCAAAACCCTTCTGCGCAGCGGCAGCGCCGTCGAATCGCCGCCGAATCGCCGTCGAATCGCCGTCAGCTATGGGTGTCGAAAAACCGACGGGTGTCGAGACCCCGGCACCGCGACCCTGGCCGGCACCATTCCCACTTCGTAGCAGCGCCAGAGCAGCCGCTCAGCTACTCTGCAGAGCGCCATGGCGTTGGAGCGAGTCTCGGCCGACAAGATCCAGAGTGATCAACTGGCGAGCGTATCGGCGACCTTTCTGGGGCTCAGGCCCAAGCTGTTGCTGCCGGCGGCGCCGTTTTTGGTCCTGCTGCTGAACGACGCTGGAGTCTCGCGCCTGCAGCTCTCCGCTCTGGTCCTCAACTTTGCGCTCATGCTTGGGTTCTTTGCTTGGGAGGCCTGGCGAGTGCGTCGGCAACGAACAACACCGACAGGGTTCGCCCGCTCGTTGGTCGTGACCGTGCTGGGTCTGGCCTCGCTGTGTGGGCTGAGCGGAGGTCCGAAAAGTCCGTTCGTGCCCATGCTCTTCGCACCGGTGGGGATTGCCTTCGCGGCGTTCGGAAAGAGCCGGCCGACGCGACAGGTGTTCGTCACACTGGTGTTCGGCGTAGCCTACATCGTCGCAAGCCTCTTGCTCTTCCCATGGCCACCGATACCCGTCCCGCACCTGCATGCCATGCTGGTCGTGAGCATCGTCATGAGCACCACACTGCTGTACTTCGGCGTGACAGGCTTGGCCGCTGCCTATCGGAGCACGGCCAGCCAGCTCGAGTCCATGCGTCTCGACGTGATTCATGGGGCCGCGCACAGAACGGCCGAGCTAGAATCGGTAGGGGCTCGTGTCGCTCATGAAATCAAAAACCCGCTGGCATCCATCAAGGGTTTGGTACAGCTGGTGCACGGCTCTCCCGGCGACGCGGAGCGTTCAAGCCTACGGCTTGGCGTAGTCTTGGACGAGGTGGCCCGCGTCGAGCGAGTGATTCAGGCCTACTTGACCTTTTCGCGCCCGACCGCCGACTTGCATAGAGCCCCGGTCCAGGTGGATCATTTCGTCAGCGACTTCGCCGAGCTGTTGAGCGGACAGGCGCTACGTTCCAATGTGGAGCTGACGGTCAGCTGTCCAAAATTCGCGGCTGACATCGACGCCGACAAGCTGAAGCAAGCTCTGCTGAACCTGGCCCAAAATGCTTTGCATGCCATGCCCCAAGGGGGGCGTTTGACGCTCGACGTCAGTCATGATGCCGAAGCGTTCGAGCTCTGCGTGATCGACACCGGACACGGCATGTCTGCACAAGAGCTCAAGAAAGTGAAGGAGCCGTACTACACCCGACGCCCAGGTGGAACTGGCCTCGGTCTCGTGATCGCAGAGGGGATCGTGCGCCAGCACGGGGGTCGGCTCTTGCTCGAAAGTGAGCTCGGCGTGGGGACCACCGCTCGTATTCATTTACCCAAGGCAGCCCCATGAAGACCAAAGTACTCGTGGTCGATGACGAACCGCCGGTGCGATTCACGGTAGCCGAGGTACTCCGCGACGCTGGCTTCGAGGTGGCAGAGGCTTCCGATGTCGATGCCGCTGTTCGACTCGCTCCGCACCAAGACGTGATCGTCAGTGACTTGAGCATGCCGGGGCGCACTGGTTTGGACCTATTGGAATGGGTTCGGCAGCATTGTCCTGATGTGGAGCTGATCTTGCTCACAGCGCGCGGCAACGAGCGCACCGCGGTAACGGCGATGAAGCGAGGCGCCTGGGATTACCTTTGCAAACCGTTCGACAATGACGAGCTCACGCTGACCGTGGAGCGAGCCTCCGAACGCGTCCGGCTGAAACGCGGCGAGCGCCGAAGAGCGGCACAAAACGACCTGGCGCAAATGATCGTCGGCGAAAGCGCGGCATTCGTGCGACTGCTCGACAAAGCAGCCCGTATCGCGCGGCGCGACATCCATGTACTGCTCTTGGGAGAGACGGGAACCGGCAAGGAAGCGATCGCCTCTTTGATTCACGCGCAAAGCCCACGTCGCTC
>CBFGRJ010000552.1:0-3890 GCA_965651135.1 uncultured Myxococcales bacterium
TGACTTGCCGATCCTCGGCACGACGCCGTTCGCCCTCGCTTCGATGTCGAAGTATCTGGGAGGGCTGACCCTTGCCTCTCAAGTCTCGGCCGACAGCGGCGTGTCGTCGACCACCGATATTTTCAGCGGCAACATCTTGCCGTCCACCGGCGCGGTGAAGCAGTGGGAGGCGAAAGGCGAAGAGCAACCGACCGGCTCCTGCACGAACATCGCCGACGGAGCAACGGGCGCGTTCAAGTGCAACTTGAGCAACCCGCTGGCGGGCGCTGCTCCCCTCTTGAACCTGCGCAAGCCGATCACCCTCGACTGCTTGTTGACGCACACCTGCAGCGTCGTCGGCGAGACCGCTTCGCCGCCGATTCCGATGAACCTGTGGTCGGCCAACTCGACTCAGAGCACGCTCACTTGGCTTCTCGGACGGCGTTGCGGGAGCTCGAGCTGCAACGCCTACGGGAGCCAGGTCTGGCAGAACCTCACCCCCGGTACATACGACTACGCCTCGGCCAACTACCTCGTCGCCCAGGCCTACCTGGAAGATCGCACCGGAAACTCCGCAGGCGCGGAGCTGAAGAGCAGGGTCCTGGACCCGATCGGCATGCCGAATACCGTTTCGGGGGTAAGCCTCAGCGCATCGTTCCAGGCCGATACGGCGTGGAAGCATTCCTCCGCCAACGTCGTGGACACGACCTTGCCCACGACGCCCTGGGTCTTCGCCGGCGGGATCTGGTCTTCGGCGATCGACTACGCCAACGCGATGATCGTCGCGCTCAATCAGGGTAAGGCGGCGAACGGGACGCAAGTCCTGACCGCCGCTACCGTCAATAAGGTGCTCTTGAATCAGCCGCCCTTCTGCGTGAAACCGCGGGGATGGGGCGTTTGGTTCGAGAACTCGATCGGCGCCGGCGAAGGCACGAACCGCGCGTTCTTTCACGGCGGAAGCAAGACCGGCGTCCGTGCGCACATGTGCGGCAATCCGACCGCCGACGAGGGCATCGTCATCCTGATGAACCTCGGCGGCGCGAATGCGATAACTCTCCGCGACGAGATCCTCTCAGCCTATCTTGCCAAGGTAACGTCCAGCCGGTGGCGTTCGACGGAGAACTGCAAGTAGACATTTGTGTCCGGCCGAGCATCGAGGAAACCCTCCAATGTCGTTCCCACGCCAAATCACTGAAACATCGGAAAGCCACCGGGCGCGGCCGACCGCCCTGCGCGATCGAAGGGTGGTTCCGAAGTGGAAAAGTCGAGCGCCCGTTCATCGGTCGTTGCAACGGGTGCTGAGCGTCCTTGCGCCGCTGGCGCCGCTGCTCCTGCCGGGGTGCATCGCCCAGACCGACGAGTCGCATGGCGACGAGGAGCTCGGAAAGGTCTCCCTCGCTGCGAGCAAGTTCGAGATCACCGAAATCCAAACGCACGGCTGCACGGCTATCGTCCTGTTCACGCAAGCACCCGCGGTGTCAGGGAAATCGCTGATCTATCATCGGCTCGAGCGACGCCGGAAGACGGGCTCGACGTACACACCATGGTCCACGGTGCAAGAGGCCCTGGCCGTTGACACCAAGATCACCCACTATCGCGCCCTCACGAACGAGACCTACCAGTACCGCATTCGCCCGATCTACCGAAACAGCAACGGCAGCCACTATTCCGGCGACCCGACCGCCGTGAAGACGAAAAGGACGAGCTGCGACGCCCCGCGGGCAACGAGCGGCGTGACGCACCCGGTGCGTGTCCACCTCTACCGACCGACGAACGTCGCAATCCCGGCCGGGCTCACTCCCGAGTACATCGAAGAGGTCATCTTCGATGAAAGCAATCCCGGCAGTCTCTTCAACTTTTTGCAGGACGTCTCGGCTGGGTATAGTCACACCTCGCTCATCCCGCAGGTCCGCATCGGCGGGACCGTCGGCGCTTGGAAGTATTTGTCGAAACCGAAGTCGGGCTATCCCGCGGGCCGAAGCGACATGGCAAAGGAGGTCGAGCCCCTATTCCAAGACGTCAATGACGAGGACCCGACGACGCAGCACATCTTCATTTTCGCCGGTGCCGCCGGTGGCTTTACCACGGGCAAGTTCACGACCATGGGAACGGATTCCTTGTTCGAGAACGACGTCATCGGGACACTAGCGCACGAATTCGGTCATGCCCTCGGCCTCATGCATGAGCCCGCGATGAATTGCGGCGGTGGGCAGCCACCCCAGTCGTTCGAGAACCTCGGGTTTTGCAGGTTCGGAGTCTACAGCCACGGGCAGAACGCTTCGAGCTGGAGCCGGTACGAGGTGAACTACTACAGCGGCATGCAGAAGCTACGCGTAGGGTTCCTGAAGAAGCAAAACGTGCGCTGGCTCGACGTGCGCGACCTCGGCGTCGGCAGCAGCAAGACCTACGACATCGACACTTCCACCCGCACCATGGGCAGCACGGCGCGACAGCTCGTCATGCTCAAGCTGGAGCACGACGACACGTCATACGTCCTACAGTACCGGACCGCTGAGGGATTCGATTCCGAGTCTTCTCATGCTCTCAGTTACAAGACGATCCCATTCCCGGCCGGCGTCTTCGTCTCCCTGTGGCTCGGCCGAAAAGTCAAAGACGTCCCCTTCGACCAGGATGCCCTGATGCTGTACCGTGACGACGCGGCCACGTACAACGAACCGGTGATCGTGACCACCGACAGCGCGACGACCTACTACGACATGCACAGAAAGGTCGAGGTCAAGGTCACGAGCATGGATTACGCGTCCGCCCGGGTCGTGGTGACGCGCAAATAGCCCCGTCCGCTCTTGTGTGGTTCGATGCGTCGTGATGGGGCCAGCGCCCCGCAAGCGCCGTGTTGGGAGCGCGCCGCGAAGATCAATTTCACCGGTTGGGGAGACTGTCCGGCGCTCGGCAACAGCACGCAGAATCTTCTCGTGTTGTCGATCAAGTCCAAGCATTGGTTCAACTTGATGCTGGCGAAGAGTACAAGGCAGAAATCCTCGAAATCGGATTTCTCACCGGTGTGCACACTGTGACTGAGCAAGAGGCGATGCAGGGGGTCGCTAACCGCGCGTCGGACGCGAACCCGTCCAAGACATCGGCAGTTCGGCCTCCCACGTAGAGCTCGGTGCTCGCGATGACGCCTCCTGGGGGATGGCGCTTCTCGTTGAGTAGGCTTCGCTCTCCTCGTGCGAGCGATACCACGCCAGCCCGGGCATGAGCTTTCGATCGCCGTTCGCTCCGGCTGACGGGCTTGCCGGCTGTGCGACTAGCCAACGAGGAAGAAGTCAGTCCTTGCCGATGGGTCGTCGAAGACGGATTCGAGAGTCTCGATCCATGCATAGAGCCATGCAGTGAAAGGTTGCGGAAGTCCGTAGCGAATACCGGCATTTCCGGAGCCTGCTACGGCCCCGTTGCGTGTCGTGCCCCACGCTACGACGTCTCGAGTCAAGGCGATCGGAAGCCAGGTCTTGGGAAAGGCGGAGAACTGCCCCCTTGCACCGAAGTGCTTTGCCAGGGTCGGGGCTAGGTCCCCGAGCAATTCCATCCCAAAACACTCTGCAGCGGGTGGTCGGAATAGGCGAGCGGCGCCGACTTGACTCAGAAACTCAACCAGGTCCTCGGGGGGCAGAGGCAATCCTAGCTGAGAAGCTTGCTCAGCCAACGCACATGGTAGTTGCCGATCGAGATCGTGGCCGTACCGTGCAGCTCCGTCGCGCAAGCGCGCGATGAGGTCCCTGAGCGGTGGTACGACGACGGAGGGTGTCACGGGCGGCGTTTGGGTATCCACCGTGGCGAGAGGTCCTACGCCGCCTCGTACTGTCAGTCGTTCCAGATGGATCCCAACCGGGGCTGGGATGGCTACCATGGCCTGTCTGGCTGGCTGCAAAGAGTCACAAGATCGGGCGCGC
>CBFGRJ010000553.1:0-3871 GCA_965651135.1 uncultured Myxococcales bacterium
CGCTGGCAGGCGCTTGTGCGTCGTCGACTTCTGCGCCCGCTTGTTTGGCCTCTCGGCGCTGGGCACGCCGGCTCTTCTTTTTGGCTGTCTCTTCGCTCACCGCCCGCCTCTATAGCACTCTCGCCCCAGATGTAAGCATGAAGAGCCTAGTCGGCCCGCTGGCCGCCGTCTGCGCCTTGGTCGTCGTCGGTGGGGTGGTCCTCGTCTCGCTCATTCGAGCGCCACGGTTGGGGCGCTGGCGGCGGCAGCTCATCGGCGAGCGGGACCAGGGCTACGGCTTCGATCTCGACGTTGTGGTCCGCGAAGACCACGCCATAAAAGCCCCTGCCCGGCTTGGCGCCGAGCTCATGGGGCAGCTCGGTGTGGAGCTCTACGAACTCTCGCGTGGGAGGGACCTCGAGACGGGCGGACTTTTGTGCATCCAAGCGTGGGATATCTTTGATGAGAATCGCCTCGCCCTTTCGGTTGTAGCGAAACAAGTTCTCGCGGGTTCCGAGGTAGAGCGTGCCGGGCTGATCGCCTTTCGTCCGCACCCGGGCGAGCAGCCTCACTCCAGAGCCGTTGCCGCCCCTGGGTACGATGACGCTGATGGCGGCGCCCAGGTCGCTTTCCCGTTGGAGTCGCTTCAGTGCGCGCTTGTTCGGCCCCCCGATGCTTTCCAGAATGCCTGCCTCTAGAGCGTAGCCCAACCCTCCCGGCAAGGGGTCGGGGACACCGAGGAACTTCACCAAGGGTTGAGCGAGGTCAGCCTCGGCGTCCAGGGCGACCAGGGCCTGGGTGAGCGCGACCCGAGACGACTGATAGCGCTCCACGCGCAGCGCCCGCACCAGCGGGCCACGTGCAAACTCGTCGCCGATAGCGGCCAACGTTTGGGCGATGTGCGGGCGCAAGCGCACGTCGTCGAGCGATTGCACCAGTGGCCAAACCGCGTCTCGCGTGCGGGTCTTGGCCAGGGCCGCCAAGATCTGCACGGAGCGATCGTAATCGCGCGCCTTCGTGTCGCGCCACCACAGCACCAGCGTCTCGGCCCCCCGGTGGTCGCCGCTTTCGGCCAGCGCGAGGGAGGCCAAGCGCCGCCACTGCAGGTCTTCGGACTTCGCGAGCTCGTACGCCAAGGGGGCCCCCTCACCCAACCTGGTCAGCGCCAGGGCGCACCAGTGCTTCACGGTCTGGTCGTCAGCGCGGCTCAGCGCCAGTCGGAGCGCGCCGGCGGTATCCGGTCGAGCCAGCTCGAACAGCAGCTCGGCGGCTTTGCGCCGGATCTCGACGTCGGCATCGTCCAAGAGCTCCGCGATTTCTGGGGCCGCGTCACCGTCTCCAGTGACCCCGCGCAGGATTGCGGCCGGCCAACCCTTGCCCTCGGCTCGGAGCCCCCGCGCCTCGTAGCGGCCGTGAGAGGCGCTGAGCTTTTGCTGCTCCGCGCGCATAGCAGCAAAGCGCTCCGGCTCGGATTTGGAGAAGTCCTTGAGCTGTTCGGGATCCCGCTCCAGATCGTACAGCTGACACGCCCCGATGCGGCGGGTGCAGACCAAGCGGTAGCTGCCTTGCGCCAGCAGCGTCTGCGCTTCGGTTTCTGCAGCCGCGAAGCCTTCGCCGGGCTCGCCCTTGGCGGAGTCGCCGAGGAGAAGCGGTGCCAGATTACGGCCACGCAGGCGCGGCGGTCGGGGGATTTCGAGCGCCGCGAGCAGCGTCGGTAGAACGTCGATGGTCTGCACGCAATCGTCGATTCGTCGCGGCGACACCGCACCCGGCGCATGGATCACGAGCGGTACGCGAACCTGCTCTTCGTACACGGATGTTCCGTGGTAACGGCCACCGTGCTCACCGAATTCTTCCCCGTGATCGGAGGTGAGCACGACGGCGGTGTCCGGGCGCTCGCGCCGCATCAAGCGCACGAGCTCGCCCACGTGGTGATCGACGAATGCAATTTCGGAGTCGTAGCGATCCACGTCACGATCGCCGAACTCGAAGCGAGGGTGCTTTTCGTAAGGCTCGTGTGGGGCGAAGAAGTGCACCCATAAAAATAGCCGGCGCCCCTGGTTTTCTCGAGCGCTCAGGTAGCGCTCGACTTGATCGAGGCGCTGCTTGCCCTCCGCGAACTCGACCTTGCGATACTCGAAGTCGAGCCCTCGCTCCTTGAAGCCAGTGAACTTGTCCGTGTCGATGAAGAACACCGCAGGTGGGTAGAACGCCGCCGTCCGATAGCCGTAGGTGCGCAAAAGCCCTGCCCACGTGTCGGAATCTTGCGCGGCCCCTTGCAGCAGCAGCGGCCGCATGTACTTCCCGGTCATCAACGAGGTGATCGAATACGAGGTGTGCGGTGTGGGCGCGTACGCATACAGGAAGGTGGCGCCTGTTTTTGCCAGGCGGTCGATTTCGGGTGTCGTGGTGCGTTGGTAGCCGTAAGCGCCCACGTGATCGGCGCGCATGGCGTCGACCGTGATCAGCAAGAGATCGCGCCCTTTGAGGTCCAGCGCTTCGGCTCCTTCGTGCCCAAAGGCGCCGGGCTCGGAGCAGTCTTCGCCGTCGGCGCAGTCAGCGCTGGCAGGTGGCTTGGGTGGTGCGAGCCACGCGGTAATGCGAACCGCCTGGTTCAAGAGCGCCCCTTGCTCGAACATCAACAGTCGGAAATTGTCGAATCCGGAGATCAACCGGGCAGCGGGAACCGCGAGGCCCAGCCCGAGAAGGGCGGCGAGCCCCGAGGCGATGGCGAGCCTAGCCGGGCGGAGCGGGAGGGCCTGCGTTTCGCCTAGGTAAGCAAGCCCGGGCGCCAGCAAGAGCGCCAGTATCGAAAGCCCCAAGTGGAACGCTGGATAGAGCCGCACCAGCACGAAGCGGTTGACGAGCTCCACGCCGCACACGACGAGCAGCGTGCCCAGCCCCACCAGCCGCGGCCTGCTCCGAACCAGCCGCGCCAGCTTGGGCGCCAGCAGATAAACCAGGCCCAGCACCGACGCGAGCACGACGGCACTGAAGCCGGCGCGCGCGCTCAAGCTCGCCAGGTGTCTGCCGCCCCCTACCCCATACGCCACCGCTGCACCGAAGCCGCCACCTGCCACCGAGAGAGTCCAGCGTGCCGACGGCTTTTGGGCTTGCTCGAGCAGCAGCCAAGCCAGCGCACCGGCGGAGCCGAAGAGCAGCGAGGCCACGAGCGCGGTGGGCAGCACTCCGGCCACGCCGAACTGCAGCTCCCAAACGCTGGCAAACCTGGCTCGGTGAATCAAAGAGACCACCGAGAATTCGATGGCGACGACCAACAGCGCCATCAGCGCGCCCAAGACCGAGCGCACGAACAGCGTGTGGGCGATGTGACGATGCTGTTTCGTGAACACGCTCAGCGGTGGTTTTTCAGCGAAAGACCACGTCGGCGATCTCGTAGTTCCGCGTCCCCCCAGGGAGATTGACCGTCACTTCGTCGCCCGGCGATTTCCCGATCAGGGCTCGGGCCAATGGAGCGGATATCGAGATGGTGCCCTCGTCGATGTTCGCTTCGTCGGCACCGACGATCGTGTAGGTGGATTCTTCGTCGGTATCCAGATTCGTAAGCGTGACAGTGGCTCCGAAGCGCACCTTGTCGCCGCTCAAGCTGGAAGGATCGATGATTTCTGCCCTGGCGAGCTTGTCCTCCAGATCCTTGATGCGCGCTTCGACCATTCCCTGGCGTTCTTTGGCTGCGTGGTACTCGGCGTTTTCGCTCAAGTCACCGTGATCGCGTGCGACTCCGATCTCGCGCGAGATCTTGGGCCGCTCCTCCTTGAGTCGGCTCAACTCGGCGCGAAGCTTCTCGGCGCCGGCGGGGGTCATTGGAACTTTTTCCATGGTCTTTGCCTCAACTTCCACTATCGCTGCGGGCTCGTCTTGCCGGCTGGAA
>CBFGRJ010000554.1:0-3863 GCA_965651135.1 uncultured Myxococcales bacterium
AATCTTTGATCACTTGACCCGTAGAGGGGTTGACGCTCTGCATGACGATCCTGATCGGGATACTGGCTCGAATTCCCGGCTTTGACCAGCCTGGGTGTGCGCGTCGGCGCCGTGAGCCGCATTGCCGCACGCGCGGTGCGACTTAACGCCACGCTGAGTCGGATTGTGACCTGCCTCGCTCCACGAAACTCTCGTACTCTGCAAGCCATTGACCTCATGGCATGACGAACGTGGTTGGCACTCTTGATGCAGTAATCACGGCGCGGTCGACGAGGCGGACATTCCGTCAAAGCAACGAGAGTCACTTACAGAGGAAACCGCTTGGTGAAACGGCGTGCGTATACAATCGCTACTTTCATGCATGGCCGGGTCATGTGCGCTGTGGACCAGGCCGGAGACAAGGTCCAGGGCAACCTTGGTCCAGGGCAACCTTGACTGAGCTCCAACGAAAAAGGGTCACGGGACATTCGGAAACGGAAGGCGCAGTGTCCGCCGAGTGAGTCGGTCGAACTGCTTCATATGCGATGCCACGCATTAGCGAAAATCAAGCCGAATCAGATTCGGACACGCGGGTCGACGATCCGCATCTCGCAGCGTCGACTAAAATGGATGCCTGGCGCTTGCTGAAGCCGGGCAGCCTCATCGATGGTAAGTACCACGTCGTGGGAGAGCTCGGCTGTGGTGCAATGGGCATCGTGCTGCTAGCCATCGATCGCTCGCTGGAGCGAAGCGTGGCGCTCAAGATCATTCGACCCGAGCGGCTCCGCCCGGGGTTCGCGGATCGCTTCGCGCAAGAAGCCAAGGTCATGGCCCGCCTCAACCACCCGAATGTCGTCGCCATCCACGCCTTCGGCCAACACGAACACTTGCCCTACTTCGTCATGGAGTTGGTCTCGGGGCAAACCTTGGCGGAGTGGATCGCCAGCGAGCCGGTGCCCACACGACTGGAGCGCGCTCTGCGCATTTTGAACGATGTTTGTCTTGGTGTTTCTGCGATTCACGCGGCCGGCACGGTGCACCGTGACATCAAACCCAGTAATATCCTCCTAGATTACAACCTCCGCGCCAGAGTCGCGGACTTCGGGATATCGACCACGCTGGAAGGCAATGGAACGAATCGCGCCGCGTTCGCCGGAACGCCGGCCTACATGGCGCCGGAGATTGCGTTCAGCGATGGCCAGACCGGAGTCGTCACGCCTTCTGCCGACGTCTATTCGGTAGCCTGCGTTGCCTATCAAATGCTCACAGGTCGGCTGCCGGTGGAGGGGGACAGTGACCTCGAGCTCCTGGCGCAACATGCCATCGCCGAAGTGCCACCGCCCACGAGCGTCGGACCGGACTTGCCTCCATCCTTCGACAAGGTGCTGTTGGAAGGGCTCGCGAAAAGCCCGAGGGAGCGGACCAAGAGCGTGGAGTCGTTCCGACTGGCCCTCGCCGCGGCCTACGAACGCATGTTCGAGCCGGAGAGGATTCTGGTCGCCGAAGACGACACCGACTTCCGTGAAGCTCTCGAGATAAAGTTGCACATGGATTTCCCCGAGGCGGAGATTCTGTGCGTCAGCAATGGTAAAGAAGCGCTGGAAGTGGCGGCGCAGCAGCCGGTGTCGCTGGCCATTCTCGACCTGCAAATGCCCGAGATGGGCGCGATTCCCGTCACGGCTGCGCTCCGCGCTCACCAAGACACGGCGAACATCCCTATTGTCATCCTGACCGCGGCAGGCGGACCGAACGAGTGGCGTTTGCTGCATCAAATCGGTGCAGATCGATTTCTCGTCAAGCCGGTAGACCTCGATGACGTGGTCGCGCTGATACGCCGAATGATGCGAGAGAGGGGGCAAAATGGCCAAGAAGCGCAGCTTCGCAGCCAGCTCTTGCCCTGATGAGCGCCCCAAGAGCTTTATGTCGGGCGAGCCTGACCAGCTCTAGCCAGGACTGCGGTGATGTTGTCTTCACCCCCGTGCTCGTTGGCCAGATCGATCAATCTCTGACAAATCTCTTTGCTGGTCGCGTTAGAAGACAACTCACGTGCTATCTCGGCCTCTTGCAGCTCGTTGGTCAAACCGTCCGTACAAAGGAATACGGCATCACCTGCACTCAAGGTATACTTGAGCACTTCAGGGGTCGGGCGGCTGTCGTCACCGCCGCCTAGGCAGTTCCACAGGATGTGGTTCAACTGTGAACTTTCCGAAGTATTGTCCCCACCCATCTTGGCAATCTGGTTTGCCACGGTGTGATCGTTGGTCAGCTGCGTCAACCGCCCTTCCCGGAATAAGTAGCACCGACTGTCTCCGACATGGGCAACGTACAGCGCAGGCCACGCAATGAACGCCATGGTGAGGGTGGTCCCCATGTCGTGCGCGGTAGATGACTTCGAACGAATGCGGATGGCCTGGTCACCGACCAGAAGAGCCGACGACAACTTGCCTCTGAGCCCATGCAGCGACGAACGGGTGTCGTCCGGCAAGGATTCGACCATGGTCGTGGCGCACGGGAGCACGTTGATGAGGTAGTTGGCGATGGCGTCGACCGCCGATTGACTCGCAATGTCTCCGCCGCCGTGACCACCCATACCATCAGCCACCATCAGCAAGGTGCCGTAGCCTCGCCCCAGCGACCATGCCCCCGGCCGAACGTGTTCGGTCCCATCGACCACGTGCATCGACCTATGCAGCGAGGCGATCAGGTACGTGTCTTCATTGGCGCTACGCCTCTGACCAACGTGGCTCGCACCCCCTGCATCGATCTCTGGTTCGGCGGCTCGCTCTTCGTTCCGCTCCGGAAGGGTTCGAGTAGAAATAGCCTCGGCTGACATGATTCCTCCAGCGCCCGGGGTGCTTCATCGACCCTCTTGGCCCTGGCGATTCCAGCAAGCATCGCGCCAGTAGACAATATCCCGAATCATGAAGCGTTCTCGGCGCTACGTGCCGCAAAGCGATGACCAATGACCCACCTGGGGCATTTTGCGGCACGCAGCCTAGCCCGCCTGCTCAGTACTCGAAGGGGTCCCTGCCACAGTCGTGAACAAACTCCGCCCCAAGGTGGCTTGCCACGATTATTGCAAGGCACGGCGATCTGGGTTTTCGAACGGGTTACCCATCACCCCCAATGACAGACGTCGTTGTTTTCCTAGTGGGCGCGCAGCGCTACCTGCTGCCACTGGCCAAAGTCATCGAGATTGCTCCCATGGTGAACATCACGCCCATCCCTGGTGTCGGCTCGCCCATCGTGGGGTACGTCCAGTACCGCGGCACGCCCACGGCGGTGGTGGACTTCGGCGCACGGGTCGGGACGACTCGAGAGCATGAAGTCGGTCTCAACCATCACCTGATTGTTACCGCGCTGAGCGACCGTCGCGTGGCGCTGCTGGTCGATCACGTGCTCGATTTGGACCGTGTCGATTCGACTCCGGAGCCGCTGGAGCGCAGCGCGTCGCCCGTGGCCGGCATCGTCCCGGATGCCGACGGAAACCTGTTCGTGGTCGATCTGGAACAAGTACTATCGCTCGAAGAGCGCAGGAGCGTGGCCGCTGCCATGGCGGCGCTGTCGACCGCGGCTTCGGTGCAATCGTGACGCCGCTCTCGGCCGAGACGAGAGCGGGCTTCGCCGAACTAGCTGAAAGAGAGTTCGGGTTGCGCTTCGATGGCCTCCGCGCGAACGCACTGAGCTTCTCCATTGGCGCAGCCTGTCGCTCGAGCGGCATGAACGCCGAAGACTTGCTGGAGCTGGTTCGAAGCGCACACGAGCCGAGCAGGCGTATTCTGCTCGACGCATTGACGGTGGGGGAAACCTACTTCTTCCGCGAAGCTCTGCACTTTTCCTGGCTCCGTACGACCTTGACCCACGCCACGCGACGAGTTCGCATG
>CBFGRJ010000555.1:0-3841 GCA_965651135.1 uncultured Myxococcales bacterium
GAGGTCGTACTTGTGCTCGGATTTGTAGCTGCGCTGCTTGTCGGCGATCTTCTTGATGGTGGCGCGAAGCTCGGGGGTCATTTCATGGTTCAAGAAGCGGCACATCTCTTCCATCATGCCGTCGAAGTCCGCCATCATGCGGTCGTAGCGCACGATGAAGACTCGGCTGCGGTCGATGTTGCCGTTCATCCAGTCCTCGTGGAAGCGGCGGAGCAAGATGATGAGGCCGTCGTAGATGCGCTTGAACCAGCGCTTTCTCACGTCTTCAGGCTTGGACCAGAAACCAAAGGCCTTGTCGAGCGGCCCGGTGAGCAGGCTCATGGTGCTGGGGATGACGGACACTGGATCGCGCGCCATGTACAAGATCTGCGCTTCAGGGAACTGCCTGAGAAACTGCGGCATGCGCGGGCCGAGCGAGAAGAGCTTGGCTACGTTGCGCTCGGCCTTGTGCAGGATCAAGCTGCGGCGCCATAGGCTTTCGAGCCAGGCGAAGTCGCGCTCGGAGGTGTCGCGCACGCGCGGGTCGACGGTGGGCAACAGATCTTCGTCGTCGAACGATAGGAAGAAGCCCCACAGGAAAAAGCCATCGAGATAGCGAAACAAGGTCGACACGTCGTCTGTTTCGACCGAGCTCAGGCTCGTGGCATGTGCCTCGGTCGAGTGATGCTTGGCTGGGCTCAGCTTCTCCAAGAGGGGCATGAACGGCCGCAGCAGCGTTTGCAGAACCAGCGACGGATACAGCATCAAGAACAGCTCCATACCGGAGCCGAAGCCGTTGTCGGACAAGAAGCGCTGCAGAAACGTGGTGCCGGTGCGCGGATTGCCGACCAACACGATGGGGCGCGTGGCGCGGGTCTTGGCCAGGCGCGGGAAGAACACGTAGTCGAGCAGCATGAAGCACGCCACGAACAGGCGTAAAAAGAGAAAGCCGAAGCCAATGAAGATAGGCTTCACGTAGATCCCGTGGGCCTGTCGCACGGTCCGATAAACTCGGAGCATTCTGGAAAGAAGGTTGTTCATGGCCTAATCCTGGAGGCGGTGGGGGTTGTCAGGGGGCAGCTCCGCCGGGTGGAAGCGCGCTAAAATCGCAGTCATCAGAAGCTGAACCTCAGCTCGGCATACCCGGCCGTGAGCTGTTGGTCGAGGTAATCGAGCAGCGTATCTTCCGGCCCATTGTAGAGCTCGCCACCCACGCTGCCGCTCATGCCATCACTGAACTGGTAGGTGATCTTCGGATAGACAATCCACTCTTGGGTCGAGAAATTGTAAGCCCCGAACGCCGAGAGCGAGAGCGTATCGTGCATGGTGAGCCATTCCAGGCGCAGCGACGCGGTGTGCTGAATCTCTTTGGTTTGCTGGAAGAGGATTTGGTTGTTGTGAGCCAGTTCCATGATGATTTGAGATTCGATCTCCGCATAGAGACTAGGGTTGCCCATGAACTCGCCGTCGTTGAGGCCGCCGAGCCTCTCTTCTACATCCAGCGGTGGGTCATTGCCCGGAGCCTCTTTCCAGTCCTCGACGTACTTGCCCATGTACTGGGCGATGATGCTGACGTTGCCGAAGCTCTTGTCGATGCCCAAGACGTAGTGGAACTCGGGTAGCGGCGTTCGGTACGCCTCCTCTTCGTCCGGGATGCGGTAGGCGGCTTCGCCGCGCAGCCCGAAGATGTCGCTCACGGCCGTCGAAAAATCCAAGCCGATCACCTGGTGTTTGTAGGGTCTTCGCTCGATGACGACGCCTGCGTCGGCCCCGTAGTCCCAGCTTTGCAGACCGAGCCCCGGTAACAGCGCATAGCCGTAGAGGTAGGAGGCTGACGCTTCGAACGAGGGCAGCTCCAAATGAATGCGGCCGGCGCCCAGGCCTTCTTGAAGCTCGGGTTCCGGGTAATTGGGCGTGCCGAATACGACCCCATTGGGCAGGTCGAGAGGCGGAAACTCGGTCGGTACGTAGAGTGGCATCCAGACGCCTTCGATGCGCACGGGCTGAAAGTTGAGAAACGCGCGGGCACCGACATTGCCGACGCGCCGATCGTCCTCGAGGGGAGAGCGAATCCGGAGATCGATTGGAGTGATATTGTTGGTGGGGTTGAAGGCATCAGCGCGCCCCCAAACCACGATTTGCTTGCCGAGCCTCAGATCGATGGGGCCCAGGTAGGCGTTCACGTAGGCTTCGCGTAGGTCGATGAACAGATTATTGTCTGCGCCTTGCTGACCATACCGGAGGCGGGCTTCGGCGAACGCGTCACCATAGCGCTGGCGATGCACCCGAAACTGGAGACCCAATTCCCCGTAACCCGCTCGGAGCAACGCTCGATTCACGTGATCTGCTTTGCCCACGAAGACATCGCCGCGCGCATAGCCGTTCAGGTCGAATCCGCGCACCGGAGCGGCGGCCCCGCCATCTTCGCTGTCGCCGAGGACGCTACTGGGTGCAGCGGCGGCCTGCTCGAACAGACCCCCGCCGGATTCCACGACGACATCGCTTTCGGAGGCAGTCTCTACCTGTGGAGGCTCCGCGTCGGCAGCAGCCTGTTCAGGAGCCAGCGGCGCCTCTGGGTCACCTGCCGCATCGTCGGAGACCGCTGGTGCTGCTGGCTCTGCTTCGTCCGGCGGCTCCGTTGGCTCGGGGGCGGGCGCCTCGGCGGGCGCCTGGGCATAGGCGAGGTTCGATACTAGCGATGCCACTGAAAAGGCGAGAACGCGCCAACGAGTGCTTCGCCTGTTGTTCTTCGAGTACAGATTCATCATGAGTCCAGATATTCAGTCGACGGCCTGTCCGCGCGTCCATTCTCCCGTGATCACGACCACGGAGAAACCAGCTGCAGCACTGCCCAAAACCAACTTGTCGCCGGGTTTTACATCTCGCTCCTTGAGCATCTCGTGCATGGTGACGCCCACGGCGGCACTTGCGGTATTCGCATACTTGTGATGCGTGTAGACGCCGCGCGCGGGGTCGGCCCCCGTATCGAGCAGAATCTGACGCACCATGCTCTCGCTTGGTTGATGGAAAACATAGTGATCCACGTCAGTGGGGCTCCAGCCGATGGCTTCGAAATCCTGTCGCAAGAGAGGCGGGATCAGCTTCCCGAGGCGCACCAGGTCCACGGACGATGACACGAAAGTCCCGTCGATCGGAACCTGACAGAGGTGCCAATGTTTGGGCTCCGTGTGAGTCGTGAAGCTTCGCAGGCGCATGCCCCCGTCCGGCCATGGGTGCTTGCGCAGCAAAAAGCAAGCGGCTGCGCTGCCCACCGTCAAGCCAGCCGCTTTCGTGCGAAGCTCTTCTACACTCTGAATGTCATAGCTCAAGAAGGCCCGGTATAACTCCGAGGTGCAGACCAAAGCAGCCCGATAATGCGGATGCAGTTGCAGATAGGCGGCGGCGACCTGCAGCGCCTCCAAATGCCCCACGCACGCTGACGTGACATCGAGGGCGTGGGTCCGCGAAAGCCCGAGCTTTGCCGCGATTTCCATGGCGGTGGCGGGTTCGAAGTACTGGCGTGCAATACCGCCACAAATCACCAGGTCGACCTCGTCGAGCGTCGCGCGGTTCTCGCTCAGGCAATGCCGAGCTGCAGCGACTGCATGGTCCGCGACACGAACCGCGAAATCAGGTTCCAAGAAGCGCTGCCGCGTGTTGCACAGGCTGAAGACCTTTTCGATGGCCGCTTGGAGCATGGGCCAATCCCGGTCGGGGCCTTTGTAGCGTTCGCGCACGCGGCGAATCGTTTCCTCGTTGTCGACCAAGGTCTCGGGGAAGCTGACGCCGGGTTTGGAAAGGTAGAGCTCGGGGGGACTCACAAGCTTATTACTTGGCCGGATGGAAATAGTTCAGGCGGCCG
>CBFGRJ010000556.1:0-3813 GCA_965651135.1 uncultured Myxococcales bacterium
TGCCTGGCGCAGCGCCCGATGCTTTCAGTCCACCTGCGGGTCCGTCTCCATTCGCTGCCGGCAGGGCCGCGGCTTCGGCGCGCAGCGGCGATCTGTTCGGTGGCGTCGCGACCGCCGGCAGCGAAGACGATCCCGGTATCGGTTTGCCGGGAGCTGCGCCCGCTACCGGCTCGGTCAGGCCTACGGGTGCGCGCAACGAAAGCTCGGTTCTATTTTCGTTGGATGCCCTGAAAGCCGGCTTTGAACCGGCGGCGGCACCCAAACCTGCCACGGCGCCCAGTGCCGACGATCCGTTCGGGCTCAGCGCCAGCGCCAGCTTCGGCGGCCTGGGTGGCGGCTTCGATCAAAACCACGCCCTGCTGTCTGCCCCCGCACCCGAGCCAAAAAAGCCGAAAAAAGTGGCGTCCATCGCGCCCGTGTCCGGCGCTGAGCCTGGTCTCGATCGTAACAAATGGCTCATGATCGGTGCGGGCGTCCTGCTACTTTTGGTGGCCGTGGGCGGTGTGGGTTATGCCCTGGGAGGAGGCAGCTCGAGCGACAAAGAACAGGCGTCCCAAGGCGACGAAATCGAGAAAGAGCCTACGGACGAAGCTCGCGCGGACAAGACCCGTGAAGGCAAGGTCGGCAGCTCCGCTGATGAAGCCAAGGGCGACTCGACCAAGGCCGAAAGCGACGACAAGGCCGAAAGCGACGACAAGACCGAAGCCAAGGCCGAGAGCGATTCCGAAGAAAAGAAAGCCGACTCCGGAGAGGACGAATCCGACGACGCCAAGACCGAAGAGGCGAAGAGTGACGCCAAGGCAGGGGCGGCCAAGCCCGCTGCCGGCGCGGCGAAATCGGATGCCACGGACAAGAAGGCCGACAAGCCCAAGGCCGCCGCCAAGCCCGCGGCGGACACCAGCGGGGCGCCGCCGTTCAACAAGTCGGCAGCTATTTCGGCCTTGTCTTCCGCCGCCGCGAACGCCGCTAGTTGCAAGATCCCCGGCGGACCAACCGGCTCGGGCAAAGCCATCGTCACGTTCGCTCCCAGTGGGCGCGTGACTACCGCCAACGTCGTGGGTGGCAAGTTCGGCGGAACGTCCGTCGGCGGCTGCGTCGCGTCTCGCTTCCGCGGAGCCCGGGTGCCCGCGTTCAGCGGCGGACCCGTGACGGTTTCGAAGAGCTTCACTATCAAGTAGCCAGGCGTTGCGCCAGGTGGGTAGCACGGAGCTCACGCCGCGTTTCGCCCAACGCGAGCGCCAACGCTCGCGGATCAGCCACCAAAACGCATAGCTTTCGAGCGCGCGTGACGCCCGTATACACCAAGTTCCGCGACAGCATGACGAAGTGA
Source organism: uncultured Myxococcales bacterium (assembly GCA_965651135.1). GTDB lineage: Bacteria > Myxococcota_A > Polyangia > Polyangiales > Polyangiaceae > JAICQQ01. The sequence continues at coordinate 1,331 of CBFGRJ010000556.1, forward strand.
CTGGTCAACAGCGGAATGACCACCGCGGGGTATTCGCTGCCCTGACTCTTGTGGATGCTGGCGGCATAGGCCAGCGTCAACGTCTCGAGCGCCGCGTCCTGATACGTGACATCTCGCCCGTCGAACTGGACGACGAGCGAATGGGCCTCCACATCTACCTGTGACACGAAGCCGACGTCGCCGTTGTAGACATCGCGGTCGTAGTCATTTTTGATTTGCATCACCTTGTCCCCGACCCGAAAGCATTGTCCGCGCAGGGTAATGCTGGGTCCGCTCGGGTTGAGCGCTCGTTGCAGTTCTTGATTCAATGCCACGGTGCCGGCGGCGCCTTTGTGCATGGGAGACAAGACCTGGACATCGCGCTTCGGATCCAGCGAAAAGCGCTCGGCGATGCGCTGGGTCACGAGCTTCAAAATGGTCTCCGCTGCCTCCTCGGGCTTTCTGCGCACGACGATGAAGAAGTCGCCGGCCGCGTCCGCCGCGCCCTCCGGCATTTCGCCATGCAAAATGCGATGGGCATTTTGCACGATGCCGCTTTCGCCCGCTTGGCGAAAAATTTCGCCCAAGCGTACGGTCGGCACGACCTGACTTTCGATCAAGTCCCGAAGAAATGCTCCCGGTCCAACCGACGGCAGCTGATCATTGTCGCCCACCACGATGAGCCGCGCATGCGTCGGCAACGCATCCAAAAGAGCAGCAGCCAGGGGCAGATCGACCATCGATGCTTCGTCGATCACCAGCGCGTCGGCGGCGATCGGGTTGTCTCGATTGCGTTGAAACGAGAGGGTGCGCGGGTCGTACTCCAACAGGCGGTGCAACGTGGTCGCCTCCACACGCGTCGCTTCGCTCAAGCGTTTGGCAGCGCGCCCGGTGGGAGCCGCTAGCCTCAGGCGCAGCTTGGCGCCTTGCAAAATGCTGACAATGGCCTGAATAATCGTGGTTTTGCCCACTCCCGGGCCACCTGTGACCACGCACACCTTCTCCCTAGCGCAGAGCTCGATCGCTTCTTTCTGACCCTTCGCCAGCTTGAATCCGCGGCCCCGTTCGAACTGCGCAATGGCTTCGCCGATGCCGACCAGCGTGTGACCTGGCGCTTTGAGCAGCGTCTTGATGGCCTCGGCCACCTGGACCTCGGCGCCGTGCAGCCGCCACGGGTAGACCCGGTCACCCTCGATCACGACGAGCTCTCGCCCCCACAGCGCATCCAGCGCGGCTTCGACGTGACCTTCGGCTACCGCCAACATTTCGGAGGAACGCGCCACCAGTTCTGCGCGCGTCGCGAACACGTGGCCAAGCTCCGTCAACCCTCTCAACTCGTGCATCACACCAGCTTGCGCGCGCTCCGGATGATCACCGGCAATCCCCAGCGAGCGTGCGATGCGATCGGCGGTCTTGAACCCCACGCCCCGAACCTCCAAGGCCAGCCGATAGGGTGACTGTTGTACGACCTCGGCAGCGCGATCGCCATAGCGCTTGATGATCGAGAGCGCCAGCTTGGGCGACGCGCCATGGGTTTGCAGCAGCATCATCAAGTTGCTCGACTCACGCTGCGCCTTCCATGCCTTGGCGATCTCCCGAGCCCGGCGTGCACCCAACCCAGCGACCTCCCGGAGGCGCTCCGGGGCGTGATCGAGCACGGACAGGCTATCCATGCCGAACGTCTTGACGATGCGGCTCGCGAAACCCGGCCCTATGCCGGGCAGGGCACCGGAGCTCAGATACTTCTGAAGCCCTTCGATCGTTTCAGGCGCGAGCTCGACCAGACTCTGGGCCCGGAACTGCTGGCCGTGCCGCCGATCGTCCACGTAGCTTCCGGTGACCCTGACGCGCGCTCCCGGTCCAACGGCTGGGAAGTTGCCGATCACGGCTAGCTTCGTGTGCGCCGCAGCGCCCTCGATGTTGCCTAGCTTGAGCACACGAAAACCAGTCTCTTCGTTCTCGAAGGTCACGCGCAGGACTTCGCCGATCAGCGTGTGCGACACGCTCCCACTGTAGTCGATCGTGCCCACAGTGGAAATCGAGGCAGGTGCGGTGCGGCCCCCTTGCCGGCGCTCCGCGATTTCATTATCCCATGCCAAACATGGTATTTCATCAGCGCCACCACAGCCGTTGCGCGTGCGCCGGCGCCCCATTCGCGCTCGCCGGCACTACTCGAAAGTACGAACGGTCGCGCCCCTTCTCCACGGAGCACCTAGCGCTCGATTTGTCGCTGGACCTGGAGCGAAAAAGCGTGGCCGGCGCTGCCACACTCGACATCAAACGTCAAAGCCCACTCGACCACGAGTTGGTGCTGGACGCGATCGCCTTCGAGATCGAGCGGATCACCCTGCGGGTAGGCAAGCAAGAAAAGCCCTGGCCGTACGCGTACGACGGTCTGCAAGTCACGCTCGAGGTTCCCGAAAACGTCGAACGCGCCAGCGTGGTAATCCAGTATCGCGCCAAGCCGCGTCGCGGCTTGTACTTCTTGGCGCCAGATAGCAAGG
>CBFGRJ010000557.1:0-3780 GCA_965651135.1 uncultured Myxococcales bacterium
AGCGTCGGTTTTCTGAAAACGGCTTAGGCCAATCCTCCGAGATATGTCCCAATATCCATTTCAAAACCCAGAACTATCGCTCGATGAACGCGTGGCCGATCTCGTATCGCGCCTGACCTTAAGCGAGAAGGCGGCTCAAATGCTACATGAAGCGCCGGCCATCGAGCGACTAGGCATTCCGGCCTACAATTGGTGGAACGAGTGCCTGCACGGGGTGGCCCGCGCCGGCATTGCCACGGTGTTTCCGCAGGCCATCGGGTTGGCGGCGATGTTCAACGCCGAGCGGCTGTTCGAAATCGCCGAGGTCATTTCGAGCGAGGCTCGCGCCAAGCATCACGAGTACCTGCGGCATGACGATCACGGCATGTACAAGGGCCTGACGTTCTGGTCACCCAATATCAACATCTTCCGCGACCCGCGCTGGGGCCGTGGCCACGAAACCTACGGGGAATGCCCCTACCTCACCGGTCGCTTGGGCGTCGCCTTTTGCAAGGGACTGCAGGGCAACGACCCGAAGTACTTGAAGGTGGTAGCCACGCCCAAGCACTTCGCGGTGCACAGCGGCCCCGAAGGGCTGCGTCACAGTTTCAATGCCGAGACAAGTCTGAAGGACCTGTACGAAACCTATCTCCCTGCGTTCTTCGAGTGCGTGACCGAAGCCAAAGCGCAAAGCGTCATGCCGGCTTACAACCGGACCAATGGTGAACCCTGCTGCGCGAGCGATACGCTGCTTCGCAAGACCTTACGCGAAGCTTGGGGCTTCGACGGTTACGTCGTCAGCGATTGCTGGGCCGTCCGCGATTTTCACGAGAACCACAAGACCACCACGACCCCCGAAGAGTCGGCCGCCATGGCCGTCAAGGCGGGCTGTGATCTGAACTGCGGTTGCACGTATCAGCATATTCCCGCCGCGGTCGAACAAGGCTTGCTCAGCGAAGCCGATGTCGATCGCTCGGTCACCCGGCTGTTTCGCGCGCGCTTCATGCTGGGCATGTTCGACCCGCCCGAACGCGTCCCACACGCCGCCATTCCCTACGAAGTGAATGATTGCGATGCACACCGCCAGCTAGCTCGCAACGCCGCCCGTGAATCCATGGTGCTGCTCAAGAACGACGGCCTGCTGCCCCTGGCGCGCGGTCTCGAGAGCATCGCGGTGATCGGGCCCAATGCACACGATGACCAGGTGTTGCTCGGCAACTACTTCGGCGTCCCGTCGCTCTCCGTGACCCCACTCGACGGCATCCGCGCGGCTGTCTCGAAACACACCAAGGTGTGGTACGCCCCGGGTTGCAAGCTGCTGGGGACGGCGCGCGACGGGCTCGGGCGGGCGGGCAATTTCTCCGAAGCCATCAGCATGGCCGAACGCGCCGAGGTAGTGGTCCTCTGCCTGGGCCTCTCGGCGGACATCGAGGGTGAGCAGGGCGACGCCAGCAACTCCGAGGCCGCCGGCGACAAGAAAGATCTGCGCCTGACCGGTCTGCAAGAGCCGTTGCTGCAGGAAATCTTGGCGCTCGGCAAGCCAACGGTGGTGGTCGTGCTGAGCGGCAGCGCGCTCGATCTGAGCTACGCGCACGAGCACGCTGGGGCGGTGCTCCAAGCCTGGTACCCCGGACAGGAGTGCGGTCACGCGCTCTCCGACATTTTGTTCGGTGACTATAGCCCTGGCGGCCGGTTGCCCATCACGTTTCCCAAAAGCATCGACGATATCCCCGACATCACCAACTACAGCATGGAGGGTCGAACCTATCGCTACCTCGACAAGCCGCCGCTCTACCCATTCGGTTACGGCCTTTCCTACACGAGCTTCGAGTATCGCGACCTGAAGCTGTCCGAAACGAGGGTTCAGGCCGGAGATTCGCTGGTGATTTCCGCTACCGTCGTCAACACTGGCTCGCGGCGCGGCGACGAGGTGGTGCAGCTCTACTTGTCCGATCTGGACGCTTCTTGTCGAGTTCCGCGACATAGCCTGAGAGGATTTCGGCGCATCACGCTGGAGCCGGGACAATCCCGCAAGGTGAGCTTCGAATTGTCTGCTCGTGACCAATCGCTCATCGATGAACGCGGCCAGCGCGTGCTCGAACCCGGAAAGTTCCGCGTGAGCCTGGGCGGCAGCCAACCCGATCAGCGTTCGTTCGAGCTCACAGGCCGGCGCCCACTCAGCGCCGAATTCGAAGTCATCGGCGAGGTTTTGGCGCTCCCCTATTGAGCTCGGCAAGAGCGCTGATCCCAACCCAACATCCTGCTTCGATCCCCCTTCTTTGGCCGCGCAATCGGAAACGTTTTCAGTGCAATCAACTAGCGATCTCTGGTATGCCGCCGACCGTGTTCCGGGGAGCTTAACAATAGGCGCATCGTGCACGAGCATCCTGTTTTGACCACTTCGCATCATGCGCACCGACGAGCTGGCGCCCTGCTTGCGCTCACTGTTGCGGTTGCCACGCAAGGCAGCATCGCCTGCGGCTCCAACCGCAATCACGAGCAACGCGAAGCCTACGCGGCCACCTTACCCAACGACGATCCACCCGGGTGCTTGTACCTGTGTCAACCCGATCCACCACCCAAGCTGGTCGACTGCCAGACGCCGGTGGCTGGGCTCGAGTTTCTCGAAGTTTGGACATTCAACGGCACCAACGCTCCCTACCTGTACACGTACAGTGACAGGTCCGTGCACAACCTGAACGTGCACGGCTGGGAACCACCAACGGAGGGCACTGTGCGTTGTCAGGGGGTGGTTGGCGAAGCGGTCAACGGTGACGGAGAGCCCATCGAGATCGAGGGGCTCGATCGAGCGTTTCACCTCAAGGGCGGCCCTTTCCGAGACTGGGGAGGTGGATTCGGCATGCGCCTGCAATGGCTATTGGAGGGCCCGGATCACTGTGCAAAGGCCGAGCGCCCCGACTACTGCCAGCCACCGGATACGCCACCTCCCTTCGACCAATACACCTTCGACCTGACCAGCTACGACGGCATCTCGTTCTGGGCTCGGCGCGGTCCCGACAGCCAGCCCCTGCTGCGGGTCATGATCGGCGATCGCCGAACCGATGACGACATCAGCTACCGGATGTCGGTAGACGTTCCCGAAGAGCCGCGTTTTTGCGAGCGCAACCTCAAATGTGGCTGCCCAAAGGACCTGCCCTGCACGCCGGCCCCTGAGGGCATGCGCGCCACGTTCGACCCGAACGATCGGTGTGGCGGCGGGCCCGTCAGCGTCTGCTGGGATCCTGAAAAAGATCCGTATGGTGACCAGCTGGATACGTACCAGTTCTGCGGCGACGACGCCTGTAACTGCGGCTACGAAGCCTTCCCCGAGGAGGTGGATCCCGAGTTTGAAGGCAAGACTTGTAACCGCTTCGCGTTCCGTGGGGGCATCGTGGATGACTACTGCTACGACCCGGTGGAAGGGCCGCCGCCCTACGAAAGTAACTACCTGTGCGGGGACCATTGGACGTACCCAGTCCACCTGACGACCGAGTGGCAGTTCTTCAAGGTTCCGTTCACCAAGCTGCTGCAGCAAGGCTGGGCCAAAGAACAGCATCAGTTCGATCTGAACTACGTCAGCATGCTGCGATTCAGCTGGGACAAGGGCTACATCGACTACTGGATCGACGACGTGGGCTTCTACCGAGACGCACGCCCCGCAGAGCCCTGATGCAGCCGACCCCATGCGCTCCCGCCGCTCAGCCTATGAGTGAAATGGTATCAGGCCGCCCGGTCTGACTCGCTCGCCTTCCTCCTCCCCCGACCGAATGTTGACTGAATGAACCGCCGCCCGACACGCAT
>CBFGRJ010000558.1:0-3756 GCA_965651135.1 uncultured Myxococcales bacterium
GCTATGCGACACCTTGCGGCGAGCACTGCGATCGCCATGCTGCTCGGAGCGCTCGCGCTAACGGCTTGTACCGGTGAGATCGGCAGCCCAACACCGTCCACGCAAGGGTCGGGGGAGCCTAGTGCGCCTGGCCAAGGCCCCGGACAAACCGCGACGACCGGAGAACCGGGCACACCCGGCACACCCAACGAACCTGGCGGACCTGGTGTGGTTCAAGAAGGAGGCGAAGGCGCCGGCGAGGCCATCACGGGCAGCAGCTGCGCCGAGGTCGGTGTCGACACGGGGCCCAACGTACTCAGGCGCCTGACCCGCACCGAGTATCAACTCACGCTGCAAGATCTGCTGCATTTGGAGACCCCGCCCAACATCGAGGCCATAGCCGCAGACGTGGCGCAAGACGGCTTCACGGCTTACGCCGAGGTGCACACCGTCTCCGCCGTCCTGCTGCGCTCTTATCTCGAGGTAGCCCGAGAGCAGGCAGCCCTGCTCATGGCGGATTCCGCGCGCCGCCAGCAAGTGCTCGGGTGCGACAGCACTCAAGCGGGGTGCTTGGAAGCCTTCGTGGCCAGCTTTGGCGAGCGCGCTTATCGTCGGCCGCTCGAGTCGAGCGAAATCGCCGGCATCGTCAGCCGAGCTCAGGAAGCTGCGCTCGACACAGAAGATCAGTTCCAGTTCGCGCTCGAAGTGATGCTCACTTCTCCCAACTTTCTTTATCGCGTGGAGCTCGGCGACTCACCCGAGGGATTATCCAACTTGACCGCGCGTGAAGTGGCCTCACGCCTGTCGTTTGCGGTGTGGGGCCGGGCACCAGGCAGCGACCTGCTGGCACGCGCCGACCAGGGCGAGCTCGATAGCGCAGAAGGCCTGCGCCAAGTGGCCAGCGAAATGCTGGAAGATCCGAAAGCGCAAACGTTCTTCACCACCTTCTTCAGAGAGTGGCTGAACTACGACGAGATGCGTGCGCCGAACGAGCCACCGGCTGACTGGAACGAGTCCCTGATGACCAGCATGCAGCAGGAGACCGACAGCTTCTTGGCCGAGTTCGCATGGACGCCCGGACTGAACTTTCTGAGCGCCCTCAGCGCCAACCACACGTTCGTGTCCGCCGACCTCGCCGAGTTCTACGGCTTGCCGGCGCCCGACCAAGCCGGGCGTGTCGAGATCCCCGCCGGACACCCACGTGAAAACACCGGGCTTCTCACCCACGCCAGCGTGCTCAGCGCCAAGAGCGACGGTGACTCGGTCGCCCTGCGTGGCAACTGGCTGCGCAGCACGTTTCTTTGCGAAGAGCTGTATATCGACGCAGCTCAGCTGGACGCCATCGGCGAAGAGTTGGTCGGCCTGACCAGGATGCAGATCATCGAAGAGCGTAACACGCGCGCACAATGTGCGGGGTGTCACGCCGCCATCGACCCGATTGGCGTCGGGTTCGAGCAGTTCGACGACACCGGTCGCTTCGATGCGAGCGTCGACCTAGCGACCTATCCCATCGCGCCGGCCTTCCCAGATGCCGCGGACCCCAGCTTCGAGTCAATCCCCGAGCTCGCTCAGAAGCTGGCGGCTATTCCCGCGGTGGGCGCTTGCCTCGGAAGCCGCGTCTTTCTGTACGCCCATGGCCGCGATCCGATCAAGGAGGACAGCTGCGCCATCGAGCAAGCAACCACTCAGTTCATCGACAACCAACACAGCTTCAAGAGCCTGCTCTTGGGCTTGATCGAGTCTCCCGCTTTCCGCCTGCGGCGCGCGCCCGCTCCGTAACCCAACGATCCCACTCGGAACGAAACCCATGCCTCTCCGACCCCTGTCTAGACGAACGCTACTCCGCGGCGCGGGTGTTTGCGTGGCATTGCCGTTTCTGGAGGCGATGCTGCCCAAGCGCGCGCAGGCTCAGGACGAAGTCAAACGCTTCATTGCGTTCTTCTATCCCAATGGAACCGATCCGCGCCGGTGGAATCCCCCCGCTGGTTTGCTCAGCGCTCAGAACCTGCCCGAATGCCTTCAGGACCTGGCCGGGTTCAGCGCGGAAGGGGACTACCCAGCGGGAGGTTCGATCGTGGACGACGTCACGATCGTGACCGGCATCGATCATTCCGGCGTGGCCCCCGAGATCCATCAACCCTCGATGGCGCTCTCTGCCCACAAGGGCGTCGTCAACAACTACACGCCCCCCGAAACGCTCGACCAGTACCTGGCCGACCGAATCGCCGGTGACACTCCCTTCCGGCATCTGGCCCTTTCCGCCACCGGTAGCACCGACATCACCCAGGGCCACATTTCCTTCGGGGCCGGTGGGCAACAGACCCCGATTCGCAATCCCGGTCAGGCCTTCGACACCTTGTTCAGCTCACGAGATACCGGCAGCGACGACAAAGCGGCGGAGGCGGCCCGCCTGCGTCAAGCCAGCGTCCTCGATGCCATTCGCGAAGACGCGGAGCGCCTGCAGTTGAAACTCGGGGCCGCCGACAAGCTGCGGGTCGATCAGTACACCACGGCCGTGCGCGAGCTCGAACAACAAGTCACCGCCATTCCCGCCGACAGCTGTAGCGTGCCTGACCAACCCGCTACCGGTGGCAATGCCAATTGGCATGTGAAAATGAAGGCCTTCATCGACCTCACCGCGGTTGCCATGGCCTGCGATTTGACGCGCGTGGCCACGCTGCAGTACAGCGACAGCTGGGGTGTACACTACGGGGACTACCCCATGGGGTCTGGGCTGGAAGCGCTCGGCGACTGGAGCGATCATTTCATTTCGCACAAGCTCGACGACACGGATCGGGCCACGGACTTGGACAACTTGGACCGAGCGCAGGCGCAGCAAATCGCCGACGCGCGAGTGGTCCTGACGTCTCGCTTCAAGGTGCGCCGCTATGCATACCTGGTCGAGTCCTTGAAGAAGCTCACGACGCCCACCGGTACCCTTCTGGACGAAAGCCTGGTGATGCTGATCAGCGAGAATGGCGACGGCGACAGCCACAGTCGCAAAAACATGCCCATCATTCTCGCCGGTCACGCCGGTGGCTTCCAAACCGGGCGCGTGATTGCGGCCGACGGTGCCGTCACGGGTTCGCTACACGGGGGCATCCTGAATCGCCTCGGGTTTCCGGTGACTAGTTACGGCGACCCAGCGGGGCCTCCACTCACAGAAATCTAACACGACTCTCGTACCGGCCCCTACCGGACACCGAATGCCCCACAACGGGCGTGGGTGGGTGCCGTTCGCGTCAGCGCCGTACCCGTTGTCATTTCCATCAGGCAGTTGACAGGCACTTTCGTACGCAATAAAAGTTCTTTAGCCCGGCTGTCGAAAATCGTCGTACGCTGGGTCGGACCGAACAAATTCGGAAAAGTCAGGGGGTAGGCAATGCGCTACGTTGAACGAGCCGTGTCCAATTCCGTTTCGGAAACTCAGTCGGACAAGCGCGAAAGCGGCTTTCAGCGCAGTGGCGAGCTCGGCGCGCCACACGCAGCATCGGAAGCTCTGATTCGCGCACACAATCAAGAGTTGAGCGAGCGTACGCGAGATCTGTTGGCATTGCCCTTGGTGGTCCTCACCGAGCAACGCGACGCGGCGCTACGGCTGTTGGCAAGCGCCCAAGAACGCGCCGAGCAAGAGCGACGCCAGCTTATCGCCGAACAAGACAGGTTCATCACTTTCCTTATGGCCGACCATGAGGGCAAGTTGGCCGAGCTCCGCCAGCGGCTAGAGAGCACCATGGGAGAGCTCGAGCGACACAAGGCTTTCATGGGGCTCGACGC
>CBFGRJ010000559.1:0-3741 GCA_965651135.1 uncultured Myxococcales bacterium
CTGCAGACGTCAACTTGATCCCCGAGGACGGGCGCATCGGTCCCTTCACCTCGAACGTGCGTGTCACGCCGGATCCCGTGCACCCTTATCTGCTGGTCGCCGAGGAGTTGGCGCGAGCCGCGATCCCTGATGAGCTCCCAGCTTGTGAAGCTGATGCCGCCACCGCGTGCATCGAGCAAGAGTACCGGCAGGTTCTCGAGCGTCTCTACCGGAGACCCCTCACGGAGGCGGACATCTCGAGCGCCGCGCAGGTCATCGAAGAGGTGGTGCAGGGAGCTGGCACCGCATTGGATGCGACGCGCGCCATGCTCGCTGCGGCACTGCTCAGCCCCGACTTTCTGTACCGAGCAACGCCCAGCAACAGTGGAGAGCCGGCGTTCGCCCGCCGGATCGCCGAGCGGTTGAGCTATGCTCTGTGGGACGCGCCGCCCGATGCTGAGCTGAGCGAGGCAATCGCCGCGGGGACGAGTGACCTGGAGGCGGTCCTTCAATCCGAGGGGGCGCGCCTGACCAGCAGTGAGCGCGCCATTCCGATCTTTGCGCGCTTTTTGGGACAATGGCTGGACGTCGATACCGACTTGCGACTGGAAGATCCGAGCTTCGCAAGCTCCCCGGACTACCTCGAGTTGCTCGCCTTCGTGCAGGCGGCCGTCGCACAGGGCGTTTCCGCCAAAGAATTCGTCAAGGGCACCACGGGCTTCGTTCATCGAGACAATCTGGATATCTACGCACTGGAGGACATCGACGACGCCGACGACGTCGCTCAGATCGAGTGGCCTGCCTCCTCCAATCGGCGTGGCCTCTTGGGACAGGAACTGGTCGTCGGCTCGACGCGCCACCCGGACCTGTCGCGTCGCGAAATTTTCCGCGGCCTTTTGGTAAGAAGACATTTGCTATGCGACGAAATCCCGGCTCCCGATGCCGACCTAGTCGCACTGGCGGGCGAAGTAGGAGACCGCACCGAAGACAGCCGCTGCCGCACTTGCCACCAACTGATGGACCCGATCGGGCGCGCCTTCGCGGTGCTGGATCAGGACATCGACGAGCCGGCGCCGCTTCCCGAGGTGATTGGGCATACTGAGCTCGCTGGCAGCTACACGAGCCTCGGAGAATTGCTGGATGCCGTAGCCGACAGCCGCGCCTTCGCGGAATGCTTCTCACGCCACTGGCTCGCGTTCTTTTTGGAGCTGCCCCTGGGCGAGCTCGACGACGCGTGGGTCACGGGCCTCGCCGATAGCGTCGAAAACGGGGCCAGTTTGGTGACCCTCGTCGATCAGACCATTTCCGAGCTTCACACACGCTCGAGAGCCCTGGTGCCGTGGTGCACCGGAGAGTGAAAGGCTCCATGACCCTACCCAGTCACAAAGCTCCACGCTTGATCTCGCGCCGCAGCTTCGTGCACGGCCTGCCATTGAGCCTGGCGGGTCTCGCGCTCAGCTCCCCCTTTTGGTCACGCCTGATTCGTCGAGCCGTAGCTCAGGAAGCGACGACGCAGCGGTTGCTCGTGTGGTACACCGCCGACGGAACCGTTCCCGAGTGGTTCTGGCCGAGCAGTCCAGGTGCACTGACCATCCGAAGCGACCGCACCAATGACCTGAGCGGGCGCGACTTCAATGAAAGTGTTCCCAACGGCGACCGCCCAACGTTCTTGCTGCAACCCGTCGCCCAGTACGCCGACCGCATGGTCTTGGTGCGTGGACTCGAAAACCCCGGCGAGGGCGACCATGCGCCGGCTGTCCGCAGCTGTCTGACGGGCGAAGCACTCTCGGGAGATGGCGATGGCTCGTCCGCGTCGCTCGACATGCTGGTGGCCGAGGCTCAAACCCACGACGGCCATATCGAGCCGGTGTTGCGGACCGGTGTCTATGGCAACCGAGTCTCGTACAACGGGACGCGAGACGTGAGCCGGCCCAGCGGTGGCAACTTCGTAGAACCGTCGTGGCAACCAGTGAGCGATGCACGCCGCGTCTTGGATGCGGTCGGCGGACTGATAGCACCCGGCGACAATGGCAATGCGCGCGCGACCAGCCGCCTGGCCATGCTTGGCTCTGTCAAGAATCGCGTCGAGGCGTTGCGGTGCGCGGCCGGCACACCAGCTGCAGAACGCCTTGAAGCCTATGTCGAGGAGGTAGCGCGCCTCGAAGCCCTCGAGCTCGACATGCGGGACAATGAACCCGAGGCCCCGCTCGAACCCCTCGTCGATCCCAGTGACGAAGACGTTCAGGCAGCGGAACGGGATATTCGAGGGCTGCCTACGGTAGCACCCTTCGTCCGCGATTTGGCCGTGACCTCGCTGGCACTCGACTACTCGCCGGTAGTCACGATCCAGTGGGGAGCTTCGGGCGAGAACAAGATCGAGGGCGGCAAGCTCACCGACTACCGCTACGACTTCCTGCCCGATCTCGAGTACGCGGGCGCCGGCGATCATGGCCTGGCTCATCCCGAGGACGGCGCATTCCAGGACGCCGGCCACAACATCAGTGCGGAGGTATCGACGCGGGATCGCGTGCGCATCTTCCGCTGGTTCTTTGGCCAACTCGCCCTCTTGCTCGAGCGCCTCGAGTCGATACCCGATGGCACGGGGACGCTGCTGGACAGCACGACCATTCTCTGCGTTTCCGAATTCGGCGGCCCCCGCGCGAACAGCACCGCGGAGCAACATTCCACCCGCAACCTGCCCTACGTGCTGATTGGCGGCAGCCAAACCCCGTTCGCCACGGGTCAGTACTTGGAGGTCGACCGGACACACGGCGACTACTTGCTCACACTGGCGCGCGCGCTCGGCAGCTCCGTGAGCGAAATGGGGGTCGGCGACAGCACCATCGACGGTTTGGTGCGCAGCTAGGGCGCAAAAAACCAGTCAGACAGGAGCCCGGCGGCGCTACCGAACAAAACGGTGTAGGGTCGGCGCCTGTTCATGGTCACACGCAAAAACCCCGCCTGGGCGGAGCTACTGCAACTCGTCCCCGTCGTGAGCTTGGCGCTTCCCTTCATCGTCGAAGGCAGCGTCGATTTGCGGCGCGCGGGCACCGGATTTTTGGTGGCGGCTCTGTTGACGCTACCGGTGATCGCCATCGTTCGCATCCGGCAGCAATTGCAGAATCCCATCTTGGTGGGAACGGCGCTTTGGCTATGGGTAGGGGCCATTGCTTTCAATGTACCGGTGCCAGCCATGGCCGAGTGGCTGAGCCAAACGCAAGCCTTCGGGCTCTTCGTGGCAGCACTGGCCGTGGGCCTGATCGCGACGGTGCGGTGGCGCTTCGGCTATGTCGCTTGCCAGAGCAGCGACACACTCTGGATCAGGCGAGCCTCTTTCGCCTTGCTGGGCTTGACACTGGTGATGGTCGCCTGGGCTTGGGCATTCAGGCACGACATCCGCATTGGTGGCGGGCTCCCCTTCATTGCGCTCAACGTGGCGCGCAGAGTCCTTCACCTCAGGGCGCCACGAATCGAGCCCGAACCAGCCGTTTAAGCAGCACCCAGCACCAGAACCCGGTTTTCGCTAGGGGAACGCTCACATCGATCCGAGCCAAGTTAAGGTGCTTGGCCTCGTCCTGCGCTGTTCGATGAGCTGGGCCGGTGACTATACTCCGCGACCCATGGTTGCCCTTGCAGTGCCCCGCCCGACCTTTGCTTGTCTGCCCTTGATCCTGTTTCTTGCCGAGTCGACCGCCGCGCAAGAGTTCCACGTGCGACGCGTCGACGACGACACGAGCGCCTACCGGGGCTCGCTCTCGGACG
>CBFGRJ010000560.1:0-3672 GCA_965651135.1 uncultured Myxococcales bacterium
TGGGTACCGGCAGGCGCTTGAAGCCCCAATCGAGCCGGGCCATGTAGTGGTCTGGAGCATGCACGTGCGCCAGCGAGTACGCCAAGATGTCGTGTTTTTGCGCCAGCACGTTGGCCATGCACAACGATTGATCGCTCCCCGTGCCCGCGACGAAGGAATCGCCCACGAGTAAGATGCGCTGGCCGCTGTAGTCGGCATCGTTTCGGAGCCCGTACTTGTCGGTGCGAAAGTGGACCTTTCTCGGTTGGAATATTGCCTTCGGGGCCCCACGATCGACCGCGACCAAATCACCGAACGGCATTTCGAAGTCGAGCTTGGCATTCGGCTCGTACCGAGGCAATGGAGGGTCGAGTGCCGGTTGAGCGCTGACATGACGCTCCATCATCTCGTGTGGCCTGTAGAATTGCTGCACCTCGCCGGGCTTGGTCAAGGCGCGCACCGCCAGCTCCAGGCTGACGATGGCGAACAGGTAAGACACACTGAACGCCAACCATTGCGCCCGTCCTGCAACGACGGCCACCGCGAGTAGGCCCGCAAATAGGACGAGATCGAGCCAGAACGGCAGCCCCAAAAGCCAAGCCAAGACGCACGCCAGAAGCCACCACCCGAGCCGCGGCCCACAATGGCGCCAGCAGTCCCATGGCACCGAATGCTCGGGGTGTCGGGAGGACCTGGGTGCTTGCAGACCCGACGACTCCGTGTCTCCAGGCTCGGAGGCCAAGCGCGGCTCTTCGTCCGTGCTCGTGCTCTCGTCGTCGAGCGTATGGTCCGATGCATTCGCTGGCATCGTCAACGCACCCGCAGCCCATCCATGCTGTGAAAGTCAGTGCAACTCAAGACCCAACCATGACACATTCCGGCACAAAACTCGGCTTCCCGCTATTGTCGTCAGGATGACAGCAAAAGTAGTGCCTGGCACGGTCCGAGTCCAAGAATATCGGCGTGCCGCCATCTCAAGGGGAACTACCCCTTCACAATCTCACGCTTTCGAAGCCTCGAGCTCACCGGTCGAGGTTCGCGAAGCGTGAGAGGGTCGGGTCATGCTCCTGCGGGTCCCAGGGAGGCGACCACGCCTTGCTGGAGGGTGCCCTGAGCGGCTGCGCTAGAGCAGAAACGAACAGCCTATCGATGCCGAAAGCGGAAAACCGAGCCTCATGGTCAGGGCTACGGTTTCGTTGAAGTGGAAGCGCCCTCCGGCGTAAAAGACGAAGGGATCGAAGTCCAGGCCATCATGATGATCGTGGCCGTCTAGCTCGTCGTCGTCGTCTGTGTTGAACACCAGGGCAAAGCCCGGCTCACCAAACACGGACCAACGCTCGTGGAGCCAGAAGTTCCATTGCAAGACCACCGGGGTGATCACCTGATGATGGTCGTGGCAGAAGTCCGGGTTTCGCCTGGGACCATGGCAGTGGTCATCACCGAACACGAGCCAGTCGAGCCCGAATCCAATGCCTACCGAGTTGTTGATTTTGCCGATGAACCCGTTGTCAACGATCACGATGGTGCCACGGAACCCAGGGCCGAAACCCGTGCCGGCATGCCCTCGGCGGTCGCGCACGATCAGGTGAGGCTCGGCTTCGAAGATGTAGTCCGGATGGTCGCCTGGCCGCTTGATGATGCTTTGGGCTTTCGCCTGCGCTGAAATGGCCAACGCGAGCAGGAGAGTCGTAGAAAACACACCAATATGACGGACCATCGATCGCTCAGTGGGGGTCGGTAGCGGGCGTTATCAGGGCTCGGCTGCTGGGGAAAGATCGGCGAAAACCGCCAAAACACGTTCGTGAGCGGTCACCCCAGCGTTCATTCCAGTAGCCTGTCTCACATTCTCTTCCGCGCCGCAAGCTCAACGAACCGCATCGATGCGCCAGACCTGTTCGTCGCCACCTGTATCACTTTGCTGCTGGATGGGGGCGGCTGCCTCGAGCGAACCCCCGGAAACCCCCAGATAGTGACCACTATGCTTGTTGCGGATGCGGTATTCGCCGGAGCCGAGGTCGATCAGGCGCCAGGCTTGGTGAGCTCCCCCGTTGTCGTCCCAAAGGTGCAGATCGACGCCGGCGTCGGTCGATTCGTCCGGCACGTCGAGCACCTTGCCAGCCGTTTCGTTGGTGATGCGGAAGTGCCCCTCGCCGTCGTAGTTGAGACGCCAGGCGTAGCTATTCGCAGAGCTCTCCGGTTCTTGGATCACGTCGGCGCTGTTTTGATCGGCGGGGCCTTCGACGGAGAGCACGAGCCCGCTCTGCTTGTTGACGAATACGAACGCATCGACCGATCCCGAGACCGAGCCCGCCGAGACATCGATGTGAATGTTGTTGAACCAGCTCATGCTCATGCTGGTGGTACTGGGGAATGAAATGGGCTGCCACACGTAGCTCGAATCATTCACGCGCCCGCCCCAAGCTCCAGCCCAGCGATCGCCCATGTAGAGATACTGCGTGCCCTGCTCGCCTTCGACCGCCTGGACATAGGTGGACTGGGAATAAAAGGTATTGGAGTCGGCCACGTTCTGCAGGCTGGACCAACCACTCGTCAGCGAGGCGCTCGTCGCATACTTGGCTTGATTGGGGTCCCAGCCTGTCGAGCCGGACGTGATCAAAAAGTAGGTGTCGCCTCGCTTGAACAGGGCGGGCGCCTCGCGGTGCTCGCCTTCGAACAGCACGGCCGCCAGGCTGTCGATGGATAGATAGTCGGGTGAGAGCAGATAGAGGTGTAGATCGTAGTTTTCATTGGACGTGGACAGGAAATAGCCCTTGCCGTCGTCGTCTACGAACAGCGTGCAGTCGCGCGACATGTAGCCCGGTTTTCCGTGGTCCATGACCCCTGAATCCTGGAAGGGTCGGAAGCTGCCGTGATAAGTGTAGTCGCCGGTGACCGTGTCGGAGCTCGCGACGGCTGCTCGAGCCTCGCCGTAGTCCATGCCGTTTTCCCAGTGCATCCACATCACGTACCGTTGCGTGCTCGCGTTGTAGACCACCTTCGGTCGCTCCACGTTTGCGGGCTTCAACCCCTGGTGGGAATCCATGCTGAGCACGTCGTGCACGTGTGCCCAGCGCCGGAGGTCGCGCGAGCGATACGCCGATACCGCATAGAAGGTGCCGTCGGGATTTCTGTTTTCTCCGAACCAGTAATAGTCCTCTCCGACTTTGAGCATGCCTCCGCCGTGCGCCTGAATCGGATTGCCGCTCGTATCGGCCCACTGCACGCCGTTGATCAATGGCCAGGTGACGGGTAGGGGCTCTCCCGTGGTCGACGAGGACGTGCCGCCCGCCCCACCGCTGGACGTGCCGTTCGACGTGGTGCTCACCGAGTTGGTTCCGCCGCTGCCGCCCGTGCTGCTCGTCGAGGTCCCCGTGATGGTGCCGTCGCTGCTGGTGCTCCCGCTCCCCCCGCTTCCCGTGGTCGATGTGCCCGTGGTTTGTGCGCCAACCGCGGTGCTGTCGCTGGTCGAGCCATCCGCCGTTGTGCTCGCCATGGCGCCGGTCGTGACCGGCGTCGCCCCGGCCGGACCTTGGTTGGCGGCGCCGGATGGTTCACCGCAACTCGTCGCCAGCGTCGCAATCAAAGCCAAGGGACGCAGCGAAGCATGAGTCCTGAGCATAGACAGCCTGATCCTACCAGGAGCCAGGCCCCGATGCTCAGCCCTACCGCGTCTTTTTTGGCCCGCTAGTCAAG
>CBFGRJ010000561.1:0-3671 GCA_965651135.1 uncultured Myxococcales bacterium
GCTGGGTTGCGCCCAGACGACGCACGATGCTACCCGCGCTTCAATTGGACAGCCGGTCGACTGGCAGACCCTGGAGGCCACTTTGGACCAGCCAGGGCCCATCGAGATGCAAAAGGTGGTGGCGGCGAGTTGGGAGGTCGAGCTCGGCGGCATGGTCAATCTCGATCACCCGAAAGCCGAGGCTGCCGGGCTCGAAAACGAACCCGAGCCCATCGAGATCTACTTCTATGCGTTGCAACATCCGACTCGTGGCACCTTCTTGGTCGACACCGGGGTGGCCCGCTCCATCGCGCAGCGCTCCGACGACATGCCGATAGGTTGGCTCGTGCGAAGTGTCATGAATGCCGACGCGCTCGAGGTGCATGTCGATACAAAAACGTGGCTCGACGACAACGACGTGACGCTCGAGGGTGTGTTGCTCACGCACTTGCATTTGGATCACATTCTCGGATTGACCGACATACCCCAATCGACGCCCATTTACGTGGGCCCCGGTGAACCGGACGATAGTCGCTTTTTGCACCTGTTCGGGCGCTCGACGACCGATCAAAACTTGGAAGGTTTTGGGCCGCTCAACGAGCTCCAAGTGACCCAAGCACCCGGCGCTCCTTTCGCTGCAGTAGATATCTTCGGTGACGGCACCCTCTATGGATTGCATGTGCCGGGCCACACCCGCGGGAGCATGGCCTACTTGGCGCGCACCACGAGTGGCCCTCAGCTGCTCACGGGAGACGGCTGTCATACCGCTTGGGGCTGGCATCACGATGTCGAGCCGGGCACGTTCAACACCGACGGCGAGCAGAGTGCCAAGAGCTTGGCGGCGCTGCGCGCGTTCGCGAAAGCCCATCCCCAATTGACCGTGCATCTGGGTCACCAGCCCGTGACCGGCGCGCCGAAGCCCAGGAAGTCGGTCGCCCGGCGCTAGGCGCACCCGCTCCTACCATCTTCCACGACGGTGAGCCGCGAGGCAACGGGTTGACAAGCCCGCCGGCGTGCAACGAGACTCCCCGCGAGAGGTGTCCTTGCGCAACAACCCAGTGGCGCGCTCTCTGGGGCGAGTTCTACGCGACGTTGGCGTTCGCGCGGGCAGCCGCTTGCTGCTGCTCGCCCCCCTGAGTGGGCTCGCTCAGGGCCCGTCGGAAGTCCAGGTTCACGGCTTCGTCAGTCAGGGCGCCATCAAAACCACGGACAACAACTATCTCGCGGACTCCGAGCGTGGAAGCGTCGAGTTCACCGAGGTCGGCATCAACTTCACGAATGCGTTGACCGACCGGTTGCGACTCGGAATTCAGCTCTTCGCCTACGATCTCGGACCACGCGGCAACTACGACGCCCGTTTCGATTGGTTTTACCTGGACTATCGAGCCTGGGACTGGCTCGGGTTTCGCGCCGGCCGCACCAAGCTTCCCTTTGGGTTGTACAACGAGACGAGCGACATCGACGCCGCTCGAGTCCCGATTCTGCTCCCGCAATCGATGTACCCCGTCACCAATCGGGACGCTCTACTCGCACAGACGGGTGGCGAGCTCTACGGGTACGTCCCGCTCGGCCCGGTTGGCGAGCTCGAGTACCGCCTTTACGGTGGTACCATTTTTCTCGATCTCGGCGAGTCGTCGCTGGTCGATGGGGAGGTTTCGGTGCCCTATCTGATCGGCGGCCGCCTGATGTGGCTCTTGCCTTGGGAAGGATTGCAGCTCGGCGGCAGCCTGCAGGCCGTACGCTTCGATTTCACCTATATTCCGCCTCCGGGGCTGCTCCAGCCGGCCCAGGAGGCCGGCCTGGTGCCTGCGGACTTTGACGGGACCGTCGACGTGCGCGTACCGTTCCTGCTGGCGGTGGCTTCCCTCGAATACAACGCGCACGATCTGCTGGTGGCTGCCGAATACAGCCGCTGGCACGCCGAGCTCGAAAGTGAGCTACCCACGCTGATTCAACCCATGACGATCACCAGCGAGCGTGCATACGTCATGACCTCTTATCGCATAGCACCGTGGTTCGTCCCCGGAGTCTACTACTCGCTGACCTATCCAAACGTAAAAACTCGGAGCGGACACCAGAACTACCAACACGACGTTGCCCTGACCCTACGCTACGACCTGACCCAACACTGGCTTTTGAAATTAGAAGGACACTACATGCACGGCACGGCGGCGCTGGCGAGCGAAATGAACGACGGCGTTCCCCCGGCTGAGCTGACCCGAGACTGGGGCTTGTTTCTCGCAAAAACCACCGCTTACTTCTAACGATTCGACGGGCCGCCGAGGCTTCGAAACGGCGCCCGCCTTCTTGGGCAAGATCATGCAGCCAATACCCGAAACCGTACAGCGTCGATTCGCGGCCTTTAGGCGTCGCGAGTTCTTGGCACTCGCCATCGGCGGCGGTCTCGGCTGGTTGACACGTTCGGTGACTGCTCATAGCTCGTCACCCGTATTCAAGATCATCGTGCACCCAGAGAATCCCTCCAGCCATGAAACGCGCGCATTTTTGACCGATTTGTTCCTCAAGAGGGTCACGCGCTGGCGAGATGGTGAGCACGTCCAGCCTGCGGATCTCCACGCTTCGTCCGGTGTGAGGGAAAGGTTTTCCAAAGAGGTTCTCAAGCGGTCGGTAGCCGCCGTACGCAGCTACTGGCAACAGCAGATCTTCTCGGGCAGGCAAGTGCCCCCACCCGAATTCGACTCGGACGCCGCGGTGATGCGTTACGTCTCCGAGCACCGTGGTGGAGTGGGTTACGTTCGAGGCGATCTCGAGCTCAACGGGGTAAAAACCATCGCCATCCTCCGCTAGGGGCGAGACGCGATCGAGGAGCATGCGGTGGTAGCACTAACGTTTCGTGCCAAACTGATGCTGATAGTCGGCACGAGCCTGCTCTCGCTGCTGGCGGTCATGCTCGCCAGCACCTGGATTGGCGTAGGACAGAATCGCGACCTGGTCCAGGTCGAGAATCACATGATCCCCTTGCTCGAGCTGGGGCCACGCGTCAACGCCGATTTCGCGCAACTGCGGCGCAGCATGCAAGACGCCGTAGCCGCTCAGGACGTTGCGTCCCTGGAGGCCAGCAGCACCGTGAAGAGAAGGCTGCTCGGGCACTTCGACAATGCACGCACTGCGCTCGACCCAGCCGCGGTAGCGAAAGTCGAACGAGCCGTCGAGGGGTACCACGAGCGCGCCCTCGATGTCTCGCGGCGCCTGATCGCAGGCGAGACCGGCGAGGCCCTGGTCGAAGAAATCACGGCCATGCAAGCCAAGCAGGCCGAAGTCGAGCGGCTGCTCGAGCGCACCGTCGCCCTAGATCGCTCGGCGCTGAAGGGGGCCTTTGCCGCTGTGCGGGGGGCCAACGAGCGAGCCGATCGGCTGCGGCTCGTGATTGGCGTGACAGGACTTTTGCTGCTGCTGGGGCTATCCGGCTGGTTTAGCCGCGGCATGCTGCAGGCGTTGGGACAACTGTCCTCGGGGTTTGCGCGCTTCGCTACCGGTGACTTCACACAAGCCATTCCCGTCGCTACCAACGACGATCTGGGCAAGCTAGCCGACGAAGCCAATCAAATGGCCCGCAATCTGCAGCGGCTTGCCGATGAACGCGATCGGCGCGATTGGGTCAAGGCGGCCCAGGTTGGCCTGTCCAACCAGCTCAGGGGAGAGCTGGCCCCGGCAGACATGGCCGCGCGTGC
>CBFGRJ010000562.1:0-3614 GCA_965651135.1 uncultured Myxococcales bacterium
TGCTCCAGCGGTCAATGCTCCAGCGGTCAGTGCTCCGGCGGTCAGTGCTCCGGCAGCGGCCGCAGCCCGAGTCGCGCCAACGCCCGAACCGATGCGCTCGCCGACCTTGGCCTATGGCAGCCCCGCGGACGCGGCACCGCAGAGGCCCGTAGCTCCAGCACGGCCCGTAGCTCCACGTGCGCACGCGACTTCTCCTGGTTTAGCGCCGAGCCCCGAACCACCGCGAGCAGCACCAGCAGCAGCGGTGAGCCAAACCGCTCGAGCCGTCAGCCATGCTACCGACAACGGAGCGTTCGCAGGCAAGCTCAGCGATCTGGGGCTCTCTAGCGACCAGGTGGAAGCCGTGTTGGCACTATCGCGCGAAGTCGTCGAACGAGTCGTTTGGGAAGTCGTCCCGACCCTGGCGGAAGCACTAATCAAAGAAGAAATCCAGCGCCTGACCAACGATTGAGCCAGGCCGCGCGCCAGGGCGTTGGCACTTCGCCTGGCTACCCAATCGGCTTCGCCTCGCCGCCAATCGGTTGTATGACGACGAAATGGTTGGTGAAGGCTGGTTACAGGCGTCCTTGGTACTGCCGAAAGTTACCGTAAATGGCGCCAGCGAGCTGGTGCACGCGGTCAGCGAAGCCATGGCGCGTGTGGCTCAGGTTCCAAGCTCGGCCATCGCCCAATCCCTTCAGGAGTCGTTGGCGGTCCGGGAAAGCTACTCCATCGGGCGGGGTGTGGCGCTGCCGCATGCCGAATCGGACCGCGTCAGCGAAACTTTGGTGTGCCTGGTCACTACCCGGCACAACTTGAAGCTGCCGTCGATCGACGGGATCCCCCCCGATGTGTACTTCTTCATACTCTCCAAACCGGACCCGCACGCCCACCTGCTGCTCTTGGCGCACGTGGCAAAGCTGTGCCACAGCCGGACGTTCTTGCAGGCCTTGCGCAGCGCCGATCGCGTCGAAGAGGTGCTCAGGTTGGTCAGCGCCGCAGAAAAACGCGTCCCCACCTCGCTGCAGCCAAAACCACAGCCCTCGGCAGGCTCCTTGATCTTGGTCACCGTGAGCGGTGAGAAGGCGGTGGATGCGCTGTTGGTCGATCTGGTCGATCAGGGTCTTGGAGACGCCTGCATCGTCGAATCGCAAAGCCTGCGCGAGGCCACGGCTCACGAAGTACCCCTGTTTGCCAGTTTCAGAGACCTGTTCGGGGATCCCGGCGGCCGGCGGGTGTTGCTGCTGCAGGCGACGGAGCAGCAAACCGAAGCCGCGTTGCAGGCCATGGAGCGCGTGGGAGCCGAATACCCCGACTGCGACATTCGCGTGACTATCATTCCGGTCCTGAGCCAGCGGGTCATGCGCCAGAAATCGGCTACCGAGCATCCGGGGTCTTGATGGTTCAAGAGCTCGCTCTCGGCGCCATTCTCCTGGTCTTCGCTTTCACCTTTTGGCGTCCTTTGAGCCGAGTGCGAACCGTGCTGGGGATCCCGCACCTGGTATCGACAGGGCACGCCTTCTTGGTATTGGGTTACTTGTTCGGGCTCGCGGCGGGCGAGCGCTCGCGCGCGCTGATCGACGATTTGGGTCCAGTGGTGGCATTCGTTGCGGGTTGGGTGGGATTCGCAACCGGAATGCGCTTCGAAGTCCGCGTGCTACGAGCCGTGCCCAAGAGCTACATCGCCGTGAGTCTGACGCCTGCTCTGGCGGCGTGCACGGTGGTGGGAGCGCTGGGCGCAGTCGTGCTCGTGTACACCGGCGTACCTTTGCAAGCAGCATGGCTCGCTGCCATGGTGCTCGCTGCGGCCGGGGCCAGCAGCGGGCCTACGTTGGCGGCCTTGCTGCGCGTGCGACGGGCTGGACGGTCGTCGCACGCGAGGCCGCTGCTGCGTCTGATCGAGTTTTCTTCGAGCCTCGACGACATCTTGGTCATTTTGCTGGCGATCCTCGCGTTCGCGTTGTTTCGAACGACAGACGATCCCGTCCGACCCGAAGTGCTCATCGCCGCCGCACTCGGAGGCGGCGCGCTCTTCGGTGTGATCACCTGGTTGTTTCTGGGTGGCAAAGCCCGAGAAGACGAGCGCTTGCTGCTCGGGCTGGCCATGCTGGCGTTTACTGCAGGGTTCGCTGGCTGGCTGCATTTCTCACCCGCAGCGGTCGGCGCCATCGCGGCCATGGTTCTCGTCAACCTACCCGGCGAGCGCGATCAGCAGCTGATCGGTGCCATCCGGCGAGTCGAGCGACCGGCCGTCGTCATCTTGATGACCGTGGTCGGCGTGCACGCTGCAGGTGCCATGAACACCACGTTGCTCGCCCTCATCGTGCTGCTCACGCTGGTCAGGCTGCTGACGAAGCGGCTCACGACCACGTTTCTTCCCGTGAGCGTGGCTGGCGGAGCCGCTGCCGATCGCCGCTGGGGCAGCGGCCTGGCGGCGCAGGGAACGCTGGGCCTCATCGTCGCGCTGAGTTACTTCCACATCTGGCGCGACGACGTGGCCGAGACGGTGCTGGCTGCCGTCGCGTTGGCCAGCGTGATCAATGAGCTGATAGCGCCATGGCTCTTGTTGCGCTTGATCAGGCGGGCGGAGTTGAACCGAATCGGGCAGTCGCCGGCGCGAGGAGGCGCCGCATGAATCTCGTGCTCGAGCGCATTTTGTACCGTGCGCTACCGCTCGCGTTGGCGGTCGGCGCGCTCGCAGCCTTGCGCTGGAGCGGCAGTGGCGTCAAGGCCATCGGTCCTCAAAGCACGACCATTGCCATCGGCTTCGTGCTGATTTCGGCGTTCGTCGGCGGCAAAGTCGCAGTGCGCACGGGCCTGCCTCGCATCACCGGGTACCTGGTGGTGGGTGTATTGGTGGGACCCCACGTCTCGGGGCTGCTCAGTCGCGACATGCTCATCGCCGCGAAGGCGATCGAAGGCATTGCCGTTGCCCTCATCGCGCTCACGGCCGGCGGCGAAATCCGCACTTCGTGGGTCCGACGCCACGCGCGGCGTTTGACCTTCATCACGGGCGCCGAGCTTTGTTGCGTCGCGGGTGGCGTGCTGGGGGTCGTGTTGCTGACGCGCTCGTTTCTACCCTTCATGCCGGCGAACGACGTCACCAAGGCGATCGTGATTGCCATGGTCTTCGGCGCCATAGCCGTAGCCAATTCGCCGACGGTCACCATAGCCGTCATCTCCGAAAATCAAGCCGACGGTCCTGTCGCGCGCACGGTCTTGGGGGTCACCATCTTGAAAGACGTGTGCGTGATCGTCCTATTCGCTGTCGCCCTGACGATCGCCAAGCGCACCTTGGGTGAGAGCGACGGAAGCTCTCTCGCCCTCACTCTCGCACGCGAGCTCGGAGGGTCGATCGGAGTCGGCGTGCTCGTCGGCATCGGCATCTCCTTCTTTTTGCGCTACGTAGGTCGCGATACGCCGGTGTTCGTGCTGGCCACGTGCTTCGCCATTTGGCAGATCGCCAGCACCTTTCACTTGGAAACCCTGCTCATTGCACTGACCGCCGGGTTCTGGGTAGAAAACTTCTCGAGCGCCAAAGGCGCCGATCTCATCCATGCGATCGAGCAACTCTCGCTGCCGGTTTACGCCTTGTTTTTCGCGTTTGCCGGCGCCAAGGTCGACCTATCTGCGTT
>CBFGRJ010000563.1:0-3606 GCA_965651135.1 uncultured Myxococcales bacterium
AAAAGAAGACGAGCACTAGGTGACCACGTTTTCTCCGCAGGTCGACGAGCTCACCGGAGTCGTCTTTCCCGGTGACGGCGGGCGCTGCCGCCCCTGCCGGCAAGAGCCCTTTGCCACCGTCCGGGCGCTGAGTCGCGCTACAGCCGAGGCCGAACAAGAAACAGAAAAGCCAACAACGCTTGCGCATTTCGGGACCTCGTCTTCGTTAACTTCGTTAGCTTAGCGCTCCGCCAGGAGCTTGACGAAAAAACCCTCGAATAGTGCATGCCAGGTTTCCCAATCGTGGTCTCCTGCGCGGGTTCGAACATGGCTGCGAGGCAGCACGCGCGCCATTTCACGGTTGGCGAAGCGCAGACGATCGTTCTCGCCCCATGCCAAAAAGACGGGTGGCCCCTCACGCTTGCCTGGCAAGCTCTTGAGCCAGGTCCAGAGCCTTACGTAGTATCGCTCTTCGTCATCTTCCGCTGCGTAGCTTTGCGGTTGCCATCGCTCTAGCCCGCCCTGTTCCTGGATCGACTCGATGAGATCCGTTGGTCCGAGGTAGGGTGCGAGCACCAGGGTCCCGTCTACCAAATCGGGGTGCTCCATGGTGAAGGCCAACGCCCCGAAACCTCCCATGCTGATACCACCCAGCCAAAGCTCGCGATAGCCTCGAGCTTTCAGGGGAACAATGACATCGGCCCTCAACCTTTCTACGAGATCGAACTTCCTGTAGTAGCCGAAATGAGCATCCGCCAGAACGACGTCGAAGGTCGGGGCCTTTTTGTGGACCGACTCGACGAACCGGGCCTCCTGAAAAGCGCTTGGCGAATCGCCGAAACCGGGCAAGAGTACCAGCACGTTTGCCGCGGTGGCGCCCGGCCTGGCGGGCTCGTAGACCGTGGCCATGGGAACCTCACCGCTACGGAAGAATACGCAACGACTGACTGCGAGTAAGAGAACCAGCAGGAGCCCAAGCGGTGTTATGAGACGGCGCACCTGGGTAACGATACCCGAGTAAACGCTACCCGAGTAGGGTGCGCTGGAAACCCCAGGTGCTACCCGGAGCCAGCCTCCAGATTTGCGTGTCTCGAGGCTATCGACAATGATGATGAACCGTGAACTTTCCGCCGATTGATCAGCTCGTGCCCCACGAGCCACCAATGCGGCTCATCGATGAAGTCCTGGCGTACGACCCCACTGGGGCCACTATTGCCTGCCGCGCCCTGCCAAAAGCAGACTCTATCTTTGCAAGCGAAGGCAAGGTGCCGGCTGTCTTGGCGCTCGAGTACATGGCTCAAACCGTGGCAGCCTACGTCACTTTGCATCGTTTGACTCAGGCGTCGGCTTCCTCCGGCGAGGTCAAACCGCGCATTGGGTTCATCATCGGCGCTCGGAAGCTTCGGTTTCACGTGTCTGACTTCGAACCTGGGGCGCCGCTCACCGTGGTCGCTCACATGACTTGGCGGGACGAAGCGACAGCGAGCTTCGACTGCGCGGTGCGCCTCGAAGAGCAAACCGTCGCATCTACACAGCTCATGGTTTACGAACCTCCCGAGCCTGCGGAGCACTCGTGAAACCGGTCGCGCTGATCACGGGAGCTGCTCGCGGGATTGGAGCAGCCATCGCTCGAGCGCTGGCTTCTGCGGGTCATCCCATCATTCTCAATTACAAACAGAACCACGAAGCGGCCAAAGCCACGGCGAGCGATATCGAGCGCTCCGGCGGCTCGGTGGTGCTGTGGGCTTGCGACGTGACGGATGCCCAGGCGGTCGAGCAAGGGCTGGCGGAGCTCTCGAGCGATCGAGCCAAACCCATAGGCGTATTGATCAACAACGCCGGCGTACTGAAAGATGCACCATTCCCGGCGCTGGAGCGAGAGGACTGGCAGCGCGTGATCCGCACGACGCTCGACGGCTTCTACAATGTGACCCAGCCCTTGATCATGCCCATGGCGCGACGGCGCTGGGGGCGCATCGTCAACATCGCCTCCGTGTCGGGCGTCATCGGCAACCGCGGTCAAACCAACTATTCGGCGGCCAAGGCGGGGCTCATTGGAGCGACGCGATCGCTGGCGCTCGAGTTTGCCAAGCGCAACGTGACCGTCAATGCCGTCGCTCCCGGCTTGATCGAAACGGACATGATTCAAAACAGCCCGATCGACGAGATAGTTCAGCATATCCCGATGCGCAGGCTCGGCAAACCCGAAGAAGTCGCAGCGCTCGTGCGCTTCTTGGTCAGCGATGAAGCCGCTTACATCACCGGTCAGGTGATTGGCATCAATGGAGGGTTGGCATGACGCGTCGAGTTGCCGTGACGGGAGCCGGCTTGATTTCACCCATCGGCGACACCGTCGACGCCGCTGTGGACGCGCTGGCGGAAGGTCGCCACGGCATCGTGCAAATGCCGGACTGGGATCGCATCGAGGAGTTGTCGCCTCGGCTGGCGGGCAAGGTTCCCGATCCATTGCCGAAGTTTTCGCGCACTCGAGTACGCACCATGGGCCGCGTGGGGCAGCTGGCATTGATCGCCACCGATCAAGCGATTGCCGACGCCGGGCTCGAGGAGGCAGAGCTGCAAGACGAGGCCACGGGTCTCATGTACGGGTCGACTCACGGTTCCACCTCCGTAACCGAGGAGTTCTGTCGCAAGCTATTGTTGAAGAACAGCCTGGTCGGCATTCCAGGCAGCTCTTACTTGAAATTCATGAGCCATACCTGCGCCGCAAACCTCGCGCAGGTCTACGGCATTCGGGGGCGAGTCGTGCCGGTGGTGTCGGCATGCACCAGTGCCAGCCAGTCCATCGGAACGGGCTACGAAGCCATCAAGTTCGGCCGACAAGAATTGATGATCTGCGGGGGAGCAGAAGAGCTGCACGTGGTGCACGCGGCCGTCTTCGACTTGGTTTACGCGGCTTCTTGCAAATACAACGACACGCCGGACGAAAGCCCGCGCCCCTTCGATAGGGACCGCGACGGGCTCGTGGTCGCCGAGGGAGCCGGCACGTTGGTGCTCGAAGCTTGGGAGCGCGCCACGAAGCGCGGTGCGACCATTCATGCCGAGCTCATCGGCTATGGCAGCTGTTGCGACGGCACCCACGTGACCTCGCCTTCGCCAGAGGGCATGAGTCGAGCGATGCAGCTGGCCTTGCAAGATGCCGGTGTTTCTGCGACGGATATCGACTACATCAACGGGCACGCCACGGGCACTGATGTTGGAGACGTCGCCGAGAGCATCGCGATTGCCAAGGTGTTCCCGACGGCCACCCCCATTAGCTCGACGAAGGGTCACACGGGGCACACGCTGGGGGCCTGTGGCGCCATCGAGGCGGCGTTTTGCATTTGGCTGTTCAAGCGAGGCATGCTGCCCCCCACCCGCAACCTGCGTCACTTGGACGAGCGCTGCGAAAAGCTCGCGTATGTCGTGGGCGAGCCGCGCGAAGCCCGGCCGCGCCTCATCATGAGCAACAACTTCGCCTTCGGCGGTATCAATACGTCGCTCATCTTCAAGCGAGTTTGAGCTCTACCCTACTGCCACCACGCTGTCAGCAGCCCTGGCCTAGATACGAAGCAACGCTCACCACGAAGGAGGCCAGATGGCTTTGAAGAATCCGAATCGGTTGTTCCC
>CBFGRJ010000564.1:0-3602 GCA_965651135.1 uncultured Myxococcales bacterium
ATCCCGGTTTGCCTCCTGCTTCAGAGAGGGCGGTCGATGGGCACTCGAACCAGGGGAACCCGTGCGCCAAACCAGGCTGACGGCAACCGTCAAAAGCAGCGCCAGCGCGCCGCTCGCGAGTGTGATCCACATACGGCGCCGGGCCCACGACTTGCGTCCACCGAGCGCGCCGCGCGGACTCTCGGACAGCAAATCGTCGAGAACTTCCTCAGCCGATTGATAGCGGCGCGCCGGATCTTTTTCCAAGCACTTGAGCACGATCTCGTTGACGTACTTCGGAACGTCCGGAGCGTAATCGCTCGGTGCAGGGGGTTTGTCTTTCAAGCGCTTGAGCGCCGTTGCTGCCGGAGTACCGCCGACGAATGGGAGGCATCCGGTCAACATCTCGAAAAAAACGATACCGAAGGCGAAGATATCGGTTCCCGCGGCTAGAGCGCCGCCTTCGACTTGCTCTGGCGCCATATACGTGAGTGTACCGATGAGCGGTTGATTGGCTCCGGTGGTCAAACGCGCCGGATCGACGTTCAAAGCGCGCGCGAGGCCGAAGTCCATGATCACTGCGCGATACTTCTCCCCCGACGCAGGGCGGAGCATCACGTTGTCAGGCTTGAAATCGCGATGCAAGATGCCAGCCTCGTGCGCTGCTTGCAGGCCGGAAAGCAGCTGCTGTGCCACGGACACGGCCTCGTTCACGGCCATGGGGCCGTCACGCTCCAATTTCTCCCCCAGACTGATGCCCTCCACGAACTCCATGGACAAAAAGTGAAGCACCCCGCTCGCACCGAAGGGGTGTGCCCCCAGGTCATAAGTACGGCACACGTTCGGGTGACTGACGCGCCTAGCCAACTGCACTTCTGCCATGAGGCGGCGTACGGCGCGTGGGCTGTCGCTGACGCTCGCTGCAACCGTCTTCAGCGCGATGCGTTCTCTGAGCACGCGATCGTAGGCCTCGTAAACTTCGCCCATGCCGCCTCGGGCAATGAACCGCTGAATACGGTAGCGGTCGGCTAGAATCGTGCCCACTTGCAGGTTACTCCCGCGAGTGTTGCTGCCCTCGGCGTCCGCGCGCTGCTGGCTCACCGCATGAGCCGCTTCGGCGATCACGCATTGACAATCCCCGCAGGCGTCCAGGTGGTGATGAACATCCACCAATTCTGCCAGACCGAGCCGCCCCTCCACGAACGCGAGCACACTGTCCTCGCTCAGACATTCGCCGATGTCAGGCGGCGACTCTTCCGCATCCGTAGCGCTCGGGAAAGTCTTCGACAGCACGCTTCTGCTGGGCGCCGCCGCAGGCGTGGCGCGGACCGGCTCGCTCGGCAGTCGCGCATGCGGTGTAGTATCCCTCAGCGCGTGGCGCCGCTCGGACGCTACGGGTTCATAGCCCTGCGTCCGCTTCCCCCCGCGCAATAACTCCTCGGCGAAAGCCTTGACCTGAGCTTCATCCGGAAATCTCGGATCGGTCGATTCATGGTCCACCTCGATTGCCGAGTCCGGCAGCTCATGATCGTCACGAGAGGTGGGCTTAGGCATCGCACATCATCCCGCCGACGACGAAACCCGCGAGGCGGCCTTTCCGCCGTAGGCGAACGTGAGATCCAACTGGTTTCGAGCCAGGCGCGCCACGCTGTCGAGCTCCTCGTCACTCAAGCCGGCCCGCTCCATGCGCAGTTGGCCCTGCACGGATTCGAGCAAACGATCTTTGGTGGTGCTCAGCCAACGCGCCGCAGTGGAGCGCTGGACCGAGTACGCTCGACCTATTTGATCGACACTGCAGCGACCGAGCAGGTGCATGCGCAGTACATTGCGATCACGCGACGGCAAGCTGCTGACGGCTCCGCTCAATGCCCGTTGAAATAGCTGGGTGTACTTGTCCTCCATCAGCGGCTCTTCACCCTGAAAATGCCGTTGCACCAGGAGCTCCGCCAATTCTGCCTGCGGTCGGGCGGCGCGGTCGGGCTCGCCCTTGTGCTTGAGCGCATAGCGCGTGGCGACCACCTTGGTCCACGCCACCAACGAACCGCGAGCAGCGTAGTCTCGAATCTTGGGATTGGGCCCGACAAACAGCTTGTTGCGAAGCCCTGGCAGCACTTCTGCGAGGAACTCTGCCGCGGGATTGACTCGCGCTATGGCCTCTGCCGCAGCGGGCAGAACCTCCCGCTCGAACGAGGCAATCGCCTCTTGGTCGCCCGCGGCACAGGCGGCGCATAGGAACAGCTCGTGCCCGTAGCGCTCGCAGGCGTCATCGTCATCGGCCGCTGCACCCAGGCCTGCACCGAGGCGGCTGCAATGAAGAATGAAAGCGTCCAGCTCCAGTGAGATGCCGGGATAGACTGCCTTGGCAGCAGCGTAGACTCGCCTCAGGGTTGCTTCCCTCACGGCGGAATTTTACGCAGCTCGGCCTCGAAAGCAACGACGGAAACCGCCAGCTCGCTCGGGTCGCTGGAAATGACTACTTCTCTCTCACTGGATGGGCACGAGCACACAGCAGCCCAGTTGGCACCAGTAGTTCTGGGGGCACGGGTTCTGCTCGTCGCATGCCTGACGCCCGTCGTCGCACTGGGGTACCTCTTCTTCGCAGGTCTCCGGCAAGCTGTCCTTGCCGGGACAGAGCTCGCATTCGCCGCACTCGTTGTTGCATTGAGTCGATGGCGTGCAGCGCGGGCAGCTCTCGGCGTCCTCGATGTCGTCGTAGTCGCAAGTCAATCCGATCTGCACGCTCAGCGGCCCATCGGTGGTGTCGAACGTGCAGCAACCGAAACAGTCGCAGCCGCTGGGTGTTCGTTGCACGCAAAAGTCGACGCAAGCCTGAGTTACGGTACAACTCGGATCGTCGTCGGGCAGATCACCAGTCAAGCAATCGGTGTGATAGCGGCAACCATCATCGCCCGCGCCCGAGTTGCCGTCGAAAAAGCAGTCTTGCCATTTCGGGTCCTTGTTGTCGCCGGAGATCCCGGTGGCGAAGCTGCCTTCGTCGTTGTCGGCCGCACCCGTGCACTCTTCATCGAAGCCGTCTACCTTACCGTCACCATCGTCGTCGATGCCATTGCCGCACTGACACGTGCCGCCGCAGAGCTCGACTGGATCCAGCACCCCGCCATCGGTACCCGAAGCGCTCGAGGTTTCGCCGGTAGCACCGCTTGCTCCCCCGCTGCCCGTGGAGCTGCTGCTCGAATCGGTCGATCCGCTGGTGCCCCCCGTGCCCGTTGCGGCGCTGGAGTCGGTCTCGGCGCCGGAGTCGCTATCACCCGAGGCTTCGTCGGAGCTTCCCGAACACGCGCTCGCGAACGCCTGCACGAGCACCAACGACACCAGGCCCAATCCAAACCGCAGCTCGATCGTCATGATCTGCTCAGTGGGAGCACCCCCCCAAGCTTCTCATCTCGAAGTTGAGCGGCCCCCCGAGGGCCCACAAATATGCCCACAATGGAACCTGCCTTCCAAAGCCACAGGTAGGCCCAACGTAAAGCAGTGGCATCCTGTGGGTCCGCGCGTGCCGAGCGACAGTACCGCACCGAAGCGCGCGCCCTGCATCGATCGAATGCCATGCGTCAGTGCCCCAGAGTCGAGTTTTGGAGCCCCTGTCAAGCCACAAACCCGCC
>CBFGRJ010000565.1:0-3588 GCA_965651135.1 uncultured Myxococcales bacterium
CGGCCCTCGATTCACTGCGCTACCCCCCTGACCATCGCGGATCGTCCTGGGTGAGCCAGGTGAAGGCAGCATGAACTTCTCTTGCGACGGCGCCAAGATACGTGTGACCCCCGCCAACGGCATGCCGAGTGCTAGTCGCCACTTCAGCGCGCTTCAAGATTCCGGCGGAACGGTCAGCGCTGCGCTTACAGCCCGTGTTGCCGCAGACGAAGGCAACGCGCTCTCCGCCGTTTTGCTTGAAGCTGCGCGCGCCCCGCAAATCCCACTCGGAGAAGCCGCCCTCAATCAAGATCAACCGCGGAAAGAGCTGGGCATGCTTCGGAAGCATTAGGGCCCCCATCGTCGCGCCTTGCGAGTAGCCCGCATAAATGTGGCCGCCTGGGAGCACGCGTTCTCCGTAGGCCGCTTCGAAACTGTCGAGGGCGGCGAGTACCTCTTTTTCGAGCTCGAAGTGGTTCGGATAGTAGAATCCGGCGTCCGCTCCGTAGCGCTTGTCGATCATGGCTCCGCGCGGGCACAGGATGATGCCGCGTTGACCGAGATGTTCTCGCCAGGCCAGGCAATGGTGCTCGGGAGCGCCACCTGCGCCGTGGGTCGCCACCAGTAGCGGCTGCCGTTCGCCCCCCTCCGGCAGTGAGACCACGGCATCGAGATGACCGGGAACCGGCAGAGCTTCGAAGCGAGCCGGTTCGGGTGTTGGGGGTGGTTCTGGTGGCGTGGCTTCGTGTGTGCGAGTGGGTTCTGGCGGTGGTGGCTCGAGAGGTGTACGGGCTTCGAGCGTGGTGGGTTTCGCGTGAGCGGCCGTCACCGATGGTGGCGGGGCGGAACACGCCAGGCAAATCAGCAACAGCAGCGCGCACGCACGGAGCACGTGCTCACCCTCCGATATAGGACATTTCGATGCGTCTGACGCCTCGCTGTAGAGCGCGCAATTCCGAGTATCGGTCGGATCGCTGCCGCCAAATATCGGCGATCAGCACGCGCAGCGCTTCGCGATCGGCGCCCGCTCGCAACGGGCCTCTCAAGTCCGTGCCCACCGCCGCGAACAAGCAAGTGTAGAGCTTGCCATCGGCGGAGAGCCGAGCGCGCGTGCAGTCTCCGCAAAAGGGCTGGCTGACGCTCGCAATGATGCCCACCTCGGCCCCCGTCTCCCGAATGCGGTAGCGCCTGGCCACTTCGCCCTGGTAGTTCGGTTCGAGGGCTTCCAAAGAAAACGCTTCGCTCAAGCGAGTCAATATCTCGCTGGCGGTGACCACGTCGCGGCGCTCCCAACCGTTGGTCTGGCCGACGTCCATGAACTCGATGAAGCGCACGATGTGGCCGCGCTCGCCGAAGTGCTTCACCAGAGCTACCAGCTCGTCATCGTTCAGCCCACGGCGGACTACGCTGTTGATCTTGATCGTTTCGAATCCCACGCGCTCCGCTTCGTCGATACCGCGCAGGACAGCGTCGAGGGCGTGTCCGCCATCGGTGACACGCTCGAATGTCTCGGGGTCGAGGCTATCGACGCTGACCGTGAGCCGATTCAGGCCCGCGCTCTTCAGCGCCTGTGCCTGTCGGGCGAGCAGCGAGCCATTGGTGGTGAGCGATATGTCGCAGTCGAGCGAGCGGAGCTGTGCAATCAGTTTGTCGAGTTGGCGCCTCAGCAGGGGTTCGCCGCCCGTGATTCGCAATTTACGAACGCCCAGGTCGACGAAGCTCCGGCAAAGCCGCATGAGTTCCTCGAAAGTCAGCAGTGCCGACCGATCGAGGAACGTAAAACCAGGCCCGAACGCTTCCCGGGGCATGCAGTAACGGCAGCGGAAATTGCAGCGATCGGTGACACTGAGACGCAGGTCGCGAAGCGGACGATCGAGTCGGTCGTGGGGAAACACGGGTAGGCGAGCGTCTTCGGTCACGGACGAGCTAAGCTAAGCTTGGAACGGGTGCTGCGGCTAGCTTTTGCTCAGGGCGTGGCGCTCATGCTTGCGATCGCCGACCATTGCGCCTCGGCCACTGCCTGTATTCCTGTCTCGGTGACCACGGGGTGGACCGCCGACGGTCCCTGCAATTCCACGGCAACTCGCACGCGCTCGACGGGCACGGTCGTGACTATTTCCAAGAGCTGTTTCATCCGTTCGATGGCCGCTGCAAAGGGTAGCGAGGGCCGAATCGTGGCATGATGAGCCAAATGCTTCGGTAGATGTTGCAAGGTCGCCGGCGTCGAGCCTTGCGTGAACCGCACGCGCTTCAGCCGAACGGACTGGTCGGGGCCCCCTTCGACTGCGGCGCTGAGCCAGACCGTGCCACAGGTCACACCATCGAGCTCGACTCCCAAAAGCAGCCGATTCTCGTCGCCACGCTGCCAGCTCGAGACGGCAATGCTCTTGATGCGTTCCCCTTTGCCGAAACCCTTCGGGACTTGCTGCCGTAGCTGCGCTTCAATCGCTGCGCTGCTGATGGTTTGCGTCAGGCTGAGTGGCGAAGGGTTGGGGAGCGAAGGCTCGGTGGCGAGCGGTGCGAGCGGCAGCTTCGCACGTTCTTCCCGGCACTCGCGGCTCAGCTCGAGCTCGAGCTCGAGCCCTAGGCGAAGCGCGTAGCCGCTGGGCGTCTCTTGGGGAGGGGACTGGACGAAGCGCTTGGGCTCACCGCGCAAGCAGTGATCTTTGTCCAGAAAAATCGGCGTATGTACCAGGTCCCACAGTCGCGATGCCCACGGCTTCACGGGTGGCAACGACTGCTCGATGCGTTGCCGCACACCGCCTAGATTGTCGCGTGCGATGGACGTCAGCCGCGGGGTGACGTCGAACCCCATGATCGAGCAGCCGCGCTCCGCGCGCACACTCGCGGTGAGGTCGGGCCAGCCGAAGTCTTCGTCTAGGAAGAACGGCAGCGACACCGTGGTGGCGAGCACCGGTTGGCAGCGGCCATAAGTGACACAAAACGGGCCGAGTGGTTTGCAGATTTCGATGCTGGCATTGGCCAACGTGGTCACGTGAAACGCACCGTCTGCGATGCTTGAGTCCACGCTGCCCCGTGTCACGGTGTAGCTGACCTCGCCCGGTGTTCCGATCGGGCGGCGCTTTGCTGTCGCCAAGGTTTCCGGGATGTGGCTGGCAATCTCGCGCAAGAGCTGAGGCTTGTCGACGGATGCGGTCAGCACGATCCGGGACGAAGGCAACGGCACCTGGCTGGCGAGCTTTCCCGAGGGTTTGCTCTGGTCCACGCGTTCGGAGCAGCTCGGCCGCTCGTCCACGGGTCCCGATCCGCGAACTCCAGAGGCGCATGCGACCGCGAGCGAGCAGCTCAGGGCAGCTATCGTCGTTCGCATCCAGGGCACACTGGTGAGCCTAGGACAGGTGAACGCGCGAATCCAATGCCGTGACAACCAGCGGCGATGGCGCGCTGTCAACGCGCGCGGCGATGCTATAGTCGCGAGCACCTGTTTTGACTGCGGAGCGATCGTGAAAGTCTACGCGTTCGAAGAAATCGACGACAGTCTGAAGCTCTTACCGCTGGCTGCCCGGCGTGCGCTCGACGTCGCGGGCGTCAAGGTGTCGCTGG
Organism: uncultured Myxococcales bacterium; assembly: GCA_965651135.1. GTDB lineage: Bacteria > Myxococcota_A > Polyangia > Polyangiales > Polyangiaceae > JAICQQ01. The sequence continues at coordinate 3,544 of CBFGRJ010000565.1, forward strand.
CCGCCTGGCAGACGCTGCCGCAAGGAGTGCGGCGGGAACTGGCTC
>CBFGRJ010000566.1:0-3548 GCA_965651135.1 uncultured Myxococcales bacterium
CGGTTGCTTGATCGAAGGCACGCAAGCTGGACAGCAAAAGCGGGTCTTCATCTACAATGTCTGCGATCACGCCGAGTGCTACAAAGAGGTGGGTTCGCAGGCCATCTCGTACACGACGGGTGTTCCGGCCATGGTTGGTGCCAGCATGATGCTGACTGGTCAATGGCAGGGCAAAGGTGTGTTCAACATGGAGCAGCTGGACCCGGAGCCGTTTCTGAAGGAGCTAGCCGTGCGCGGTCTGCCGTGGCACGTTCAGGCATGCTGAAAGAGCTCGATCCCACTCGCATCGACACTCCGGCCTATGTCGTCGACCTGGGCAAGCTACGCAGAAACGTAGCCACGCTCGCGCGCGTGCAGGAGCAGGCGGGCTGCAAGATCATCCTGGCCCTGAAGGGCTTTGCGATGTGGGGGACCTTCGATCACATCAAGGGCAAGCTCGTCGGTACGGCGGCAAGCTCCCCACACGAGGCCGAGCTCGGGGCGCGCGAGTTCGGCGGAGAAGTGCACGCCTATGCGCCCGCCTACTCCGACGCCGATATGCAGGTATTCCTGCGTTACGCTCACCATATCGTGTTCAACTCGGCAGCCCAGTGGCAGCGCCATCGCGTTGCCGTTCAGGGGGCAGCGCGCCGCATTCGGGCGGGCTATCGCATCAATCCCCAGCACTCCGAGGTGGAACACGCCGTGTACGATCCCTGCGCCAGGGGGTCGCGCTTGGGCATGCCGTTGGCGGCGCTCGAAGCTGCCGACTTCGAGGGCATCTCGGGCTTGCATTTCCATTCGCTGTGTCAAGGCGGGGCCGAAGCGCTGGGCCGCACGCTGGCGGTAGTCGAGCAAAAGTTCAAAGAGTACTTCAAGTGCATCGAGTGGATGAACTTCGGTGGTGGCCATCACATCACCAGGCCTGGTTACGACATCGAGCTCCTCGTGCGCCTGATCCGTGATTTCAGGCAGCGGCACGGGTTCGAGGTGTACCTGGAGCCAGGCGAGGCGGTCGCGCTGAATACGGGCTATCTGGTAGCGACCGTACTCGACATCATCGACAACGAGGGCCAAATCGCCATCTTGGACACCTCGGCGTCTGCTCACATGCCCGATGTGTTGGAAATGCCCTATCGGCCGGAGATTGTCGGAGCGGCAGCCCCAGGCGAAAAGAAGCACACATACCGATTGGGCGGCATGACCTGCCTCGCTGGAGACGTGATCGGCGACTACTCGTTCGACGCTCCGCTCCGGGTGGGCGATCGTTTGGTGTTTGGGGACATGGCTCACTACACCATGGTCAAGAACACCACCTTCAACGGCGTGCGCTTGCCCGACATCGACACCTTCGAGCCCGAGACGGGGGAGGTCAAGGTGCTGCGTCGGTTCGGCTACGAAGACTACAAGATGCGCCTGTCGTAGCGGTCGATGGGCGCTACCCGGCCGAGAGCTCCCGCGAGTCCGCGGACTCGAGTGGTGGTGCGGCCTCGTGGTTCAGGGTTTCCATCGCATTGAACACGGCCGCACGGAGCAACGCCTGGCGGCGCTGGCTGATGGGTTGCCCGTCAGGAGCTGACACCCACAACCGCTCCGAGCGTTTGCCCTCACGCATGCGCGACTCGACTTGGTGGACCTCGAGCTCCAGGTCGGAGAGCTTGTTGACCAGTCGTGCCATGAGGCCGCCGGGATGCGACGTTTCGCAAGCCACGAGCACGCCCGATTTGGCTTCATCGTCCAGAAACTGAACGTGCGTCTCCTTCGGCTCTGGGAGCGTGTTGCTGAAAGGGTGCTTCTTCGCCAAGGACATGGGTCGGCTTATTACGGGCGCTAACGTCTCGAACTTTATCCGGAACGCACAGGTCACGCGTTACATTCCCGGTTCTCTGGCCGAATGCGCGTTCCGAAGGAGACAAAAGAAAAGGGTGCAAGGTCAGACCTTGCACCCCATGGGACGGACCCATGCCGTGATCAGTGTCAGGCCGCTGGCGAAGCTGCCTCCACCTCTTCGTTCTTTTTGCCGAACAACTTCTTGGCCTTGTCGGTCAGGCTGCCCACGCTCACTTTCACCTTCTTGGGCAGAGAGGCGGCCGGCTTCGGCACCCGCAGGGTCAACGTGCCGTTCTCTACGCTAGCCTCGATCTTGTCTGCGTCAACGCCTTCCGGCAAGGTGAACGACCGCTGGAAGCTACCGTACTGCCGCTCTACGCGATGGTACCCTTGACGTTCGGTCTTGTTTTCGTACTTCCGCTCTCCGCGAAGTGTGAGAACATTGTTTTCAACTTGGATGTCGAGGTCTTCGGGCTTCATTCCGGGGACATCCGCCGTGATCAGGTAGCTCGTGTCGTCCTCGCCGATGTCTACCGAGGGCACGAAACTTCGACGTACGGGCCACCGACGGCCCCACAGATCGTCATTGAACAAGTCATCGAATGCATTCCAAACCGTCAACATACGCGTCTCCTTTCTGAAGCCGTTGGCTTCGAGCTAGATTGAACCGCCCGCGATCGTGTCAGCGGGCTACCGGGTGAGCGATAAGCGAGGGTGTCGGTTGACTGCTCGACCCGGCTCAATCCACAAAGTAACCATGTTGCCTCGACCGTCAACCCCGCGCGGGGGGCAGCGCTTCCCCGCAATCCCCATCATTTGTCGCAATCGCGGCCGACGCCAGACCGACCTGGTGAAATGCCGAGCCACGCCCCCCAACGCTTGCACCCTCGCGATTGGCCAGCGCGTTTGGCAGAGCTGCCAAAGCCACCCGAAGTGCTCTACCTCACCGGCTGCCTGCCGGCCCAGGCAGGCGTAGCCGTTGTCGGCGCCAGGCATCCTACCCCCGCAGCCGAGCGCTTCGCGGAGAAGCTGGCGGGCGAGCTCGCAGCGGCCGGCATTTGTGTGATCTCGGGGGGCGCGAAGGGCATCGATGCCGCCGCTCATCGCGGTGCCCTGGCTCGAGGAGGGTCGACGTTGGTGGTGGCTCCGAGTGGATGGTACAGGGCCTACCCTACTGAGCACGCCGACCTCTACCGGCGGATCGTAGACGCGGGTGGCGGCTACCTGTCGCTCTGCGAGCCGCATAGCGCGGCAACCCAGGGTGGTTTCTTTCCGCGCAATGCGTGTCTAGTGGCGCTCTCCGACGCCGTGGTGGTGGTCCAAGCCGCCTTTCGTAGCGGCGCCCGTAACGCAGCCAAACACGCCCGTCGGCTATCGCGGAAGCTTTTCGTGGTCCCGTCGGCGCCTTGGGTTTCCAAGGGCAAAGGGTGCATCTTGGAGCTCCGGGCCGGCGCCAGCCTGCTCGAATCAGCCAAAGACGTGCTCGCCTATTTGGCAGCGGCCAACCTGCACCCAAAAGCCGGTCAGCTAGCGCTCGGGTTTGCGGCACCACTCACGACGGGCACGGCCGCCTCCCGGGTGCTCGCCGCGCTGCGAGCCGGCGCGCGCTCGGTCGACGCCGTTTGTCAGGCGACCCGCTTGAGTGTGGGCGAGGTACAGGCGGAAATCTTGGCGCTCCGGTTGCAGGGTCTTGTCGCGCTCGACCCTTCCGGAGCGCTCAGTTTGCTTGGGCCTTGACC
>CBFGRJ010000567.1:0-3526 GCA_965651135.1 uncultured Myxococcales bacterium
ATTCGCGAAGGCCGCCAACCCAATGCCAGCGTGGCCGACGTGCTCCCCTGCTACGAGGTCCTTGACCAGCTGGAGCAGCAACTCGCATGAAGCCGGGCGTTCCCTGAAGGTCGCGGGGGCTCCCATCAATGCGCTGCCGTGGCGGGGTGCCACCGGGCGATGACGCCGTCGACGAACTCGGCAAACCTAGGCCCAGCGGGGTAGTTCGCGAAGTCCTTCGCCAGCGCTTGCGCCCGCGTGACGTACCCGGGATCGCTCAGCACCCGGCGTACGCCGGCGATGACCTGTGCCTTGTCGAGGGTCCTGGCTTTCAGGAGCAGACCCGCGCCCGCCGCTTCGATGGCTTGCATGGCAAGGTATTGGTCGAAGTTGGAGGCGATGCCGAGCACGGGAGTCCCTCGACTCAGAGCCTGATAGCTGGTGGTGCTGCCGCCGTTCGAAATCACCAGTGCCGCGTGCTGTGCTACCAGTTCACCCGGCACGAATGGACACACGGTCACATTCGGCGGAACCCTTGGCAGGGTTATTCTGTTTGCGGTTGCTACCAGGACTTGAACCGAAAGCTCTCCGAGCGCCGCGAGCACGATCGGCAGCAGCTCGACCTTGCCGGAAGACCCTAGCGTAACATAAACCAAGGGCTTCTCAGCGCTCGCTGCCAGAAGCCCCGCGTCGAATGGAACCCGAGGAGACCAGAGGATTGGTCCGAGATAGATGTGATGCGGAGGCGCACCTTCGGTGGGGGTGAGCGAGGGCACATCGGGGTACAGTGTGTAATCGCCAAAGGTCAGCACCTGTTGCAGGTTGCCAATCGGCGTGAGCCCATGGCGCTTGCGCACGGCGTTGATAGGAGCTGCGAAGTGCTCGAAGACTCTGGGCAACGCTTTCGGGAAGTACTGGGTCGTCAAGTCTTCGCCGAGCAGCCGAATGATGGGATGATCCGGCACAGGAAAGGTTCGCTCTTTTCGAAATGGACTCCAGTAGGCGTTGATCAACGCTGCATGGGCAACACCTGCCAGCGGCGCGCTCACCGCCAGCGAAAGCCGGAAATCTCCAACGATCAAGCTGGGGCGCACGCGCTCGATCAGATCCAGATCCGCTTCGACATAGTCGAGCAACATTGGCTTTTCGTAGATGCGCTTACCCGCGGCCAACGCCTTTTCTACCGCGCTCTTTTCGATTGTCGAGAGATGGTGCCGTTCGAAGTCACAGGCCTCGAAGACCAACGGATCGAACGATGAGCTGGCGAAATGCACCTCGTATCGAGAGCGATCGAGCGCTTGCCCGAGGACAGCTAGCCGCACGACCTGCGCCAGTGTCACGTTCTCGGCGACGAACAAGATCTTGTGTTTCATGCCTGTATCCTTCCCGGTCATACGTCCTGTCGTCTCATCACCAGCACACCCGCGAGAAAGCTCACCGCGCCGATGGCCAAAAGCACCGCACACGGCAGGGCGAGCTCACCGAACGAAAAGGTGCGCCAGCTGGCGCCTTCCAGCGCCAGGATGCCCCACTTGACGGGGCTGATGTGACTCAGCTCGGTGAGCCATTCGGGCATCAGCGATAGTGGCACCATGCCGCCGCCCAGCATCGCCATGACCAGCAAGGTTGCCCACCCTGCGCCGGCTACCGCCTGCTCGCTTTTTCCGAACACGCTGAGGGCCATCGTAATGCCTACGAAGCATAGCGATGTGGCCAGCAGTGCAAGCACCAGTTTGGGTACGCTCGCGATCTGAACGCCGAAGAACACGGCTCCCAGTAACGTCAGCAACGTGGTCACGCCGAGGCTTGCGATCAGGCACGCCAAGGCTTTGCCCAGAAGTAGATCATGCCGAGTGAGCGGTGACGCCCTGAGTCGAACATAGGTGCCGCCCGTTCTTTCGGCGACCAAAGAAATTGCGAAACAAGCGGCACACCCGATCAACGCCCACAATACCGCTGACGGAAAGACTATGTTCGACGCACCCGGTGAAAGCTGCCCCGTGACCTCCGTCCGGCGGAAGCTCAGGCTTGGGCGCGAGGTCGATTGGTTCTTGCGCCCGTCGATGGTCCGCGCGTCGATGGTTCGAGCGACGAATTGTTCGATGTAGGCAACCTCTAGCCTTCTTGCCGGATCGAAACCCAGCTCTGGCATCGAGGCTGCGGCTCCGGGGCTCCCGAAGTTTCTTGGCAGCTTCAGGTACGCGATGGCTCGCGCTTGGCGCACTAGTCGCTCCGCCTCTTCTGCTGCAGCCAACGTCGTTTCAATCCGTGTGCTGCTAGCTAGGCCTTGGCGCAAGTGGGCAGCGGCCGCACCACGAGACTCGTCGACCACCACGACTCTGAGCGTCCCTGATGCACCACTGAGCCCGGCGTGTAGTACGGCCCCAATGAACAGCGCGAACGCGAGTGGAAAGCCGAAGACCCAGAACACGGCTACTCGATCCCGCAACAAGATTCGCAGGTCCTTGAGTGCCAAGTGAAACGCCGCCATCAACATTCCCTCAGTTGTCGACCGGTAAGATTCATGAAAACCGACTCCAAGTCGGGTTGGCGCATGCTGAGCTCGGTCACGTCGTCGCGCTCTGCCAAAAGCTGGTAGACGAGCTCAGTCGGCTTCTGTGTGCAGAGCTCCAGCCTACCGTCGGCCCAGTGCTTGGCCAGAGTCGGATTCTTGGGAGCAGGCTGCATCGACGCTTGCACGCGTGCGGCTCCACCGAAGCGGCGAACCAGTTGATCTCGCGTTCCAGCGACCAGAATCGAGCCGTGGTCCATGATGGCGATCGTGTCGCAAAGTCGTTCTGCCTCCTCCAGGTAGTGGGTCGAATAAACGATGCTTAGCCCCTCTCGTTTCAGTTGTTCTATGCACTCGAACAGGTGAACCCGAGACTGGGGGTCGACCCCCACCGTCGGCTCGTCCAACAAGAGCACGCTTGGACCGTGAACCACGGCAGCGGCCAGATTGAGTCGACGTTGCATGCCACCCGAAAGGGTTTGCACCCTCTGGTGAGCTCGCGATGTCAGTCTCGCTAGTTCGAGGGCCCGAGAGACCCGCTCCGTCAACTCGCTGCGCGATGAACCATATAGTCGTGCAAACAATACCAAGTTTTCCCTGGCAGTAAGCGCTGGGTACAAAGCAATGGCTTGCGGCGCGTAGCCCACCATGCGCCGGACCGCTGCGCGTGTCGGCGCACCCTCGCCCGAGATGTCGATTGCACCCTCATCAGGTTCTAACACACCCGCGAGCAGCAACATCGTAGTGCTCTTGCCGGCGCCATTGGGACCCAGCAGACCGAGCGCCTTGCCCGGAGCGAGCGTGAGCGACACCCCCTTGACGGCGGTGATCGCTCCGAAGCGCTTCACCAACCCACTGGCCGCAAGATGCCCCGCAGCGCGGGCTGAAACCTGGTCGCTCACTTCGTCATCACTTAGACAATAGGCACCCATGCGGGGATCATTGGCACAAATCGTGCTTAAGACTTAGACATAACTTGGTCAACCTCCGGACAACCCCCTCCATCGATGCCTCCGCACACTGATTTCGATGCAG
>CBFGRJ010000568.1:0-3450 GCA_965651135.1 uncultured Myxococcales bacterium
GGCGTCATATGAGGGCAAATCCGAAACCGGATCCAGGTTTTGATTCCGGTGCCCCCTCGTGTCGAGTGCACAACGGCGGGTCGGGGCAGCGCCGGGCGCGGGGGGATATCGAACGTAAATCAGATCACTGATCCACCGTCACGCGTCGGTACCCCCCTCCCAGTGGTTCACGCTCGGCTTTTCAAAGAAGGTGCAGCCGGCGGGTGCTCGAGCGGCGTGCCGCTATATTTTTTGGCGGCTAGCCAGCGCTGAGATGGGCGGCGACATCCCCACCTGAATGGTGCCCATAACTCGAACCCTGGCTTGACGGACGCCAATTAGTGTATATACACTTATCGCCGTGCCTCAGAGTGTCGACATCTCGCTGTGCGCCGATTGTCACTGCCTAGCGCTGCGCCGGAAGGCACGAGCAATTACGCGGCTCTATGACGACAAGCTGCGTCCACATGGCCTGCGTGCCACGCAGTTTTCCGTCTTGGCGATACTGGCCCTTACCGGACCTTTGTCGCTGTCGGCGCTAGCAGAGCGGCTAGGTGTCGAGCGGACGACGCTGACGCGAAGTGCTGCCCTCCTGGAGCGGAACGGCTGGGTTCGCATCGAAACCTCCGACGACGCGCGAGAGCGCCCATTGCGACTCACGCACGCCGGACGGCGGAAACTCAATGCAGCGTTTCCCTCATGGAAGCAGGCGCAAGATCAGGCGTTTCGTGAGGGATTGAGGTAACGCAGGGCATGCAATGCAAACTGCGCTGCGACTATAAGCGTGTATATACACGCAGGAGACTCCGATGCTCGACTTGATCGCCATGCTGACCTTCACTGCAGTCTTCGTCGTCCAGATCGTCGTGCTTGTTGGACTGACCCCCAGCCGCAGGACCACCAAGATCTGGTTGTTCGCCCTCGCAAGCACTTGGCTCGCCACCATCGTGGCTATCGCAAGCCAAGGCGGGTTCGGGCGCGGGGCAACAGGTCGCGTGCCAGCGGTTGCCTATGCCTTCGTCCCCACGGTTCTCCTGGGCCTTGGCACCTGGATGTTTGTCCCAGCCTTTCGCAAAGCGCTGAGCGCCTTGCGGCTGCAGGCGTTGGTTGGCCTCCATGTCGGGAGAGTGTTCGGCATCTATTTCGTGATCCTTGGGAGTTTGGGCCGGTTGTCCGCGCCCTTCGCACCGATTGCCGGCTGGGGCGACGTTATCATCGGCGTGATGGCGCTCCCCATCGCCCTGGCGTTGGCGTCCGCAGCGGGACGGGCCAAAAGCGCCACCCTTTTCTGGAATGCCTTCGGGGCGCTCGACTTGACGGTTGCTGTCACGCTCGGGGTCCTCTCCGCGCCCGGTACAGCGATCCGCGTCTTCATGGCGGAGCCCGGAACAGTGGTGATCGGCGGCCTACCATGGATCCTCATTCCCACGGTCCTCGTCCCCCTATACCTGCTCAACCACCTCGTCATCGCTGCGAAACTGCGCTCCGGCAACCTCGACTGATTCTACGAGCAGGACAACCTCGACTGATTCCATGAGCAGGACTAATGCTCTGCAGAAGGAATGCGGCGGTCGAACCCAAACCAGCATCACTGATCTACCTTCACGCTTCGATACCCCCATCCAGTGCTCGGGGCAGCACCGGGCGTGGGGGATATCGAAGGTAAATCAGATCACTGATCCAACTTCATGCTTCGGCACCCCCGTCCCAGCAGTTCACGCTCGGCTTTCTAAAGGGGTGCGAACTGCCACGCGATCTAGGGCACCGACCCGATTGGTTTTGGGACCGGCACCAACTATCGTCCCCCCGATATGCGTCGTCTTCACCGTCCTACTCTAGTTGGAATGTTGCCGTTGACTCTTGGCTTGGGCGGCATCGCTCTGTTCGCCCCCGTCGGTTGCAGCGATGATAAAGGACCGAGCGCTCCCTCCGATGGCGAGCGCTGCACGATCCCCACCAACTTCAGCTGGACGTCGAGCGAGGTGCTGATCTCGCCCGTATCCGATGCTGATCACGATCTGGTGTCGATCAAGGATCCCACCGTCGTTCATTTCGATGGCCGCTGGCATGTCTTTGCGACCACGGCCAACACCGACGAAGAGTGGAGCCTCGCGTATTTGAACTTCGAGGAATGGGAGGACGCGGCACGAGCGGATATGATTTACATGGACGCTACGCCCGGCTTCGAGGGGTACATGGCGGCGCCGCATGTCTTCTTCTTTGCCCCGCACGAAAAGTGGTATCTGGTGTACCAGACCCAGCCGCCCAAGTATTCGACGACCGATGACATTGCGGATCCGTCCAGTTGGAGCGAGCCCCGTAGCTTTTTTTCCGGCAAGCCGCGCTCGGCACCCGAGTCATGGATCGACTATTGGGTGATCTGCGACGATAGCGATTGCTACCTATTCTTTACGGGCGATAACGGCGGGTTCTACCGCAGTCGCACGAGCCGCGAAGATTTTCCCGAGGGCTTCGACGATCCCGTGCTCGCGATGCGCATGAGTCAAAACGAGCTATTCGAGGGCAGTGCCACCTACAAGATCAAAGGTCTCGATCAGTACCTCACGCTGGTGGAGGCGATCGGTCCAGAAGGTGTGCGTTACTACAAGGCCTGGGTTTCGGATGCGCTCGACGGAGCCTGGACGCCCATCGCCAACAGCTTCGAGCGGCCATTCGCGGGCGAGGCCAACGTTAGTTTCGAGGGCAAGGCCTGGACGCGGGACATCAGTCACGGTGAGCTCTTGCGTGACGGCTACGACGAGCGCATGGTGGTTGACTTGTGCAATGGCAAGCTGCAGTTCCTCTATCAGGGACAAGACCACGAGGCGGGACAGGCCGCCAGCAGTTACTCTCAGATGCCCTACCGGCTCGGCCTGCTCACCCAAGGACCGAGCGATCCCGAGCTCCCGCCGCTCGGCTTGCCGCCGACTCCGGCAGAACCGTTCCCCACCACGCCCACCGGTGACAACCTGCTGACCAATCCGGGCTTCGAGAACGGTAGCGAGGGCTGGATGGCCTGGGGCGCCACGCTTGCGATCGCCAGCGATCCGGTGCGCGGTGGTGAGAGCTCCGGACGCGTGAGCAATCGCAGCGAGGCGTGGCACGGTGCGGCGCAGGATATCTTCTCGAAAGTGGAGCCCGGGCAAACCTACTTTGCCAGTGTGTGGTTGACCATCGGCACAGAGCCAATGTCCACAGGCGCCGCTGGAGCGGGCGGTGCCGCCAGCGATTCGCCCCCCGAACCCATTTCGCTGACCATGAAGTTCACCTGTGGTGATGCCGAGACTTATACGAGTGTGGCCTCCGGTCAGGTCAGGGAGGGCGAGTGGGTCGAGCTCAGTGGCACGTTGGATGCTCCCAGCTGTGCCGATTTGTTGGAGCTGGTGCTGTACGCGGAGGGACCAGCAGCGGGCGTCGACCTATATTTGGACGACGCTTCCTTGTCCGAATGAGCAGGCGATGCGCTTTCGT
>CBFGRJ010000569.1:0-3365 GCA_965651135.1 uncultured Myxococcales bacterium
GGCTCGCTCGTCGGCTCGCTCGTCGGCTCGCTCGTCGGCGTGGGGGGCTCGCTGTGAGGCTTCGGGTCGTGACTCGCCATGGCTTGCTGGGGTGGCTTGGCGCCTATATCGCGCCTGCTCTCCTGTGCCAATCCCGCCTTGCAAAAAGGGTCGATAAGTGCGGTTTGCCTTGGTCCTGAGCCAGGCGCGAGCCTAGCGAGTGATGGGAAGGTGGCGGTTGACGCCGCCGCTGCGATCGATCACCGGCGCGCCCGAGGCTCGGCGATTCGATTCGGCAAGACGTTCGACGAGCTGCTCGGCAATCCCGATGAAGGCTTGCGCAATCGATGACTGGGGGGCTGCCTGGACCACCGGCGTGCCGGCGTCGCCCCATTGCCTGACGGTGGGGTCGATGGGCAGCTGGCCCAGCAAGGGGGCCTGGGCCATCTCCGCGATCTTGCGCCCTCCGCCTTCGCCGAACAGAAAGTGCTGCTTCGAGCAGCCGTCGCAGATGAAGTAGCTCTGGTTTTCGACCACGCCCGTAATCGGAATCCCCACCTTCTGGTTCATCGAGACCGCCTTGTACACGTCTTGTAGCGCAACGTCTTGCGGAGTGGTCACGATCACGGCGCCGTTGCTCTTCACGTGTTGTGACAGCGTCAGCGCGATATCGCCGGTGCCTGGAGGCAAATCCAACAGCAAAAAGTCCAGCTCGCCCCAAGCCACGTCTTTCAAGAATTGGAGCAGGGCTCCGTGCAGCATGGGTCCACGCCAAACCACGGCGGCCTTGTTGTCTTCGAGCAGAAAACCGATGCTCATCAGCTTCACACCGAAGCGCTCGAGCGGCTGGATCTGCTTGCCATCGCTCAAGGGCTGCCCGGTGATGCCCAGCATGGTGGGGATGCTGGGCCCGTAAATATCGGCATCCAGAAGCCCGACCCGGTAACCCAGCCGCTTGAGCGCCAGCGCCAGGTTCGTGGCCACCGTGCTTTTGCCGACGCCGCCCTTGCCGCTCATGACCAGAACGATGTTCTTCACGCCGGGAACGGGATCGTTGTCCGCAACGGGACGGCCGGGTAGCTCCGCCGGAGGCTCTTGAGAAGTGGGCTCGGACATCGGGGTGTGGGGTAAAGCCGCCAGGAGGCTATGTCAAATCCTGGGCCCCGTCATCGCGGGATGCTCAGCGTTTTGGTCAAAAAATCCCGGCCGCCCAGGACACCAAGAGACCGACTGCCGCGCTGCCGGCAAAAACGAGCGCCATGCGTAACTTGCGCGGCCGCTGGGGTGGCTGCTGAGTTGAGGCGGGCAGCGCGACCGGAATGGGGGAGTGCTTCGGGTCGAGCTGGGGAGTATTGGCGGCTGGAGGAATGCGCGGCGCGACAAGCATCGATTCGCTGATGGACCAGAAGCCGCCATTCCCTTGGACTCGACACTGCGCAACAGGTACCGAGCAAGGCCACGAGGGTACGAAAGACGAGTTCACGCGCACGCTCGGCAGGCGTGTGACGCGCAAGTCCAGGCTGCGCTCACGCGCCATGAGCTGGCGCAAGTCCGCCAAAGTGGGTTCGCGTTGGCCCGTGGGCGCCAAAGCATAGTCGAGGAACGCGCCGAGCTCCGGCGATACAAGTTGGCGGTAGATTCCTTTGCCCACAAGCGTGACGAACAAGCGGGCCGCAGCCTTCACCTGATTGGCTTCTAGACGGGACGCGTCTTCGAGCGCACCCCCGCCGAAGTCGCAGAGCTTGACCTGGGGATGCCCTCGATCGAGCTCGGTCACTACGATGCTCTCGGGCTCCAGAATCGGGTAGGGCACACCGCTCGCGTGGGCCGCCGCCAAGCCGGCGAGCACCTGCTCCATCAGCGAGAGAGCCAGCTCGAGCGAAAGGGGCCCCCGCGCGACCCGTTGCGCGAGCGTTTCGCCGGGGGGCAGCTCGAGCGCGACGTAGCACCGCCCATCGTTCGTGGTGCCAAGGTCGAGGATGTTCGCCAGGTTCGGGTGTGCGGCCACTCCGAGACAACGCGCCTGCTTCTCGAATCGGACCCGCAGCTCGGGATCCCCAGCGAGCTCGGGCGCCAGCACCTCGACGGCCACACGCCGACCCACCACTAGATGCTCGGCTTCGTACCGCGTGGAAACGCCGGTTTCTCGCAGCACGCGCACTAGTCGATACCTACCGTCCAGGCTCGATTGCCTTAGCTTCGGGGTCGCCATGACCTTTCCATACGGCGCCGCGCCGCGGGGCTTTATGGGAGAAGCACCAGCACAAAACGCCAAGCGGCGCGCCCTCAAGGTTTGGAGCAGACGACGGTGAACCTTCCCGGCTCGCCTCGTCCGGCTCCGTTCACGAAACGAGGTACTGTCATGAGCCCCTGGGCGCTGCAGGATTCTGCTAGCGACTCGACATCGGTGAAGCAAAAACCTGGCTCGCATTCGGCGCATTCAAGCTCTGTGCGGCAGCTCTGGAGCGCCGCACCCTCGAGTTGGCGCACCTCGCACAGGCGTTGGCCCGTGTCCGTTTCCGGCGGTGGGTTTTCACCATTAGGTGCGGGCTCGAACCAGCCGATGGCCTCGGGACATGGTGTATTGGACTGAGACTCGACGTACACTCGGCAGGCCGCCCGACCGTCGGCGTCGAACACGGGGAGCTCTGGGAGACACCGCCGATTGCAGCCAAAATTTCGTGGATGTCGCAGTGGGCACTCGGTCCTCAAACTCCAAGTTGTGAGTCCAGGCGTGCCGGAAGCATCACTCCAGGCTTCGAAGCGCGGAGTGGTGATGACGGAGCATCGCTCAGCAGCCCCCGAAGGAACAATGAGATGCGAGGCATGTACGGCGCTGAGGCTGCGCACCGGCTTATCGAATGGGATAGCATAGCTCTCCAGTGGAGTGGTACGTCTGCCCGAGGAGGAGGATTCCAAAGTGCAAACAATCAATCGAATGATGACAAATATCTCATCTGAAGATCTTCCGGCTTCAAGAGATTTCTACAGCCAAATGTTGGACCTCGATGTCGACTACGATAGCGACTGGTTCGTTCACCTCATTTCCAAGGAGAAGAAACTCGAACTCGGCATCATCAAGCGCGACCACGAGATCTGTCCCGCGGAGAGCAATGGAAAGCCAGCGGGATTCTTCGTTACCTTTGTTGTCGATGACGTCGATGCTGCCTATCGACAAGCTCAAGGCCTAAAGCTCGAGGTCGTCGCTGTTCCGGAGGACACTCCATACGGACAGCGCCGCATGCTTCTGCGTGACCCCAACGGGATCATCGTCGACCTATCGTCCCCGATGAAGGACTTCAGCGGTTGAGGTCACGGAAGATCGGTGCGCGGTAGGCAGAGAAGCCTGACGCGCCCGGTCGCGGCGAGTCCGCCATCCTGAGTGC
>CBFGRJ010000570.1:0-3361 GCA_965651135.1 uncultured Myxococcales bacterium
GATCAGACCGGTGCCCAGAGGCCGTCGATCGGAGCCACGTTGATTCGGTGGAAAACCTCAGCGGTGAAGTGGGGTAGGGGGTCGCTAGTTCGCAGGTAGGCCTGCGCCAGGGTCATCCAGAGATCGGTGTGCGAGCGGCCGCCAGCGGTTTCGAAGTTGAGGAATTGGCCGACTTGCATGCCGAGGGCACGCCCGCCGAAGACGAGCGCAGGCATGGGTGCGCGGGCATGTACGGCGTCGGCGATATCGGTGATGAAAGGGAACAGGGTGTGGTCGAAAAGGTTGCCGCCGTAGACATCTTCGGCAGCTTTGAACTCGTTGAGGAGGGCGGCGGTTTGCGCGTTGTACCAGGTGTGCACGTTAGCCAGAAATTCGACCACATCGGCAGTGCTATCGGTAGGCATGGATGTCAATACGTCGTTGCGCCTCCCAATGAGGTGACTTTCTGGGTGGTGCATGATGTTGGCATCCGGGTACCCGGGGTGCAGTCCGTAAAAGGAGACCTGGCTGTTGCCGGAGGCCCACTGAAAGGTCGCCACTCGCAAGAGATCGCACTGGAAAGCTGCGCGGATCACGCTCATGTGCAGCGCGCCGATTTGTTGATGAACCAAATCGTCACGCTGCTCGACCCGGCTGCTGCCGTAGGGGACGTGTGAGCCGCTCTGACCGTCGAGCTCTGGATCGGGAGGCTCAGGCAGCACGCACTCGAGCTCATTGTTTTCGAGCTCTGCAGCGAGCTGCACCTCGACTTTGCGGATGATTTCGGCGTGTTGATCGATCTTGGGTCGTTGTTCCGTGGGTGCGAGGGTGCGCAGGCGCTGGAGCTCGTCCTGCACGTAGTCGAGCACGCTCTGCCGGCGGCGCAGCGAAAGCTGCAGCTGCTGGCGTTCTTCTTCGGGCAACAGGCTACCAAATACTTCGACATACAGATCGAAGGGTCTCCGCGTGGGCAGCAGCGGCACGTGCTCGGTGAGCATGCCAGGTCCGCACTCACCATCAACTCTAGCTGCCTTGATGGAGCGTGTTTCGTAGGAGTACGAAAGACAGCGTGAAGAGACTTCGTGCGAGTCGACGCGCTCGTCGCAAATGGCATTGACGTAGCCTTTACCGGGGCGCTGGAGCTCGGGCACGCGGTTGAGAAAGATCTGATCGAAGGACGGGCCACCAGCCACCGCGTCGTCCTGCTCGCCGCCGTTGTCGCGGGTGCCCGGGATATGGGCACCGGTGGTGGCCATGACGACGCCGCCTTCGGAGCCGCCGGAGCAGCCTGACTTGATGCTGCTCATGCTGAGTCCATACAGCACGATCATATCGTCGTGTAGACCGGCGTCGTCGAATGGCTGGAGAATGCGAGATGTACCGAAGGGGGCCCCGGCCTTACCGGTCCCTTCGGGAAGGAAGAGGTAGTGCACGGTGCCCACGGGCCAGAACATCATCAAGAAGCGCGGAGGTGGTGGTGTTTCGGTGGCCGCAGCTTCCAGGTTTTCGAGCAGCATACGCATGCCCACCGCGCTTCCGAGACCGGCGAGAAACGCGCGCCGGCGAATCCGATACGGCCGCCTCATGGAGCAGTCCCTCCCCGACGATGGCTGAAGATTTCGGAAATGGCCACGGCCCGAACGAGGTCCGGTAGCCGGCGCGAGGTGCGGGCGAAGTCTTGCATGATGTCGTTCACACTGCAGTCGTCGAGCGGGTTGTCGGGAGGCTCACTCAAGGCAAAGGTCACCCAGTGCCTGGCCAGGCAGGTAGCAAAGGCATCGTCGAGGGTGAGCTGCGCGGCAAGCTCCTCCGGACCATCGACGGCCGCGCCGTCTGGCAGCGTGGCGGTATCGTTGATGGGGCTGCCGTCCGTGTCGTTGCTGCGCAGTTTGCCCAGCACATCGAAGGACTCGAGAGCGAGACCATAGGGATCGATGAACGAGTGGCAGGAGCCACAGGGGGCAGTGGCCATGCGGTACTCGCTTCGAAGGCGTTGTGTCGCGTCCTCGAGAGGGTCGGCGTGCTCGGTCAAGAACTCTGGAATCGAAACGGGATCGGCGCAAGCCATCGCCCCTCGCACCAGCATGCCTCGTTTGACCACTGAATGCCCATCGGGCCAGGATGTGGTCAACAAGAAGGCCGCGCTGGTGAGCAGCCCCGAGCGCCCTGGCGGCAGCTCCGCCCATCCGAAGCCCGCGTCGTCCAGCGCGCTGTCCGGCGGCGGGAAGGCGATTCCGTAAAACTCGGCCAAGGTTTGATCGACGAACGAGAAGCGCGAGGTCAATAGGTCATCGACGCGGCCCTCCTGCATCGAGCGCTCGACGACTCGGCGAACCTCCCCCAACATGCTCTCGCGCAAGGCGCCGTCGAGCTCGGGAGCCAACACCGGATCGATGACGACCGCGCCCACCCGTTGAAAGCCGAAGTAGGCGTACAGTGCCGAAGCGAGGTTCAGCCGCGCCTCGGGGGTTTCGAGCAAACGGTCGACTTCGGGTTGCCAGTCGGCCTGGCTCTCGAAGCGGCCTTGCTCGACCGCAGCGCTGAGCGCCGCGTCAGGTGGGCCATCGGTCAAGAAATAGGCAAGTTGGCTGGCCAGCTCGTGAGGCGCCAGGAGTCCGCTGGCGCTTACATCGTCACCGAGCTCGTAGCGGTACAAGAACTGCGGAGCGCTGAAGATCGCGTAGGTGCCATAGCGCACCGCTTCTGGCACACTGGCTTCGGTCGACAATACGTCGTCGAACAGGGTCAACAGGTTGGTTCGTTCCGTGTCACTCAGTGTATTTCGAAATGCCCGAGCCGCGAGCTCGAGCAGGTATGCCTCGGCGCATGCGCGGCTCGGGTTGGCTTCACACCCCGTCACGACTTCAAGCCTATCTCGCACGTAGACGCCGGCGGCGTCAGCGATGGCGTCGCTCGTTGCCCAACTCTCCGTGGTGTATACGGTCCCTTCGTCTGGAGCCAGTAGGGGTAACGCCTCACGCTCGTAGGCCGCGTGTCCGTGGTTTTCGCGCAGCCACGCTTCGAGCTCGGGGTGAACGAGCCTTCCCACGGAGCTCAGGAGCTGATCGGTCGTAAGCCGCACGATGCGCTTCTTGGCGACCGGCGTGGTGGCATCCTGGCAGTCCTCAGCGACCTGCCCCGTCGTTGCACTGCTCACGCCTCCAGTCGTCGTGGTGACGGCGGCTTGCCCCCCGCTGCCAGCCAAGCCGCCCCCCATGGTACTGGAAGCGTTGCCGGTTTCGCCACCGACTCCGCTGCTCGCCACGTTGTCGGTCCGGGTGCGACCGCATCCGAACGCGACGAGCAGTGTGAGCACGGACGCCATTGCTGCCCGCGGTTGAAAGGCCCTCGCTCGCTTCATGGGTAGCCTATTCGTCGAGCG
>CBFGRJ010000571.1:0-3330 GCA_965651135.1 uncultured Myxococcales bacterium
CCCCTGGCGCCGTACCCAACTCAGGCTGACGGCGAAGAACGGCTCGTGTCCCTCGAAGCGCACGAGCTGGTAGTCCCTGCGAAAACGCCGATCGCGCTGCATGTGGCGTCCCGACACGAAGGCCGGAGGCCCGCGCCCGGGCCCGCGAAAGGCGATCAGATCCGGCGCTCGGTCGAGCACATAGTGTCCGTCACCGTGGTCGTGACCCAAGAACCCGGCTTCGCTCGGCCGATGCGCGATATGCCGGTCGTTCAAGCCCTGCATGTCGAGGGCAGGCAGCTTCGAAAAGTACGGCAGCGTACCCGCAGCGGTGACAGCCAGATAAGGGTGCTCGGCGGCAAAGCCCTCTCGAAACATCTCGCCGATCACCTTTCCTTCCCACTCCCAGCGTTCCAAGATCGCCGTGCGGTTCGCCGGCTCTTCGAGTTGCAGATGAAGCAGCGTGCCGGCGACACCTACGGCGACGAGCCGGCCGGCGATGGGCCGGCGCCCCAGCAAATAGCGAATCCCCTCGAGCGATAACCAAGCCAAGGCGACGAGATTGATGACGAAGTGCCGGTGCGCGGGAAAAATGTCTCCGCCAATGGTCACCACGTACGCCGACCAGCAAATCAGAGCGGCCAGCGCGGGTAGCGTCATGGCTCGCCGCTCCGGGCGCCGCAGCGCTGCGTACACGCCCACCAACGCGAGCAGGATGAGCGGTACGATAGGCAGAGCGCCATCGACGAGATAGTCGAAGCCTTCTTTGACCCGCTGCTCGCTCATTTCACCTTTGACATACGCGGTGTTCGGCAGCAGATCGCCGTAGTACCAGAGCCGAAAGGCGAGCTGCAGCGTCACCGCGGTACATGGCCAGGCGATGAGCTTGCCCACTTCGACTAGCGCTCGGCGCAGACCCCTCGATCGAAGCAAGAAAAAGCAGCTGAACGCGAGCGGCGCGACCAATACCGGAGCATCGGGGCGCGTCCAACACAAGAGCGCCAACGACACGCCCGCCCAATGCGCGTGCCGGCGCGAGCGTTCAGCGCGGATCAAGCGTGCGCAATGCAAGAGAGCCAGCGCCAACCAAGCAGCGCAGAGCGGTTGCTCGAGCCCGCCTACGCTCCACACTGCGACCGGCCCGGTTAGGGCGAGCAGAACTCCTACGATGAGGGGCGACCCGAAAATGCGATGTCGATCGTCGGCGGCAAGCACCAACGCTACGAACACCACGGCAAAACAGCCTACTCCGAGCAAGCGAGAGGCGAAGATCAAGTCGAGCCCCAGCGCACCAAGACCGGCGTTCAAGAGCACCCAGAGCAGGTTCGAGTACCCCTCGACGCGTTCGCCGTCCGTCCAGGTGAGCCCTGCCCCCTGGACGAAGCGCTCGGCGTAGCGGAGCGAGATCAGCGCATCGTCCGCGATGAATGGGTAATACCGCGCCGCATGCACCAGCAGCACCCCGAGCGAGGCGCAGACCGCGAGCGCACCGATTATGATAGGGCGACTAGCGCGTAGAGCTTTACTTCGGTCGCTGACAATACCCATCCATCCACGCTTTCGGTGCGCCCATTGGCCAGGTCATCGAGGTGCCGTTGCATGAGGTGCTTGTCGAGGGCAAGCCGATCTTCCGTGTTGACCCCTTGGGTCAGCTCCTCGATGATCGAGCGAGGGCTGGGATCGATGAACTGCTTGTCGAGCCAAGCCTTTCCGATGACGCGGGCACTTTCCCGGGCATACTCGGGCGGTAGCTTCAACGTGGGTTTTCGCTCGCAGGCAAGCGCCACGAAGACGGGCACCAGGGCCAAGAGCTGCCGGCGATCGAGCTCAACCACCGAGGGTCTTCTCCAGGTGATCGGCTAGCCGTAAAGCCAACGCGACTATGGTGAACGTAGGGTTGGCCGAGCCGGAAGTGGGAAACACGGAGCTGCCCGCAACGTAAAGATTGGGGACACCGTGCACGGCGGAGTCGGCGTTGACCACACCCTGTTTGGGGTCGTCGTGCATGCGCGTGGTCCCCATGTGGTGGCGCCCGCCATCGACTTGACTGGGTAGCTGATGACTTTCGTCGAGCGTCACACGGAAACGCCCCAGGCGGCTGAGCGCGAGATCTTCCGCAAAGAGCTGGTGAGTACGCCGGGCGCTGTGCTTGTCGAGCGCCGTGAGGCGCCAGTCGAGCTCGGCTTTCAACACCCCCAAGGCGTCTCGCTCCGAGCTAAGCTTCACGCGCGAGTTGGGGTTGGGTGCCTGCTCGCTCGGCGTACCGAAAGAGAAATGCACCGAGGCCCCGGCCTTGCCGGACGGCGCTGGATCCATGTCGCGCAGCACGTTGGCCAGCGCGGCCTCGAGCCCATTTTGTTTTTCGATCGGTTGAAGCAGAAAGCAAGCGCAGCTGAGCAGCTTTTCTTTTCGCCGAGTCTCGGGCGAAAGGGCGAAGTACCCCCAAATGCGCTGCCTGTGCTTGGCGATGTGACTGCGATAAAAGCCGATCGGCGGCAACCGGGGAGATCCAATCAAGAAACCTTCGTTGTCGATATGTGGGTGCTCCATGAAGTAGCGCCCCACGAGATCTCGCTCATTGCCGACATTCGAATCCAACAGCAAGCGTGCGTTCTCGATGCCGCCGCAGGCCAGCACGTACTTGCGCGCCTGAACCCTGAAACCACCGCCCCCCAGTGTGCGCTTGACGACCAGCTCTTGAACCCCAGACTGATTGGTCGATATCTTGGTGACGCTCGCGTGTAGTATCGTGCGGACGCTGGTCGAAGACTGCAGCTGCTTTCGGTAGATTTGCCCCAAGCGAAGGCGCGAAATCTTGAGGAGGCCGGTCGTGATGCGACCGCGCTCGAATTTCCACAGCGGTGTCTTGTCTCCCGACCACTGCTCCGGTTCGAAGTCTCTGCCTCTGAGCCTCAGGACGCGTGCGGCGCGCCGATAATAGGGCGCGAGGTGCGCTGCATCGAAAGGCCAGCCACTGTGTGGTACCCACGAACGAGCGAGGAAGTCGTCGGGATCGAGAGGGCGACACAGCCCTTGCCAACAGTTGCTCGAGCCGCCGAAGAAGCGAGACCGGCACGTCTCGAGCCCGAAGTAGCGCCTACCTACATTGTTTCCTCGGTTGAGGTCGTTGACACTTTGCTCGAAATCGAAGCCGCCGCTCTCGAGCACCAGCACATCGAGCTTGCTCTTCGCGAAGTGCCTGGCAATGGCGATCCCCGCCGGTCCGGTACCGACGATACAAAGGTCGACCTTGAGAACACTGTCTGGAACTACTTCTGCCGAATCGCCAATCACGAGGCTGGCCCGAACCATGTCATGTTTACGGGGAACGACGCCACCTGGCGGGGACAC
>CBFGRJ010000572.1:0-3310 GCA_965651135.1 uncultured Myxococcales bacterium
CCCCAGATGAGCGACGTGGGGGTCGAGATGCGCGACAGCTGCTGCTCGGGAATGGCCTCCATGCCGAAATGGCCCATCAACGCGTGCTGGGCGGGGGCGAGCGTGGCGTCGAAAGCCCGATCGAGGTTGTAGGCCTTCACCCGTTCCCACTCGTCACCCATGCGCTGTTGTAACCGAGGGAGGTCGAAGGCGCACTTGCTCCACAAGTGGTCGTGGGTGTCGGCGCTCGGCGCCTCGCCAAACGCCGCAAGCGCTCGCCCGAACGCCGGCTCCGGATCGAAGGCGGCTAGTCCGAACGCATCGACGAGGATTAGTCTGCCGATGCGGCCTCCGTGGCTACATGCGAAGCGCGCCGCGATGGCGCCGCCGAGGAGCTGCCCAACGAGGATTGGTGGCTCGTCGCACGTCGCATCGATGAGGTCGGAGAGCCAGAGCATGGTCCGCTCCACATCGAGGTCAGCCGCAGCGACCACCGAGACCCCGTGTCCGGGTAGGTCCGGAGCGATCACGTGGTGAGTCTTGACGAGCTCCGGAATGACGCGCAGCCATTTGGCAGCGTATTCGCCCGGCCCGTGGAGTAGGATCAGCGGCGGGCCCTCCCCTCCTTGCAATACGGCGGTGTCAATGCCCGCGAGCTGCAGTGTCGATTCGGAGAGGGGCAGCCGCTCGAGCAGGCGGGCGCGGACGTTCGATGAGGACCGAGTGCTCGGATGTTTCCGTAGATTGGACATGGTCGTGCTCCTTGCGTGGACGTTGGTGCTCTGCTGTCAACGTAGAGCGCGAGCGCGGTCGGTCGCCTCGGGCAAACCACCCAATTTGCCGGCTTCGGGCGCATGAGCGAAATCACCCATACTCATGTGGGGGGCACGGAGCTGTATCGAGTGGCGACCGCTGGTCGAGCGCCACGAGCTTCAAATTGGCTTCAAATTAGCTTGTGCTCGTGAGCGTAGGCCGCTGCGGCGGTCCTCGTCGAAACATTCAACTTGTTGAAGATGTTGTTCAGGTGACGTTCGACGGTCCGGTTACTGACGAACAGCTCGGCAGCGGCCTCTTTGTTCGTCTTGCCCTGAGCGACGAGCTGCAAGACTTCCAGCTCGCGCGGCGTCAGCCGATGGCTGTCCGCCGGCATGGAGCGCATCGTTCGACCGAGTGCCTTGACGCGCGCCACTTCGGGGGCAGCCCCCAGTTGCTCGAGCATCGCGATGGCGGCATCGAGCTCCAGTCGAGCGCCGTCGGCATCGTCGAGCGCACGGCACGCCATCCCCACGAGGATGCGCGCTCGAGCTGCTTCGTACGGGGCCCCCACGCGACTCCACGTGTGAAACGCACTTCGGGCCAACTCGATCGCCCGCTGAGCGTCACCTTCTTCTATGGCAAGGGCTGCTTCGGTCTGCATCGCCATGGCACCAAGAACCTCCGTACCGAAGCGCTCGGCCAGCTCGGTCAAGTCGCGACATGCTCGCCGCGCCGCATCGAGATCGCCGGCCGCTAGCATGATCTCCGCACACGCGGGCAATAGGCGGGCGCGTCGCATCGGATCGGCGCACGCGCCGACGAGCCGGCGTATCGAGCCACGCGCGACGTCTTCACTGCCTTGCGCCAAACGCAGCAGCGAAAGTCCCGGCTGCGGCTCGAACCCGCTTCGACTCGCCTCCCGATAAAGCGCTTCGGCGACGTCGTATTCGCCGCGAAGGCGGTGAATTTCTGCTTGCTGGTAGAACGCAGCGCCAGGCGGTCGTAGGCCCGCCTTGGTGTAGCGATCGCAAGCGCGGCGCGCTTCGTGGACGGAATCGGGCCACTGGCCGCTCAGCTGCAGAAGCTCCGCGCGATGCACCAGGCAGCTGCCACTGAATGCGAGCATTTGCGGCTGCCCCTCACACCAGTCGGCAAGCGCATCCGTCCACTCGCGCGCCCGAGCCACGGCGTAGACTTGTTGACAGGCATCGATCACGCTGCAGTAAACGAGTCCGGTCATGAGCGGGGACACCGCGCCCCCCGTCACGTCGAGCATGACCTGATCCAGCAGCGCAAACCCCTTGGCGAGCTCGCCAGAACCGACCAGCGCGCGCCCGTATTGGTGCCGAGCACACGCGCGGAGATCGGCATCGCCATACTTTTCACCGATAGCGACGGCCTGCTGGGCTATCTTTTGCGCGGATTGCCACTCGCCCTCACTCAGCCACTGCTCGATCTTCGGGATCAGCAGATAGCCGGCCTCGACGTTCAAGCTCGCGTGGCTCTCGACGTGCTCCTGCGCGCGCGCGAGCCATCCGTTGGCGCGCGCGCTCTTGCCCGCAAACAGCAGACACAGGCCAAGCCAGAACGCGCAGCGCGTCGCCCGACTCGGATCAGCGTCCGCAACCCAGGCGCCGTACGCCCGCTCGAGGGTAGCGAAGAAGGCCTCGTCATTGCCAATCAGGTAGGCCGCAGTTGCCAGGCGCTCCAAATCGTCAGCGCCAAGCGGTGACGCTGCATCGGCCTCGGCATACCGCGCAAACGCTGCCGCCCACGCGTGCTCTGCGTAGGCCGCTCGAGCTGCCGTGAGCACATCGGTCGTGGCTGCAGGCCTCATCGACCTTTTTTGCCACTTCACGGCCGCAAAGCCCAGCCCACGCATGCGAGCCCTGAATTCTGAGCGCCTCAAGCCAGCTTGGTCGCCATTCGCTGCTATTTCCCGACGAATGTCGCGACGCTCATCTCTGGCAACGACGCCGTGAACGCGCCGCCGCTCACGGGGACGGGCTCCCTGGCCGCAAGGTCGTCGCTGGCCGAGGTGAGCCAAGCCGTACCGGGTACCTGTCGCGCCCGTAGCGCGATTCGTAGTGGCTGCACTCCCGCTGACGCTTGTCTACGTCCCGGTGCTGGATACCGTCGATGTACCCATCGTGCCCTTCCCGATGCCGCGGCGTGCCCGATTCAGTGTAGCCCCAGGTCATGAGCCAACCGATGAGGATTGTGTTTCGATGGTTCTCTCTCTGAAGGGCATGTGACCCTCCGCGACCCAGTCGAAGTCGGCTTGCCCGCGTTGGGCAGCCGGGCCGCCGCGACAAGCCGTTTGGCGACGCATCAGAGCGCATGCGCCCTTAGCAGAGGGGGAGAGAACAAGAACCCCAGTGCCAAGAAGAGCTCGCACGGAGCCGTCAAAGCCGCGGCGGTGGCTCGCTACCCAGCCTACCCGGCAGGGTTCTCGGATTTTGCGGTCCATTTGGAAACGACTCCAACGTGGTCTAGGGTCTGTGGACACTTTGTGAGCTGGACATGCGTTCAGTATAGCGTATGTTGGCGTGCATGGCAGCTCGAACGGCAATGA
>CBFGRJ010000573.1:0-3286 GCA_965651135.1 uncultured Myxococcales bacterium
GCGCGTGGGGGGTTTAAGCGCGGGGGGCTTTGCGGCGCGCTGTTACCACTTCTCGTTTCGGTCTACGCCCGCCGCGCCTGCCCGGGGGCGGTCGAGCGACCGGGCGTGGTGCACGCTGGGGCGTTCGAGTCTCGTTGAGCTGCTTTCGATGGCCCCGAGATCGACGCTGGTAAAACAAACCGCCGACACGGGAAACAAGGGGCAGATTGCGCCGGAGTGTGGCGAAGAAAATAGCAGAGCGTGGCGCAGAAAAGCATGGCGCCCCGCGGGAGTGCAGCGGTAAACCATGTGCTCCTTCTGCGAGGTCGACTCGCTTCCCGCAATCGTTCGCATATTTTGTTCGGAGATCGTCATGAGCACTCAGCCTCTCAATCGTAAGACTTTTCTGACCCTCACGCTCTCGAGCGTGACGACGACTGCGCTGGGCATCAGCTGCAGTGACGACGGGAGTACGACGTCTACTGCTGCTGGTACGACCGGCTCGACCACTGGTACAGCCACGACCGGTTTCGGTACGACGGGGTCAACCGGTACGACGGGGTCCACTGCGACGACGGGCTCTACCGCAACGACGGGGTCCACTGCGACCACGGGCTCTACTGCGACGACAGGCTCTACCGCGACCACGGGTTCTACCGCGACGACAGGTTCTACCGCGACGACGGGTTCTACTGCTACGACCGGTTCGACCGCGACCATGGGCAGCAACGGCACGATGGGCACCACCGGCAACATGGGAACCGGCGCGGGTGGTTCCGGCGGCACGCAAGGAACCGGAGATGGCAGCACTGGTGGTGGTATGGGTGGTGGAACGAGCGGTGGCTCGTGCACGGCCGACATGCTCCAGCTCACAATCACCTCGGGTGGGAATCATGATCACCTGCCGCTCTCGACGGAGGAGCAGATGCAGTTTGTCATGCTCATCAATGAAGGAGGCGGTGGCATGGTGACTTGGGCAGGTGGCGATCCGCACTCGCACACCCTGACGTTCACCGCCGACGAAGTGATGACGCTGGCGAACGGCGGCACGCTGGAAGGCAAAGAAAGCTCCACCGACATGATGCATAGTCACACGTACACCATCACCTGCGCCTGAGAGGACGAGCCCCATGCAGGGCGGGGTGCTGCTGAAGCTCGGCTTCGTCGGCCTCGCCCTGTATCTGCGAGCCAGGCGCTAGCGAGAGCGGAGCGCTTGTAAATAGGCGCGTCCGCGCGGTGAGACCTCGTAGCCCACTTCGAAGCTCTGCGTGAGGCCCAGCCGCTTGAGTTTGCGTACGTCTACCTTGAACGGGTCGCGTTCGCGCCCGAGCTTTTTGGCGAGCACGCGTGCAGGCACTTGTGGGTGCTCCTCGATCAGGCGGAGCGTCTGGAGCGTCCAGGGTTCGTCCTTGTCCAGGCGCTGCAGCTTCTTCTGAATGGTCGCAATGTCCTCTGCCGACAGCTGATCGTCGAGCGCGATGGAGACCCTGTCTCCGTCGCCTCCGTGATGCAGCACGATGCGGAATAGCTCCGTGTCTTCGGTGAGGTTGCCTTTGGGCCCTCCGCGCAGATAGTCCACTAGCTCCGCCCGGGAAGCAAAGCCCGCTCGTGTCGCATCCTGCTCGCTGATGTCCCTCACTTTGACGCGACTGACGTCGTCCACTTCCAGCACGCCGATCGGATGACAGCGGTAGCGCCCTCCGGCTTTGACTCGAGCTTTGTCCCAACGCCGAAAGGTGATGGTGACGGCACCGCTCTTGAGTCCTTCGTGAAATTGCTTTTGGAACAGCAGCATCTGGCTTCGTTCAAGCCCGCTCCCAGGCCTTCAGGCCCGAAGCGATTCTGAAGGCGTTCCACATGCCCGAAACGCCGTCGAAGCGTTCGTCGGGCGAGGCGGCCAGAGCGGTTTCTACCCAGTAGTCGATCTTGGGAGGCAGGTCGGGGCGCAGCGCGTGCAAGCTCGGGCGCTTGGCGCGCGTAGCGAGCTCGAGCAGCGTGAGCGGATCGCCCACGAAAGGCGGGTGCCCGGCCAGAGCGCGAAAAATGACGGCTGCCAGTCCATACACGTCGACCCGCCTGTCGAGGCGCTTCGAATCTCCGGCCCAACACTCCGGCGCAAGATAGGTGGGCGAGCCGGCTACGGTGCCGTATTTGGTCATACCGCGCAGATGGGTGAACTTGGCGAAACCGAAGTCGAGCAAGCGCACGCTGCCATCGTCGAGGACGTAGATATTGGCGGGCTTTATATCGCGGTGCAGAATGTTGTTTCGGTGCGCGACGTCCAGTGTGTGCACAATGGGTTCGAGCAAGCCCTCGAGCTCGTGAGCCGTCAAGCGCCGGCCTGCTGCTTGCATCTGCGTGAGCCGTGCTTCCAGGTGAGCCCCCGTCAGGTGCTCCATGATGATGCAGAGCGAGCCGTCCCTGGTCCACTTCTGGTCGAAGACCTTGACCGCGAACGTGCCGGAAAGCAGGCTCAGGGCGCGCGCCTCTCGGAACATGCGCTCGCGCCATTCCACGTCGTCCGTGTACTCGCGTTTCAACACCTTGACTGCGACCAAGTCCCCGTCCTTGATATCGCGCGCGCGATAGACGTGACCTTGCCCTCCAGAGTCGATGAGGTTCTCCAGCTGGTAGCGGCCGCCGATCAGCACGCCGCTGAGCTTGCCGTCCTGTTCGTCCTTCACGGACACGAGGTGAGCCTACTCCGTTTGCGACCGCCGCCCTAGCCGACGGGTCGCGCATCGTCTATGAGAAGGCACGCTGTGGCGTCCCTCGATAAGCCTTGACCGGCGCGGCCGATCGGCCGGTTGTTGCTGACAGGTTTCTCTTATCAGTAGCATAACGATTCACGATTGGACCCTGTTGGCGGGTCTGCCAATACTGAGCCGGAATCAGTACATGACGGGCGCGCTGGGCTTTACAGACGCTACTCGACAAACGCAAATCAGATAACCCCCAATCAATTTGGAGCAACTCTCATGGCACAGCTCAAAGGATCCAAGACTCAAGAAAACTTGAAGGCAGCATTTGCCGGTGAGTCGCAGGCGAACCGGCGCTATTTGTACTTTGCAAAGATTGCCGACGTCGAAGGTTATCCCGAAATCGCTGGGAACTTCCGCGAAACCGCCGAAGGTGAGACTGGGCATGCACACGGGCACCTGGACTATCTCAAGTCGGTGGGCGATCCGGCCACCGATCTGCCGATCGGTGACACCGT
Organism: uncultured Myxococcales bacterium; assembly: GCA_965651135.1. GTDB lineage: Bacteria > Myxococcota_A > Polyangia > Polyangiales > Polyangiaceae > JAICQQ01. Next base: position 3,197 of record CBFGRJ010000573.1, read on the forward strand.
CAAGAACCTGAAGGCAGCCGTTGCCGGTGAGACTCACGAGTACACCGACATGTACCCGGGCATGGCCAAGACGGCGCGCGAAGAAGGGTT
>CBFGRJ010000574.1:0-3241 GCA_965651135.1 uncultured Myxococcales bacterium
TTTCGGCTGACTGTCTTGCACGGCGCGTGGAGCTTCACCCCCCATGGGGGAGCGCGGGCCAGGTGTGCGAATGGGCTCAGGTAGCACCGGGCGGCGGGGGTATGCGCAATCGCACCTAAATCAGCAACACTGATCCACCCTCACGCTTCGATACCCCATCCCCGCGAGCTTGCGTTAGGGGCAGCCACGGGCGGGGGAGGGCGATCGCCGAAAACGGATGCCAATGATCAGATTCTGATCAGATTCCGGCCCGCGGGTTTCTGGTATGAAGGTACGGCGGGCCGTCTGGCGGGTCGCAAGGTCTCGGCGCGGGTGTTGTTTGAGGGTCGAGTGCGGAAAGAGCGAATAGGTACTAGCGATGGGCGCGCCCGTTCGACCCTGGGAGACGGTGGTGCGGTGGGTGGTTGCTCGCGATGATCGGTCCCGCCGCGGGTCAGCCACGACTCGAGTCGGTGTTATTGGTCGATGACGATGTGCTCTACCTGCGGATGCTCGAACGTCTGCTGAAAGAGGAGTATGCGGTCATGGCCGTGACCAGTGCGGCGCTAGCGCTCGAGAGTGTCGGGGACTCGAAGCTGGCGGTCGTGATCAGCGACTACGATCTCGGGCCGGGTCCGGATGGGGTCGAGCTGTTGCGGCGCTTTCACGCGGCTCGGCCGGAGGTGCGTCGGGTTCTGATTTCGAGTTACGGCCTGGCTCACCTGGTGGAGGGTGACGGCGGAGTGGTTCAGCGCTTCGTGCACAAAAGCTCTGGGGCTGCGAAACTGATGGCCTGTTTGCGCGAGTTGGTCTCCAAATAGCCGACGCCTGGGCATTGCTCTTCTGGCCGGCTCGTGCCAATGAGCACCGTCGTGCTGCAGCGTGGTTTGACGTGGTTCCGGAGGAAGTGGGCGCTCATCCTGCTTGCGGGCTCACTGTTGCCGCTCGGGCAAGCTTTTGCTGAAACGGCGACGACGCGGGCGCTGGCTGATGAGATCGATGCTGCGTTTCAAGCTCACTTTTTGGCCACCGAGTTCGATGCGGCCGAGGCGAAGTTACTGGAGCTGATTCAGAGCTGCGACGCGAGTTGCGCGCGTGCCGATCTGGCGCGAGCCTGGATGTACGTTGGCGTGGTCCGCAGCAGTGGTAAGCAAGACGCCGAGGGCGCCAAAGAGGCCTTCTTGCAGGCCCTGGTGCTCGACCCAGGCGTGACGTTGGACACCAAGGTGGCCAATCCGGAGACAGCCATCCTGTTCGAGCGGGTTCGAGAAGAGGGGGCCTCGGCGACTGCTGCGACTGCGCCTTCGGAGCCGGCGGAGCCTCGTGACGAAGAGGCGCTCAGGGCAGAAGCCAAGCAGGCGGGCTTGGTGTGCGGACCTGTCGTGAAGGATTTGCAAACGCGCCGCCCGCTGCCGCTCTGGTGTCAGAGCGATGACCGATTCTGGCGCGTCACGCTGCGATACCTTGCGTTCAATGCAGACGGCTGGGTGTCGCGACGGATGAATCGAGTTGGAGCTCGCTACGAAGGAGAAATCCCCTGTGACGCGACCGAGCTGGCCGGCCCGCTCAAATACTTCGTCACGGTGACCGATCGGGAAGGCGCGCTCGTCGCCAACCTGGGCAGCCTCAAGGAGCCGATCACGCTGCACGTTGCGGAGAATGTCGCGGCTGCGCCGCCATCGCTGCCCGAGCGGCCGCCGCCCGAACGCTGCCCAGTGCGGGAAACCTGTCCGCCCGAATTCCCTGGGTGTGAGGACGGGCCGGAACCGTTGGCCCGAGGTGATGCCGAGCTGGGAGCAGAATGCCAGGATTCTCTCGAATGTAAGGCAGGGTTGATGTGTGAGGCGGGGCGCTGCGTGACGAGCCCGCGCTGCGACATCGACGAAGACTGCACGTCGGGTGTGTGCAGGAATTGGCGCTGTGAGCCTACTGCGCCCAAGCCGCCGCCGGCGCGGCCGCCAAGCTCGTGGTTCGGGCTGCATTTCGGCGCCGACTTCGGTCCCATGAATGGATCCAACGTCTGTTCTACGCAGAACACCGAGTTCGATTGCTTCACCGAGCAGAGCGGTGCGCCCTACCCGCCGGCGCTCTCCGAAGAGATCGCGGTCGCGCCTGGCGAGCCTGGCGATCCTTATCCCGGTGCTGCGGTGGGCGGCTGGGCGAGTGGCAGTTTGCGCGTGTTGTTGAGCTACGATCGCCGTCTGTCGCCGTCGCTGGCGTTGGGAGGGCGCTTGGGGGTGGCGTTCAATGGCGGCCCATCGCGAGTAGGTGAGCCCGAGTTCTTGCCGTTGCACCTAGAAGCCCGCGCCAGCTATTGGCTGTTCGGCAGCGACTCCGACAGCGACTCCAGTATGGTGCGCCCGTTTTTCTTCGCGGGGGGAGGGTTCGCCCAGGTGGATCTGCGCAAAGATCTGGTCGTGCAAGACTGCTCCACACAAGAAAACCGTCGCGCGTTCGAAGACTGCGTGAACGCCGAGGGCGACTTCGCCAATTCTTCCTCGGGCTTGCCCGAGGTGAGGGTGACCGCAACGCGCAAACTTGGCCGGGGCTTTATCACCGCGGGGGTTGGAGCCTTCATCCCGTTGTTCAAGAACATGGGTGTCGTACCCGCCGTGGGGGCGCTGTTCATGTTTCCCGAAGCGGGATTCGTCATGCAACCGAGCCTGGGGATGATGGCCGCTTACTGAGCAGCTTGACCTCGACCAGCCTCGCACAATACTTGGTAAAGCAGCATGGAACCGGCCGACCACGCAGTGGTTTTGTACGATGGCGTGTGCAACGTCTGTAACGAATCCGTGCAGTTCATCCTGGCTCGGGACAAGGTCGGCTATTTTCACTTTGCTTCTTTGCAGTCCGAGGTAGGCAAAGAGTTGCTGGCGCAGCACGGGCTCGCCGATTTGCCGCTCAGCACCATGGTGCTCATCGAGAAAGGTCGGGCCTACGTCAAGTCCACCGCAGTCATGCGGGTGGCGCGGCGCTTGACTCCATTCTGGGTGCTGTCGAGCTACGCGCTGGCGCTGCTTCCGCGGCCGTTGCGCGACGCGCTCTACGCTGGTTTCGTCAAGCACCGCTATCGCTGGTTCGGCCAGAGCGAGCAGTGTTTGGTCCCGACCCCGGCGCTGCGCGAGCGCTTTTTGGATTTGGCGCCGCGCTAGATGCCGAACCGCTCGAGCGCATCGGCGACGCTTTGCCCCTCCACCCGATAGCTCTTGGGGGCCAGGCGGGTGATCTCACCAAAGGCAAAGAGTTGTTCCCAAATGAC
>CBFGRJ010000575.1:0-3204 GCA_965651135.1 uncultured Myxococcales bacterium
GTCGGAACGGTGGCTCAGTAGCCGAAATGAGGAATGTGCTGCTTGCATTTTTGGCGTTCGGGCTAGGGTATTCGTCGTGTTCACTAGGTTAGTGGCAGCCCCGCATCGGATCAGTCACGCCGCACCCGCTCACGCAGTCTTGCCGTACTGCTTCGACCGCGGTGTACTCGGAGCACCTGATTTCGGGGCATACACCCCCGGGTCTAGTTGCCTCGGAACTGACTTTGAGCAAATACCGGCACCTTTGGTCATCAAAGCTCTCCATGTCTACACCTGCTATTAGCTGTCGCGGATTGCTCAAGCGCTACGGTCAGCAGCTCGCGGTTGCCGGCATCGATCTGGACGTGAAGCGCGGTGAGTGCTTTGGCCTCTTGGGCCCCAACGGTGCGGGCAAAACCACCACGGTCGAGATGCTCGAAGGCCTGACCGAGCCCGATGCAGGGCACCTCGAATTGCTCGGGATGCCCTGGAAAACAGGTCAAGACCAGCGCATTCGCGAGCGCATCGGCGTGCAGCTTCAAGAAACGACGTTGGCCGACAAGCTAGAGGTCATCGAGGTCTTGCGCTTGTTCCGTTCGTTTTACACGAGCGGCTGCGACGTGGACGATTTGATCCGGCTCTTGCAGCTCGAGCCCGAGCGCCACAAGCGGTTTCACAAGCTCTCCGGTGGGCAACGCCAACGGGTGGCGCTCGGCTGCGCACTGGTCGGGTCGCCGGATATCCTGTTCTTGGATGAGCCCACCACCGGGCTCGATCCGCGCGCACGCCAAACGTTGTGGGCAGTGGTCGAGAAGTTCCGCGAAGGCGGCGGTACCGTCATGCTCACGACACATTACATGGACGAAGCCGCGCAGCTGTGTGATCGCATTGCCATCATGGATCACGGCAAGATCATCGCCGAGGGCACGCCGCGCTCGCTGATTGACGGCCTCGGGCTGGTACAGTTCGTCGAGTTCGAGTGCGAGGGGCACATCGACCGGGCGGCGCTCACCGAGCACCCCGAAGTCACCTCCGTCGAGCAGCGAGGAGAGCGCGTGAGGCTGACCATCGCGCGCAGCCTGACGGCGCTCAGGGTGGTGCTCGAAGAGCTCGAGCGGCAGCACGTGACCCCCGTGGGCCTGAGCGCGCATCAAGCAACCCTCGACGACGTGTTTCTGGGCTTGACGGGGCGTAAGCTTCAAACGGAAACCGAGCCGGATTCAGCTGCCGATTCTGCTACCGACTCTGCCGCAGCCGATGCGGGAGGCGCTCCGTGAGCCCGCTAGTCGAGTTGACCAAGACGCGACTCAGGGAGTTCGTGCGTGAAACCGGCGCGGTGTTCTGGGTTTTCGGCTTTCCGCTGCTGATGGCCATGGGCCTTGGTCTGGCGTTTCGCAACCAGGCCGAGGAGCTGCCGATTGTGGCGTTGGTGGGCGCGCCTGAAACCGCCGGCGCCAAGACGCTGCTCGAAAGCCCACGCTTGCAAGCCCGTCGCATGGAGCAACAGGAGGCGGAGCGTGCCCTGTACACAGGCAAGGTCGACCTCTTGCTCGAGTTTCGGGGCGACCAGCCCGTGTTGCGCTACGACCCCACGCGCGAAGGCACGGCGTTCGCCCGGCTGCTCGTCGACGACGTGTTGCAACGCGCCGCGGGGCGTACCGACAAGCTCGAGCTGCACGAGCAGACGAATACCGAGCCCGGCGGGCGTTACATCGATTTTTTGCTGCCCGGTTTGATTGGCCTCAACTTGATGGGCAGCAGCATGTGGGGAGTCGGCTACAACTTGGTGGTCGCGCGTAAGCGGCGCCTGCTGAGGCGCTATGCGGTGACCCCCATGCGGCGCAGCCACTTTTTGCTGTCCTACTTTTTTTCGCGCTGCATCTTCCTGCTGCTGGAGCTCGCTGCGCTGGTCTCTTTCGGAGCCTTGGTGTTCGATACGAGCATACGGGGCGGTGCACTGAGCCTGCTCGTCATGTCCTTTTGCGGTGCGGCATGCTTCGCAGCCATCAGCCTGTTGATCGGAGCGCGGGTCGACAACACCGAGGCCGCCAATGGTTGGATGAACTTTGCGCAACTGCCCATGTGGGTGCTGTCGGGGGCCTTCTTCTCTTACGAGCGCTTCCCGGAGTGGTTGCACGCTCCCATTCGCATGTTGCCCCTCACCGCACTGGTCGACGGGTTGCGCGCAATCTTCAATGACGGAGCCACCTTGCTCGAGTGCTGGCCCGAGCTCGGTGTCTTGGGCTTTTGGGGAGCGCTCGGCTTTCTGATATCACTCAACACCTTCCGCTGGCAGTGAGGCCTCGCCTGTCGCGGGCGCGGGCGCAAACTCCAGCGGGTATTCCGTGACGACCCTACCGCCTACGGGTTTCTCGAAGGTCAGCGTCATGGCTTCGCGAATCAGACACAGGTGCACCTGAGTGTTCTCCAGCGTCGTCCCTCCCGGGATGACCTGCGCGTGCGGCACGCTGCCATCCGGAGCAATGACCAGCAACAGCAGCACTCTGCCACTCAGCCCGGGCTCGGCTTGCAGCGCGTCGCTGTAGCAGCGCGTGAACTCGGGGCCATGCGCCTCGAGAACAGGGGTGATCTTGCCCTTTGCCAGACGGCCGCGCGTCTGCTCGTTGGTTTCGTGCACGCCAGCCTCGATGGGTTCTTCGGTCTGCCCGGCGTCCACGGGCGCAGGCTCGGGCTCGGGCTGCGGTTCGGCGGGCGTCACGCTCACCTGGGTTTCTCCTTCGCTGGTTTGCACCGGCGGCGGTTCTTCAGGCGGGTGAGCGGGGGGGAAATCACAGCCGAGCACCAACCAGCAAAGGCTCGACACCCACGGCAAAACGCGCTTCATGATTGTGCCTTTACACGACTATGGCGCGCGCGACCACTACTCGGGCTGCTTCAAGATGGGCGCGATACGCGTGACCAGTGCACTGACCGCGGGCCGATAGGCGTAGTCCAGACGACCCGCGTCCGTGGTGTTGCGAGCGCAAATGGACGAGAGCACTGCCTGATCGCCAAGGGCTCGAGCCAGCCGCACGTGACGCTGACCTGGATAGGCCTTGCCGCTGTGCTGAAGCATCGAATATTCGCCCGTGACCGGGTCCTGGCACATGGGATTGGTCATGGATAGGCCTCGGACCGGGTCCGAACAGTCGCAAGGGACGACGCCTGTGCAATCCCTGACTTCGGGGAATGGGAACGTGCAGGCATATTGCAAATCGTCTTCCA
>CBFGRJ010000576.1:0-3170 GCA_965651135.1 uncultured Myxococcales bacterium
TGGGGGCCGGGCGTTTTCGCATCCACACAGGGCGTTCGTTGGAGCTACGCGCCCAGCATAGCCCACGATGCAGCCCGCATTGAGGTATCGATACCGTGCCCCCTGCGCCACAATCTGATAGAACCTTGCCCATTCGATCGGCTGATGGGTGAAGCAAAGCTCGGCACTGAAGACGACGGGAGCACCGTACATCAAGAACCTGGCCCTGATTACGTCGGCGCCCTGAAGATACAGCACATCGAATCCATCGGTACAGACGACCAACTCTCCTTCTGGAAGTCGCTGCACGGCATTGTACAACGACTCGATCTTGAATAGGTACCGATCGCTATCCATGCCCAGTCCGATGAGTTCGACATCTACGCCTTGCATCTTGGCGGAGGTCAGCAATGGCTCCAGTTCTGGTCCACGGTGCGTCGACCAGGCAAAGCACCGGGCTTGCGGAGTTGCAGTATCTCCCGCGGCAACGGGTGAATGCTGGGCAGGCATCATGCGTGGACCAGAGCATAGTTGCTCCGCCAACTTCAGCCAACTCGCTCGGGCAAGTCCTCACGAATAACAGCGTTAGAGTTCGGTCGGAGCCTGCCTACCGGAGCCGTCGATGCGTCGAGTCGCCGTCGCGTGCGGTGCGCCGGCAAGGTGCTAGGTTTGCCTGGATGGCAACGCGGGCAAAAAGGAGACGGCGCCGTTGGCTGGGTCTCCTGATAATACCAGCCTTGCTCCTGGTTACGGGCTACATTGTGGTCCCGCGGAGCCAGCCGGCCGCTGTCACCAAGGTGACGGCCATACGTTTCAGCCCAACGCTAGTGAGCAGAATCTCCAAGGCCAATCTGGTTGAATTCTGCAGGAAGGCCAAGCGCGACCGCATCGGGCTCCCCGCCGAACTGCTGTCGCACAATTCTGGCGAGGATGTGCGAACCACGGTGGCGTCAGACCTGGCGAATGATCTCAGGGCCGCCATCGCGGAGCTACCGGCACCCCTTGCCCATGCCTTCGATCGCCACGTGTGCAGCGTGGTGTTCGTGACTGGGCTAGGAGCTACCGGTGTGACCGCGCAGCTGGCAAGCGAGCCTTCTCGTAGCGTGATTCTACTCAACGTTGACAATCTCGATCGATCTGCGAACGCCTGGGTTTCGTTCAAGGAGTCTTCGTTTTTCAGCGAGGCGCATGGGCTTGCGATAGTCGGCAAAATGACAGAGCGCCCTGACAAGAGCCGCCAAGTGCTCCTCGGTTACCTGATAGCGCATGAGCTGGGTCATGTGCTGAGAGATGCCCTCCCGAACGATCCCCACATTGCCAGCTTCGATCGCGCATGCTGGCCTCGTAAGGATGCCTTCAAAGACCTTTCCCTGCGTCCCTACGCTGCGTTACACGGGGCGGATTCGTTGCATGAAATCAATCTAGAGCCACTGTACGATTTCATCCTCGCAAGCTGTTTCCCCTCGCTGACGGCCGCCATGAACCCAGGCGAAGACTTCGCGGACAGCCTGGCCCTTTACTCTCACTCGGTGCTGCTGGGTCGCTCCTGGCAGGTTAGCGTATACCGCGATGGGGAACTGTCTCGCCGACTCGAGTCCTGCTGGCGCGAGCCACGCTGCGCAGAGAAGCGGCAGGCGCTCGAACGTTTTCTGGATGGTTTTCGCACCCCCTGACTCGCGTCCGCGAAGCCGATCGTCACCCCCTCCCTCGACGATTCATGGATTTCGAGGGCTGTGACGCGCGTAAGGGCCGGCACGTCACCTGCACATTTGACCTGCCACATGAGCTTGCGACCAATGCTCTTGACGGCGTAGTTGGTTGTGACACGGTTAGCCATGCGCGGAGGAGTGGAGATCGTCGAGGTGGGTCCATCAAAACTCAGCTGCCGCGCCTCACGGCCTCGGGAGCGAGCCCTGGTGTGCGCATCGCGATTCTGACGCAACTTCCATGGATCGCCCAACGGGTAGCTCAGGCTGTAGAACGCCTCGGGCACCGAGTCGCCGTCGTCGTAGCTCCCGCCAGAAGCCGCTCGGCATGGAAGCTTCACAACCTTTTGGATGGGAATCCGGCGTTCGTTCAGCGCGGGAGCGTCCTGGCACAGGTTCTGCGGGATCGGAAACCGGAAGCGCTGGTTTGTTGGTGCTATCCGTGGAAGGTCCAACACGATGCCTTGTCATTGCCCCCCTTTGGATGCATCAATCTGCATCCCAGTCTGCTTCCCCGGCATCGCGGACCCATGCCGCTCGCCTGGGCACTGCGCTCGGGTGACGGGGAGATAGGGGTCACTTGGCACCGAATGGTGGAGGATTTCGACGCGGGGAGCATTCTCGCTCAAGCGAGCTTTCCAATCAGGAATGGCCATTGCACACCGGACGACTTCTGGTGCCAGGTCGATGGCCTGGCCTTGATGCTGTTGCCGGACGTGCTGCGGCAATTGAGTCGCGGTGCGCCAGGACTAGAGCAACGACACGGAGAGGCGACCTGGGCTCCGCCTTTCGATCGAGACGACTACGCATGGGTGAACTGGTCGTGGCCAGCACAGGCGATCCACGACCAAGTGCGCGCGTGGGCCTTGACCGGCGGATACCCGCCAATTGCCGCACCCGTTGCCAAGTTCGACGGACATGAGTATCAGCTGTTGAGGACCAGTGTCACGGCTCCGGGCGATAGCTCGCCTCGGGTTCAAACCAGCACCGGGCCACTGTGGCTCACCAGGATGAGGGCTCTCGATGAACGAGGGACGACGATCGCATAGCGCAGTAACCAGCTATCCACATGGCGCACGGGGTGGAGCATGTGTGTGCACAACGCTGCGTGGTGAAGTGCACGCACTCCGCTCGTTTATCGAGTATCATCTCGCGATTGGGTTCGAACACATTTACCTATTTTTCGACAGCAAGGACGATCCGGGCATACCACTGGCGCGTGAGTACCCACGAGTGACGGTCACGCCGGTCGATGACGAGCTGCTGCATCGACAATTCGCGGATACCGAACTCCCCCACCTGGTCAGCCTCGCGAAGATGGAAGTGATGGCGCGTCAGGAGCTGAACGTGGAAATGGCTATCCGCCGGGCGCGAGATGGCGGGTTCGCATGGCTCCTGCACATCGATATCGACGAGCTGTTCTGGCCGGCGAATCAGAACGTCCGCGAGTATTTCGAAGGGTTGAGCGCGACCAACGTCGGCTGG
>CBFGRJ010000577.1:0-3142 GCA_965651135.1 uncultured Myxococcales bacterium
GGGGCATGGAGGGCGCCTCGGACTCCGGCTCGGAGGGGCCACGCGTGCCGTCGCCGTTCTGCACGCGCACCGCCCCGGTCACACGTACACCGGAAGCAGCACTTTCATTGGTAGAAGGCTCCTCGCGAGCATAAGGACACAGCTCTTGAATCAGTTGAGTGACGCTCTGCACTCGATCGTCGACGGACTTTGTCAAGCAACGCATGATGATGGCTCCGAGACCTTCGGGAATGTCTTTTCTGAGCCGACAAGGGTTCGTGGGTTCGAGCTTCAGAACGGCGGAGCACACCGCGGGCAGCGTGGTGCCCGAAAAGGGCGCATACCCGGTCAACAACTCGTAAAGCACCACGCCCAGAGACCACACGTCGGTACGCGCATCGATCAAGCGCGGTGAGCGAATTTGCTCCGGTGACATGTATTGCGGAGATCCGAGACAGCTTTCCGAACGTGTCTTGAACTTCGACTTTTTCACCAACGATTTCGAAATGCCGAAGTCGATCACCTTGACCACTTCGGAGCCATCGGGTTCGACACTGAGGAACAGGTTGTCGGGCTTCAAGTCGCGGTGAATCAAGCCTTGGGAATGCGCCTCCGCTACCGCTTCACACGCTTGCAACACCCACTGAACCACCCGCTTCGTGGCCAGCGGGGCTTGCTCCGACATGAGCTGACGCAGATCTTTGCCTTCCAAGAACTCCAGCACCATGAAGGGAGTCCCATCCTCGGCGCGCGCTACATCCATGACGTGTGGGGTGTGCTTACCTCGCAAAAGCGCCATAGCCTGGGCTTCACGCAAAAAGCGCTCGGCTGCCTCGGAATTGTTGCTGTACTCGCCGCGGATCATCTTGATGGCGATGGGTTGGTCGAGCGCCACGTGCCAACCACGATAGACGATCCCCATTCCACCTTCGGCCAGCACCCAATCCACCCTGTAGCGCCCTGCGAGCAGTGGTGCAGGCGCGCCAGCGTGCAATGGGAAGGGCGCCGCATCTTCCACGCAAACCGCTACCTGCTCATCTGAACGCCCTGTGACCGCCTCGGGCGCCTCGGCCAGCAATGTTGGCGCGATCTGTCGTTGTTTTGCAGCAAAATCCACGGTGCTTTCCTGTGTAGAACCCTTGTGCACTCACCCTCGTGCAACAAGCGCGCCAGTCATAGCATCCGTCCGAGGGCTCGCTGGAGCCGCATTCACACTCGGTGCTTGCGCGCAGTGTGGCCAAGGGCCACGCTCGGTGCGTTCCGGTTGGTGAGCGCCTCGCTAGTCAGGCGTAGCGTTGAAGCAGCTCGTTCAACTTCTCCGGCATGAGCGGCTTGACGACAAACTCATCGAAGCCGACGGATTCCGCGCGCGTACGTGCCGCAGAATCCGAATACCCGGTCAGCGCCACCAAGCGAACGCTATCTCCCCCTTGGACGCGCCTCAGCTGTGCGGCCACTTCGAAACCGTCCGCATCCGCCAATCCAATATCGACCAAAGCCAGCGTCGGTAGGCATCGCTCCGCCGATGCAATAGCATCGCGTGCGGTGCCCACGGCGACTGCACGGTACCCGTACAGCTCAGCCAACTGACTCAGCATATCGCGAGAATCCTCGTCGTCCTCCACGATCAAGACGTGGCGCCTGTCGGCTTCGGAAATGCTGACGTCTCCCATGTGCGGACAATCAGCTTACTCGGGATCGCGCCAGTGGTCGTAAAAAAAGCAGCGCCAGACGCGCAACGCTGGGCCGCGCGTTCACACCCCGGAATGCCTCATCAATACGGCGCTGTTCAATCGACGTAAATGGTCTTGACATTTGTGAACTCCCGAATCCCAAAGCCCGCCAGCTCTCGGCCATAGCCTGAATCGCGAATTCCCCCGAAAGGCAAGCGCGGATCGGAGCGAACGTAAGCGTTCACGAAACAACTGCCTGCCCTGAGGCGGTCACGCGCAATGCGCTCACCGCGCTCGCGGTCCGACGTAAACACGGCGGCTCCGAGCCCGAAGCTCGTGTCATTGGCCAGGCGAATGGCGTCTTCTTCGTCCTTGGCCGGCAAAATGGCTGCCACGGGCCCAAACAACTCTTCGTCGTACGCCGGCATGTCAGGTGCAACGTCGGTCAATACGCTAGCGGGGTACCAAGCCCCGGGCCGATTCGGAATACTTCCGCCGAGTAGCAAGCGTGCTCCTTTCTCGACGCTCCTGACCACCTGCTCGTGCAGCTGATCTCGCAGATCCGCGCGGGCCAATGGGCCAAGCTCCGTCCTTGGGTCCAGCGGATCGCCCTGACGTGCGGCACTCATGAACTGGACGACCAGTTTCTCGAATTCATCCCGCCGCTCCGGCACGACGATGAAACGCTTCGCCGCGATGCAGCTTTGGCCCGTATTGATGAGTCGACTCTTGACGCAAATGCGGGCCGCGTTTTCTACGTCCGCGTCCGCCAAGATCAAATACGGGTCCGATCCCCCTAGCTCCAGCACGGACTTCTTCAAGGCACGCCCAGCCCTGGCGGCTATCTCCCGACCTGCGCCAGGGCTACCGGTCAACGTCACGGCGGCAATCTGCGGCGCGTCGATCAACGGGAGCACCGCCTCTTTGTCGAGAAACACGGCACGAAATAGGTCCTCTGGGAGCCCCGCTTGCGCGAAAACTTTCTCGAGGGCGATAGCGCAGCCCGTCACGTTCGACGCATGCTTCAAGACCACACCGTTGCCCGCCGCCAACGCCGGCGCCGCAAAGCGGAACACCTGCCAGAAAGGAAAGTTCCAGGGCATCACGGCCAAGATCACCCCCAGCGGCTCGAAGGCCACGTAGCTTTTGTACGCCTCCGTCTCCACTCGCTCGGGTTGCAGAAAGGCCGGCCCGTGGCTTGCGTAGTAGCGACAGACTTTCGCGCACTTCTCGACTTCGGCCACTCCTTCCGTAACGGGTTTGCCCATTTCTCGAGCCATGAGATCGGCGAACGCCTGGCGCCCTTCGAGCAGGACTTGTGCGACCTTCTCCAAGGCGGCCGATCGCCGCTCGACCGGCTCGTCGCGCCAGCGCTCGACAGCGTCCCCGACTCTCCCAGCAATGTCGCGGGCCGTCTCGATGGGCGTTTCATGGTAATCTTTGATCACTTGACCCGTAGAGGGGTTGACGCTCTGCATGACGATCCTGAT
>CBFGRJ010000578.1:0-3108 GCA_965651135.1 uncultured Myxococcales bacterium
GATTGGGGATCTTGATGGCGAGCAGCGAGCGGTCGTCGTGGGCGACTCCAAAATTCTTCAGTACTACGAAGCCTTTGACGCCGCGGGCAAAGCCCTGGGCTGGCAGCTCATGACCGCTACCAAGTCGCAGTGCGCGTTCTCGGATGCAGCCATCGAGCGACGCGGTAAACCATATGGCACGTGCTCCGCTTTCAATAGGGCCGTCATGGCGCGGCTCCGGGCCGATCCGCCAGATGCGGTCATTACCGGTCAGGGGTCGGCCAAGGGTTTCTTTCCAGGGGCAGGAGAGGAACCGACCGAGGGAGCGATGGTGCGTGGCCTGGTCAGTCGCTGGCAAACGCTGAACTCGCTCGGGATAAAGGTCGTGGTGGTACTGGACAATTTGGAGCCGCACGACTTGGACAAGAAAACCGTCTACGCTTGCATGCTCGCCCATCCTCATGACGCGAAGCAGTGTGCTTTCAAACGCGAGACGGCCGACAATTCGAATGGCTTTCACGCACAATCTAAAGCGGCCGCCATGCTACCAGCCACGGTTGTCATCGACATTCGCGACTACATCTGTCCGGGAGCCCTCTGCCCGCCGGTTATTGGTGATGTTCTCGTCTATAGGCAGGGCTCGCACATCACCAATACGTACGCACTCACACTGGCGCCCCTGCTGACGCGACGTTTACAGGACGCGCTGGATCCGGAGCTGCCCCTGTCGGCGCGCTGAGGCGACTTTCGAGGCGAGCTATGGCGTGGTTCGCCTGTGATCGTAGGCCGGTATCGGCCTACGACGATAGCGTTTCAACCCCAAGGAATTGTGTTACGTTCCGCCGACCTAGGCGTGACACGTATTGGTGACTCGACAATTGATTCCACAGGGTCCGACCCGCCGCCGCTAGGGCGTGCGTCTGGCTATTCTCGGTTTGGTGCGGCCTTGGCGCTTGGATTGGCCGCCGGTGGCCTGGCCGGGCTCATCGACGCGATGGTTGCGTTGCTCGATGGGTTCAACGGCAACCGGCTGGCCTTCTTTTGTTACGCTACCGCGCTCGCTTCAGTTGTGGGTGCCCTATTAGGTGCGCTGTTTGGTGGGTGGCTAACGCTGGGCACCTTCCTGATACGGCGCCTGGGCTGGCTCGAACGCAGATACGTCCGCAGTGCCATTCTGAGCGTACCGTTGGCGCTCTTTTTCGTGTGGGTTCCCGCAGAGTGGGTCGGCGAGGAGTGGGAGTCACTCAGCACCGGCGCACGCGCCGCCGTCATTGGAGTCTACGTGGCGCTCCCGGTCATCGCTTTTGTCACTACGGTCATTCTCGGACGCCTTCGGGTGTGGGCACGCCCCAAAGCGCTCAAGCGCAATGTGCTCATCGCGACCGGCGTGGTGTTGGCTGCTGCCTGCTATTGGGCGGATAGGTACATTCTAACTGGGCTTTACGAGCAGTTTCACTATGGGCTGACCGGTTGCTTTGCTTTGTGTCTCGCCTGGGTCATCGCGTTGGCGAGTGACGCACGAGCTTTCGGAGAGGGACGAAGCTCCTTCGGCTGGATCGTCGCTCGTGCCCGCAGGAGCGTGACTTTCGCGCTGCTGTTGGCTCTTGCCTGCCTTGCCTTCGAGCTTGCACGAACTGAAGTTTACGGGAACTCGTCTGCCTTGGTTTTCTCGAAAATTCTGGCATCGGCGCGTGCGCGCCTCGATATCGACGGGGACGGCTCGACAGCCTACTTTGGCGGATCGGATTGCAATGATTTCGACCCCGCGCTGGCCGCTGGCAATTTCGATCTGCCCGGCAACGGAGTCGACGAAGACTGCGATGGGGTCGAACCAGCATGGCCGCCACCCCTGCCCGAGGTGAGCTACCCGATTCCGCGGCGAAGCAGCTACAATGTACTATTCATCACCATCGACGCGCTGCGCGCCGACCATCTGGGCGCGTACGGATACTCGCGAAAGACGAGCCCCGCAATGGACGCGCTCGCCAAGCGGTCCGTCTTGTTCGAGCAGGCTTTTGCTCAGGCATCCATGACGGTGATGTCGCTGCCTTCGATACTGACGGGTATCTACCCCGGCAATCTACCGCGCGACTACGACCATCCGAAGGCGAAGCGGCTTTTCAAGCGCACTTTCGATGTAGGGGAAGAAGTGCCGGTACTGGCAGCCCTGTTCAAGGACAAAGGTTACGATACGCGCGCCTATGTCCAGTTTACGGTCGCGAGCGCGATGTTTCGCGGCTTCGATCGCATGTACGTGACCAAGAAGCGCAAATACCGCAAGATGGAGGTTCCGGGGTTGCGCGAAGCGAAAGAGCCCTTCTTTCAATGGACACACATCGCGGCGCCTCATGCGCCGTACAAGAAGCACGCCGCTTTCGATTTCGGGGATTCCCCGCTGGACGCTTATGACTCCGAGGTCGCCTACGCGGACAAGCAGGTGGCCCAGCTGTTGAACGTGCTAAAGAAACGGGGCATAGCCGATCGTACCATCGTGGTGATCACCGCCGACCATGGCGAAGAGTTCGGCGAACACGGCGGTCACTATCACCGTCAGATCTTGCACCAAGAGCAACTTCACGTGCCGTTGATTCTTCACGTTCCAGGAGTATCACCGCGGCGTCATAGGGAGCCCGTCGAGCTGGTCGATATTGCGCCGACTCTTGCAGAAACGCTCGAGCTCAATGCAACGCGGCATGAGTTCGATGGGCAGAGCCTGTGGGCCAAGCTGGCAGGCAAAGGTGCAAAAGGTCAAGGGGGCGCCTACAGCGAGCTGTTCAAGACACGAGGTGACGTCTTCAAGCGAGGCATCTACATAGGGCGTTGGCGAGCCAATTGGGATGTAGCCCTTCGAAACCTCGAGCTCTACGATAAACATGCCGATTTCGGGGAGCACGACGACGTTTCGGCCATGTATCCCGAAGAGGCAAGACGCTTGCGGGCGGAGATCGTGTCGCGCACCTGGCGTCGCGCCGCGGTCGCCTTTCGAGCGTACGAGCGCGAGCGGGATCCCATGGCGCTTCTATCCCGCATCGGTAGCATTCAGCAGCCGCCCATGTTGGACGGCGCTATCGCTCTGTTGCTCGAGCACGAGAGGTTGCCCGCTGAAGCTCGAGAGCCACTGGAACGCCT
>CBFGRJ010000579.1:0-3095 GCA_965651135.1 uncultured Myxococcales bacterium
AGGTGGCGGAGGTGGCGGGGCCGACTGCGCGTCACCGCTGCCCCCAACTTTGACGGAGCAGCCCGATAGGGCGCTTGTCACGAAGCCGACGCAGAGCAGCGCGACGAATAACGGAGCTTTCTTGAGAACCATGAACCCGTTCCTCCTTGTGGACGGCTCGCTTGGGGCGAAACGTTCAACCACGCGAGAACACCGGTAGTCCAAGTCCGGCAGCCCACGCAAGCCTTCCCGTCGACAACAAATGTCTGGGTCGATAGACGGTCGAGGCGGCCAGTGTCTTCACACGATGGGCTTTTGGTTCGGTGGAGCAACCGGCCCTTTGCTGATTTGTCCTTTATAATCAGCTGCTTGTACAATTCAAATAGCGCTGGGTCGCCGCGCATTACGGCGACGGGCCGGCCTGGTAGGGTGGAATATCGCTCAGGTGGGCTTTTGGCCTCTCGTTGCCCGCCAACGTGCTACTCGGACAGGCGTGGCAGTAGAGTTCGTCCACCTGCACGTCCACACGCAGTACTCGTTTCTGATCGGCACCATCAAGGTGGGAGATCTGGCGAGCCGGGTCCG
Source organism: uncultured Myxococcales bacterium (assembly GCA_965651135.1). GTDB lineage: Bacteria > Myxococcota_A > Polyangia > Polyangiales > Polyangiaceae > JAICQQ01. Next base: position 565 of record CBFGRJ010000579.1, read on the forward strand.
CCAGCTGAAGATGCCGGCGATCGGCATGACCGATCACCACAACATGTTCGGGGCGATCCGGCACTACAACAATTGTCGCAAGGTGGGTGTCAGGCCGATCCTTGGTGCGGAGATCAACCTGGCTAGCAGCAGCGGCAAGGGCGCGCTGTCTCACCTAGTGCTGTTGGCTGCGAACAACGAAGGCTATCAGAATTTGATTCGCCTGGTGTCGCAAGGCTACTCGGAGCCGGCGTCCGAGGCGGGGCCGAGCGTCACGCTCGAGGCGACCGCCGAGCGTGCCCGAGGGCTCGTGGCTCTCACCGGTTGCCTCGGAGGACATGTTCCCCAGCAAATTCTCGAGCACGGCGAGTCAGCGGCGCGTCCCGCACTGGCGCGCTTGCGCGACATCTTCGAGCCTGGGCACGTGTTCGTCGAGCTCCAGGATCACGGGCTACCCGAGCAGCCCGTGGTCAACCAAATCCTCGAAGGCGCGGCGCGCGATCTGGAACTGCCCATGGTGGCCACGAACGACGTGCACTTCATGTCCAAAGAGGACGGACAGGCGCACTTATACCTCGACTGCGTGCGCTTGGGTCGAAAGTACTCCGAAGCGCTGCCAGGACATCACGGCAGCTTCGAGATGTACCTGAAGAGTCCAGCCGAGATGGCGGCGGTGTTTCCCAATCACCCCGATGCGCTGAAAAACACGCTGCGCGTGGCCGAAATGTGCTCCGGCCTGGAGCTGACGCTGGGACGCCCGATGCTGCCCCAGTTTCCCGTGCCGGAAGGCCATGACGTCAACAGCTACTTTCGTTTCGTCGCGGAGCGCGGTCTCGAGGCCCGCTTCGAAGAGTTCCGGGCGACCGGGAAGTCTTTCGATGAGGCCGAGTACCGCCAGCGATTGGCGAGGGAAATCGAAGTCATCATCGGCATGCAATACCCGGGCTACTTCTTGATCGTCTGGGACTTCATTCGTGAGGCAAAAGACCGCGGCATTCCGGTAGGGCCTGGTCGCGGCTCGGGAGCTGGCTCTTTGGTGGCCTACAGCATGGGCATCACCGAAATCGATCCGCTGCCCTACAATCTGTTGTTCGAGCGCTTCTTGAATCCCGAACGCGTGAGCATGCCCGACTTCGACATCGATTTTTGCATGTCACGGCGGGACGAAGTGATCGCGTACGTGGCCTCCAAGTACGGCACTCAGAGCGTCGGCCAAATCGCGACGTTCCAAAACTTGAAAGCGCGCAGCGTGATCAAAGACGTCGCGCGTGCCATGGGCATCGCCGCTCCCGATGCGCAGCGCATCGCCAGCCTGGTCCCCGAAAAAGGGCAGGGCAAAATGTGCACCATAGACGAGGCTCTGGAGGTGGAGCCGAAGCTCAAGAACCTGGTCGAAAGCGACCCCGAGGTGGGCGAGCTGATCAATCAAAGCCGCAAGTTGGAAGGCCTGACGCGACATGCGGGCATGCACGCAGCCGGCGTGGTCATCAGCGACGGCCCTCTGCACAATCATGTGCCGTGCTTCACGAGCGAGCAGACCATCGTCACGCAGTACGACAAGGACGACGTCGAGCTCGCAGGGTTGGTCAAGTTCGACTTTTTGGGCTTGAAGACCCTGACCGTCATCGACATTGCGGGACGGCTGGTCAATGCGCGCCCCGACCGCCAAGGCCGTCCGCTCGACATCACCAAGATCCCGCTCGACGATGCCGGCACCTACCAGCTGATCTCTTCGGGCGATACCACCGGCGTCTTTCAGCTCGAATCATCGGGCATGCAGCAACTGCTGCGCGGGCTCAAACCCGACTGCTTCGAAGACATCGTCGCGGCGGTCGCGCTGTACCGACCGGGGCCGCTCGGCACGGGCATGATCGACGATTTCATCGGCGGCAAGCACGGTAGAAAGCCGATCCGCAAGCTGCACGATCTGGTGGATGACGTGCTGGCACCGACGTATGGAGTGCCCGTTTATCAAGAGCAGGTGATGCAGATCGCGCAGCGGCTTTCAGGCTATTCGCTGGGCGGCGCCGACCTGCTCCGCCGCGCCATGGGCAAAAAGAAGGCCGAAGAAATGGCGCGTCAGAAGCAAGCCTTCATCGAAGGCGCGCAGAAAAACGGCGTCGATCCTGCTCAGGCGGAAGCGATATTCCAAGAGGTAGAGGGCTTTGCGTCGTACGGATTCAATAAATCGCACTCGGCGGCGTACGCACTCATCACCTATCAGACGGCGTTTCTGAAGCGGCACTACCCCACGGAGTTCTTCGCCGCGACCCTCACGGCCGACAAGGACAAGATCGACAAGGTGGTGCGCACGATCGCCGAAGCGCGCGCTTGGGGCGTCAGCGTGTTGCCACCGGACATCAACATGAGCGAAACCGACTTCACCGTCGTCTACAGCCATCCTGCCGGCGATGGCCCAGCTCGCGGTCCCGGCAAGCTAAAAGATCGCCTGGGTCCGCAGATTCGCTTCGGCCTTGGCGCAGTGCGCGGCGTGGGTGAAGCGGCGCTCGAAAGCATGTTCGAGGCGCGGCGCGAAGGGGGCCCCTTCACGG
>CBFGRJ010000580.1:0-3094 GCA_965651135.1 uncultured Myxococcales bacterium
CTCCGGGCGGGGATGTTCCGGCTGGCGCGGCTTTTCGCGGCATAGTACACCGAGGCTCCCATGTTGGCTGATACTCGAAATACCTTGGCGGATCTCCAAAGGCGTCTCATGGCGCTAAGGGGGTCTCTTTGACATTCCAAGGCTGAAGCGAGAGGTCGAAGAGCTCGACCAACTATCGACCGAGCCCAACTTCTGGAACGACCAACAGAAGGCCCAAGCCTTGATGCGCCAGCGCGCGACTGCGCAAGAACGCATCGAGCTGGTCGAGAACCTGGGCCGGCAAATCGACGATACCTTGGAGTATCTCGAGCTTGGGGCCGCGGAGCAGGACGAAGCCGTCATACGCGAAGCGGAAGAACAGCTGCCCCAGCTGCTCGAAAAAATGCGAGCCGCCGAGGTGTCTCGTATGCTTTCGGGCCCGGTGGATCACGCCAATGCCATCGTGAGCGTGCACCCCGGCAGCGGTGGCACCGAAGCCAAAGACTGGGGGGAAATGCTGCTGCGCATGTATCTCAGGTACTGCGAACGAAAAGGCTACAAGACGGACATCATCGACTACCAGGCGGGCGACGAAGCCGGCATCGACGGGGCGTCGTTCATTGCTAGCGGGCCCAACGCGTACGGCTTCTTGCGCGCTGAAATGGGTGTGCACCGCCTGGTGCGTATCAGTCCCTTCGACTCCAACGCGCGCCGTCACACGAGCTTCGCTGCGGTGGAAGTCACACCCGACATCGAAGACGAGATCGACATCGAAGTGAACGAGAACGATCTCGAGATCTCGACCATGCGCGCCGGTGGCAAAGGTGGGCAAAACGTGAACAAGGTCGAGACGGCAGTGCGTATGAAGCACGTGCCGAGCGGCATCGTAGTGGTGTGTCGGGCAGAACGCAGCCAGCACCAGAACCGGGCGATGGCCCTGAAAATGCTGAAAGCCAAGCTATACGAGCGCGAGCAGGAAAAGCGCGAGGCCGCGCAAGCCGCTTACGAGGCGGAGAAGGGCTCCATCGCCTGGGGGCACCAGATTAGAAGCTACGTGCTTCAGCCCTACCAAATGGTCAAAGACCTGCGCACGGAGGTGGAGCGCAGCGACGTGCAGGCCGTACTCGATGGCGATCTGGACGGGTTCATCGAGGCCTACCTGCTGCAAAGCGCCGACGCAAAAGCCAACTGAGGCGGTCGCACCCCGATCGGGCTAGATGTGCTCTAGACTCGGCCCGCCCGCCGCGCTAGACCGCGGGCTCACGATCATGGCGGAACGCGCGAAACAGCCGGTGAAAGACGCACCCGAAGCCGACTCAAGCGGCGAGGAGGCTTTGATCCAGGTCAGGCGCGACAAGGCTCGGCGCCTGCGGGAGCAGGGGAAAAACCCGTTCTCGAACCAGCTCGCCGAAGGTCGCCGAATGATCGCCGAGCTCAGGCAAGAGTTCGCGCCCGCCTTGTTGGAGCCGGCCGAAGAGCTGCGTTACGACGCGGACAAGGTTGCTGCGATTGCAGGTGACCGTGAGGTCGTGCTGTTCGGCCGCGTCATGGCGCGACGGGGGTTCGGCAAAGCGTCGTTCTTGCCCCTGCGTGACGGCTCCGGAGAGCTCCAGCTGTTCGCCAAGCAAGACGTGATGGGCGAAGGCTTCACCGAGCTCGAAGTGCTCGACATCGCCGATCACGTGGAAGCCATCGGTACCATGATGGTGACCAAGAAGGGGGAGCTCAGCCTCATGGTGCGCTCGCTCCGAGTCATCGGCAAAGCGCTCAGGCCGTTGCCGGACAAATGGGCCGGGCTCAGTGACGTCGATCTGCGCTATCGGCGACGCTACGTCGACATGGTCGCCAACCCCGAAGTGGCTTCGGTGATCGCGGCGCGCGCCAGTTTGCTCGCGGGTTTGCGCTCATTTTTGGATGACCACGGCTTCATTGAAGTGGAGACGCCGAGCCTGCACACGTTGATCGGCGGGGCAGCCGCGCGACCGTTCCAGACGCACCACAACACACTCGATCTCGATCTTTACCTGCGCATTGCGCCGGAGCTGTATTTGAAACGGCTGCTCGTAGGCGGCTTCGAACGTGTCTACGAGGTGGCGCGCTGCTATCGCAATGAAGGCGTCAGCACGCGCCACAATCCCGAATTCACCATGCTCGAGCTCTATCAGGCGTACGCGACCTACGAAACGCTGATGGACATGACCGAGCACTTGCTGCGGCACATCGACAAAAAGCTCGAACACGACCTGGTCAAGCGCGGCCAAGCGGCGCTCTACGCCGGCTGGAAACAGGCGCGTCCCTTCACGCTCGACGAGCGCTTCAAGCGCATCCCCATGCTCGAGGCGATTGCTGCGGCTTGTAGCAAGGCCGGTCTACCCGGTGACCTGCCCGAGCAGTTGGCGGAGCTCGCCGCAGGTGACGACACCCCGACGCCCCAGCGAGAGCGCGCGAGCGGCTGGATCAAGGAGTGGACCTCGGCCTCCGAGCGCGCCCGAAGCATCGACTGGCAGAACCTACGCAAGGCGCTAAGCGGCTGCGAGACTCAAGGCGAGCGCATCTTCATCGCCTACGAGTACTTGGCCGAGCCTTTCTTGGCCCAGGACTACATGAGCGAAGACGGCGCACACAGCGTACCGGTGTTCATCACCGATCACCCGGCTGAGGTTTCGCCCTTGGCTCGCAAAAAAGACAGCGACCCGTCGCTCACGGATCGTTTCGAGCTCTTCGTTCACGGCCGTGAGCTGGCCAACGCGTTCAGCGAGCTCAACGATCCCGAAGACCAGGCCGCGCGCTTCAAAGACCAGGTCGAACGCAAGAGCCGCGGTCAGCAGGAGACCATGGACTACGACGAGGACTACGTGCGGGCGCTCGAGCACGGCATGCCACCTGCCGCAGGCTTCGGTATGGGCATCGACCGTCTGCACATGATGCTGACCAACCAGCCCTCGATTCGTGACGTGATCGCGTTCCCGCTCTTGCGTCCGGAAGGTCACCAGGCATGAGCGCGCAGGGTACCGAGCCGACGAGTGTAGCGCCTGACGGCCTGCTCGATCGGATCGGCACGCTGTGGTTCTCGCTCGGCATCGGCCAACAAATCGCGGTCGCGGCTGGTGCGTTG
>CBFGRJ010000581.1:0-3047 GCA_965651135.1 uncultured Myxococcales bacterium
CTGCCGACTCTGCGGCGTTGCTCTTCGCACTTCGAACTTTGGATCGCTCCACCATTGTCCGTTCCTTTCGAGACGTACGCGCACGTCGCCTCGCGAGTCACGGATGGCGGCCCGACCACCCTGTTTGGCCTGAGGCGGAGTACCAAACCCGCCCCACCCTTCGAAGTTTTCGTGGATGAGTTGCTGTGTGACACAACGTTTGCGCATGATTGCCCGCAACGCAAGCGTATGCGCAAAGTAGAGCTACTTTTTGCTGGCCGCGGGAGCTGACCTTCTCGAACGGACCCGAGCCGCGGTGTAGAGCACGGCAGGCAGCAGCAACATCGCCGAAAGCTGCGTCGCCAGCTCACCGACTCCGGCGGCGAACCCCATACTCCTCACGGCCCCGTTGACGCTGAATAGCAGCGCGGCGTAGCCCGAGAGCGTGGTCATGGAGCATGCGACGACGGCTCCACCGGTCTCGATGAAGGCGCGCTCCATGCCCTCTTCGCCTTCGAGCTCACGCCGCTTCATGACGTTGACCGCATAGTCGGCGCCGACCCCAATCGCGATGGGCAACGCAATGAAGTTCAAGAAATTGAGCTTGACGTCGGCCAGGCACAAGCTCGCCACCAGCACCATGACCCCAAGCGTCAGGCTGCCGAGCGCCAAAAAACCTCCAGGGCGTCCTCGGAACGCGAACAAGATCACGAGCGCGGTGCCCACGAAGCTGAGCAGCGTGACGCGCGGCGCGTCGCGCGCGATATGCCGCAGCATGTCGGAGAAGATCACCGCCTCGCCAGAGCCGCGGACGATGTCACCGTTGGGTAGCCGAATTTCGCGCAAGCTGTCGGCCCAAAGCATCAAGTAGTTGGCGTCGTAGAGGCTCCTGCCCGTGGTTGGCGCCACGTACACGATTCTGCCTCGGGTGCCGTCTTTCTCTTCGAACGGTGCCGCAATCAATTGGGGAAGATCCTTGGGGCCCAAAGGCTTCAGAGTGGCAGGCAAGTGCTTTTTGACGCGGGCGAGCTCTTCCTCCGAAAACAAGCCCTTTTTCTCTGCGCGTTCGACGCGGTCGAGAATGTCCTTCCAGAGCTCGAGCTTCTTTTCCTGGTCTTTGGGTAGCAGCGAATAGATGCTGGCGATGGTACCGAACGGCTTCTTGCCCTCTTCGGCACTGTCGCGGCGCTTTTCTAGCTCGTGGACCAAGGGTTCGACCTGATCGAGCCTGTCGACCACGACCGCGCGCCCACTTTGGCTCAATCTACCGGCAACGCGGTTGATGCGTAGCCCCAGCCGACCCGCCGCGCTTTCGCTGAGCTGATCGTTACGCATGTTCCTGAGGTTGTACTCCATCGGATCTCCCGAGAAGTAGCGCCACGTCAGATAGGCGGAACCAACACCAACCACTAGTGTGACCACGCTGAGCGGCCATGCGAAACGCTTGGCCAACCACACGAAGGGGCGCCCGTACGCGCCGGCCATGCGATCGCGAAAGTCACGCGCTCCGGCCAAGGGTCGCAGGCGTTCACACAGCACCAAGAGCGAAGGCAGCACGGTGTAGGTGACCACCCAGCACAACAGCATGCCGGAGGCTCCGATGATGCCGAAGTGCCGGAAGCCCCTGAAGTCCGTCACCATCAAGGCGGAGTACGCGGCTGCCGAGACTGCGGCAGCCGCCAAGGTGCCCTGGTAGGTGCCGAGATTGGCGGCCAGCACTGCCCCCGCCACCGTCTGCGCTTCGCGCCGGCGCGCCTCCAAATAGCGGGCCATGTACACGACCATGGCGTTGATGCCGTTGCCGGCGACGATGCTGATCAAAAAGCTGGTGGCCGCGTTCAGGTGTCCGACCGCCAACTCTGCGAACGCAAAGCACCACACGCAGCCGATCCCAATCGATACCCCCAAGACGGCCAGGACGCGCAGCCGCAAGAAGAACAGGTAGACCACCAGCAGCACGAGCGTAAAGCCGATGGCTCCGACTTCGGTCAGATCGCGCGTGACGGCACGGTACTGTTCGGCACCCGTGATCAGGCTGCCGGCGAACCCGTAGCGAAAGCTCGCATCCAACTTCTTGTAGTTGGCTTGCTCCAGGAGCTCGGTGATGCGCGCCTGAAGCTCGAAAGCCCGTTGGTCGGTCGACCCCAACGTCGTGCGCAGCATGATGACGGCGAACCGCCCGTTCTCGCCAAGGTAGTATTGCCCGTCGCCGGGGGCTTCTGCCCGGGCTTTTTTGAGCTTTTTTTCGACGCGTTGGCCCAGATCGTCGATGTCCAGAGCCGGTGGAGGCTCGTCATCCAGGTTGAGGCCCAGCTTTGCGCCGACCTCCCAGTCGTACCGCTCGAGCACGTCTCGATGCAGGGTCTCGATATCGGAAAGGTCGGCGTACAGGTGTTTGTGCTTCTCGAAGAAGCGCGTCACCTCGTGTGGGCCGTTGTCGACGCTGATGACCCATTCGGATGGCAGCTCGCGAAAACGAGCGGTCATTTCGACCAAGAACTTGCGCAACACGTCCGGCTGCTTGGCTTCGGCCGTGACCGCCAGGGTCGAGTGTGAGGCCAGGCGCGATGAGACCTTGCGGTGCTCGACGACGCTGGGACTCGAATCCGGGAGCAACTCGCCGAAGCCGGTCCTCACCTCGAGGCCGGTCGCGAGCCAAGCAGTCGGCACCAGGGTCACGAGGGCTACCAGGACCACACCGAGCGGATGCCGTACCTGAATCTCTGCTATCCGGCTGAGCCAACGCTCGAACCAGCTCATGGTGTCGTCAAAGGGTGGAATGCGGACCGAGGCACGGCTGGACTCGTGCATGCTGAGATCCAAATGTCAAGCGCTCGGTGCGCTCGCGGGTCGGCGGTGAACGGCGTGAAGTGTCGAGGTTCGGACGAACGCCGAGCAACGTTCAGGCTCGTCAGTGAGAGATGCCGGGAGCGCCGCCCTCGCCCGCAGCGCCTGCAGCGCTCGAGCCGCCACCCGGATCGCGCGGTCCTGCGCTCGAGCCACCGCTGCCGTCGCCCGGGTGTTCGGGTTCGGCTATCGGGTTACCACTGGTGGTGGCACCTGGGCCG
>CBFGRJ010000582.1:0-3001 GCA_965651135.1 uncultured Myxococcales bacterium
CGGCGTCAGCTGGTTCGCCAGCACCAGCAGGGCTTTGTCCGCTGGGCGCTCCTGGGTTTTGGCGGTTTTTTCGGCGGCCAGCGCCGTCAGACGGCCGAGCACCGCGGAGCGCCGCGTCACGTGGTCTATCTGGCCGTCGGCGTCCAAGACGATGTAGGCGCAGCGAGCGCTCGCCGAGCCGGCGTCTTCCCACTCGATGAGATCTTCGAACCAGACGTCGACAATGGCATCGGGCGGACCCAGGCCCGAATCGCGTACGGGGGAACCCTGGTTTTTCGCCTGTTGGCTGCGCGCTCTGGCGCGGGCGTAGCGCTGCGCGCGGGCGGTGCCTTGGCTGAGGTGTTCCAGGGCCTCGTAGAGCTTGGTGACGGCTTCGAACTGGCCCAACTCCGCGTAGGCGAGCAGGCTCTGGTGTAGTGCCGGTTCGACGATTTCGGGGGGTGCTCCCCGAGCGCGTTGGTTTTCGGCCAGCTTGTGCCACGAGCGAGCTTGCTCGCCCAGCGCGTACTCGGTCACTCGTGTAAGGCCGTGCGAACGGGCGTATTCGCTCATTTCGGCTGCCAGAGTGGCGGCGGCGGCGTATTCGGAGGCGGCGTCGCCGAGCTGCAGTGTGCGTTGATAAAGCCGTAGCGCATGGTGGCGCAGGTTATCTTGGCGCAAGATCCGTATGGCGTTGACGCTGCCCTCGAGGATGTGCTCGAAGCTGCCCCCGAGCTCTCCGATGCGGATCAGCACTTGATAGCAGTCGAAAGCTCGCTCGCGCCGTCCGGCTTGCTCGAACGCATCGGCGGCTTGTTCGAGTCGGTGTACGGCGGCCACCGTGGCGCTGCGGGCCGTCTCGATTTCACCCTGCTCTTGGCACGAGCGCGCTAGATTGAAATGAGCCAGGCCGGCTGCGTAGGGGTCGTCGCCCCGGTGGTCCACTTGGTGGTCGAGCTGTTGCGCCAGGCGGGACCACAGGGCGCGCGCGGCTTGGTGATTGCCGGCACGTTCGTAGCTGATCGCTGCGTGGACAATCAGCTCGGCCGTCTCGAAGGCCGAAGCGGCTCGTTCGAAATAGGTGCGCTCGTCGGCCTTGCTGACCAAGCCCAGCGCGGCCTGCCCGTACAGAGTGCGTGCTTTGTCGGCGGGGGACACGCGTTCGAGCAGGGGGTCCATCAGCTCGCGGTCGTCCAAGTACCACGCCAGCGTCAGCGCTTCGCTGGTCAAATCCAGATGATCGAACAGCTCGTAGAGCAGTCGGGCCGCGCGTTCCCACGAGCGCTCGTCGGCGTGGAGCTCGTGCAATCCTGCCAAAAGCTCGCCGATCGCAGCCGTGGAGTCGCCCTGCCTGCCGAGTTGTTTGGCTCGGCTGACGTGCTCGTCCAAGTCGATCAAAATGCTGCGCCGCTCGTACCACTCGATCACGTGGACCTCGCCGGCTGTGGTGGTGCGCCCGTAGCGTCGATCTCGCTCAAGATGCGTTGCGCCGCTTTATCGCGCGCCGCCCCTGCTGCCAGAGCGTGGTCGTCGACCACCCAGTGGCGAGCGAGGAGGTCGAGGTAGTCGAGCTCGAGCTTGCCGCTCGAGGGAAGCATGAACACCGCCGCCACGGTCGCCAGTCGCACCAAATGCTCGACCTGTTGTCTGGGGATGTACAGGGCCGCGTGTGTGAAAAGGTGAACCAGCTGCTGGCGCGTGTCTTTGCGTCGGCGAGCCTCCAGTTGAATCGCCAGATCTCGAAAGACTCGCTGCGGATTGCGCCCCCGCTCACCTTTGAAGGCCAGCACGTGCGCCGTGGGAATATTGCCCGCTGGGCAGGCGTGGGCTTCGTACAAGCGCGAGTCGAAAAACGAGAGCCATACGTCGTCACCCGAAAGCAGCAACTTCTTGGCCGTAGCGAGGGCCATGCCCCGAGCGAAGACGGTGCGCAGCCCGCGCATGGATGCCGAGGCATCGATGAGCAGGTGGTGCAGGCGCTTGGTTTCCTCGCGGCCGTGTTCCCGGGCGTAGTAGAGCACCTCGTGTTCCAGAAGGCGCCGCTCGAGCTCTATGTCGTCCCATGCGAGCTCCGTGAGAACCAGCGAGTCGATGCTGCCTTGGCGTGAGAGACCGGCGTAGCCGAAGGCGGCGTGCGGGCTCACGGCGGTTTCGCGCGGTGGCTCGAGCACACTCGGGAGAATCTGCAGCGAGAACTGAGCGATGGCCGTGGCTTCAGGAGATCTGAGCGCGGCGAGCAGCTCGACCACGTTCAGGGCGCCTGTGGTCAGCTCTCCACTCAAAAGGCCCAAAAGCTCGATGGCGCGGAGATCCAGCGCATCGGCCACGCTGAGCAGGTAAAGCCTCGACTCGCAGAGTTGTCGCAGCGTGTCTAGCTCGGGCCGAGACGCGGCGGTGAGCTTGGCGAACAGGCGCGCGAGCAGCGTGACGATCAAATCGTCCCCGAGTGACAGCGACTGGGCTTCACGGCACAACTCGGTCTCGGAAAATTCGAGGACCAGCTGGTGATAGGGCTCCGCTAGCGAGGGCTCGGCTAGTCCATCGAGGGCCTCGAAGCGCGGTGGCCCGAGCTCGCGTTGGGCCGGCGGCACGGCGAGCAAGAGCCCGAAGTCGGCGACCAAGAACAGGGGCAGCTCGATACCGAGCTTTTCGAGCTCGGCCGACCAACGCCGCGCTCTGAGCGCCAAGGTGTCGGCGCGCGGGCGTACGACGCCCACGAGCTCTGCGCTTCGGATGAGGCTAGCGCTGCTGGTCACTTGAGGATGCGGCCAAGCTCCTCGAAGTCCGCTGCCTCGAGCTTGGGGCTGGAACGCCGAAGGCGTGCCAACAGCTCGGTGGTACCGAAGTAGTCCTCCGCGCATCGCACGTGGATGAAGCCGCCGGCCGAGGGCATGCCCTCTTCGATGAATTCCAGAGCGATGCGGAGCTCGCCCTTGGCTATCGCTTCTTTGCAGTGGCGGCATAGAGCGCGGCCGGAGCTGGCGCGCTCTGCGCGAGCGGCGCGGTTCAGGCGACGATGGTC
>CBFGRJ010000583.1:0-2959 GCA_965651135.1 uncultured Myxococcales bacterium
GCGGGTTGGCCCCTGCAACACTCGCCAAGCGTATCCAGAAGGAGCGAGACACGGGCAGCGCCAAAGTCGACGGTCACACCATCCAGAGAATTTCCAAGAAAACCGGGTTCAATGCCCACTGGATCATGACGGGGGAAGGCTCCCCATACACCAGCAGCGAAACCGCGCCAGAGCCTGCTGCGACGGCGCATGCGAACCCTCGGGATCGTATCGAGTGGGGTCGGGAGGTCGTCGAAGGCTTGGTACTCCAAGGCATATCACCAACTCGCGCCCGCCAGGCCGTCGGCGCCCTATTGCTCCAGGGCGATACGGACTATGGAAGTGTGTTGGAACTGTATCAGGCCAGTCTCGAGAAACTCGGCTATACTCACACTCCAGTGAGGAAAGAGGCTTCGGGGAAAAAGGAACCTTCGGGGAAAAGAGAATCATCCACGGAAGGCAAGAGCCGGGCTCGCACGCGGCAGAAGCGAAAACCACTGGGCAAGAGCTAACTTTGAGGAGGGGTGTGGTGGCCGCGGAGCGCAAGACAGTCAAGTATTCCAGGGGAAAGAGGGACCCGCGGGATCCGCTCCATGGCACTCGCTACCGAACGAAGGTCAAAGGTTTCTCGGAAGACGGCGATCCCATCTTCAAATGCGTGGGCGAGGGTGGTTTCAGCCAAGTTTACGAGGCCGAGAGCCGGAATCTCGAAACGGACGCCGCAGTCAAGATCCTCAAACACGCCGTGGCCGACGATGCGTCGACGGTGGATCGGATCTTGGCGGAAGCGAAGAATGTCGCACAGCTCGATCACCCACACATCGTCAAAGTGCTCGATGTCGGATTCACCGCCGATAAGCGCGCTTACATCGCGATGGAGAAGCTCACTGGACGCACGCTGTACGATCTCCTGGAGGAGCGTGGCCGTTTGGACCCGCTCGAAGCGGTGGTGTGCACACGTCAAATCCTCGCGGCCATGAGCTATGCTCACAAGCGCGGCATCATTCATCGAGACTTGAAGCCGGACAATATCTTTCTCCACCGGCCGAACGAAAATGACGCGTCCGAGCTCTGCATCAAGGTAATCGACTTCGGCCTAGCCAAGCTGCTACCCAAGACCGACAGTCAGGCAAAGTTTCGAAAACTCAAGAAGGAGAGCCTGAGCGGCGTGTTTCTAGGGACACCGCGCTACGCCGCCCCCGAGCAGTTCATGGAAGAGCTGCCCGTCGATCAGCGCACGGATATTTACGCGATTGGTCTGGTCTTGTACCGGATGATCGTGGGCAGCGACCCCTTCGACTTGTTCACGCCAGAGGTCATGGGGGACGCCAAGCTGCAATTTTCAGCACAGACTATCGTGGGACACCTGAATAGCCTGGCGGACTCACGACAAGAACCCGATTTGAAGCTCTTGGCAGCCGAGCTTCCGAAGCATTTAGACACTATCATCAAGAAGGCGCTCCAACGACATCCCAGTCAGCGTTATGCACGCGCGGAGGAGTTCGACTCCGCTTTGGCCGGTATCGAACGTGCGCTCTTGGCAAAGCGACCATTCGCCCCGGGGCAGGCCTGTGGCCCGTATACTATCGTGAGCCTCATGGCGCGCGGCCACATTGGCGATGTCTACTTGGCGCGCGATGGCGAGCTCAAACGACCAGTGGCGATTAAAACGCTCAAGCTGGTGCGCGAAACCGAGCAAGAACAAGAGGTCCTGCTTCAGAACCTCCGCCAACAAGCGAGAGTCCTGGCCAACATCAGGCACCAGAATCTGCCAACCATGTACATGGCGCAGGAAACCAGCGGTCGCTACTGGATAGCGACGGAGCTCGTGACCGGTAAGTCGCTGCGGGAGCTACGTAAGCAGGGTCCACTCGCGCCGGATGACGTGGTGCGCTACGCCATCGACATCGCTGCCGGCCTCGCCGCCGCGCACGCGCAAGACATCCTGCACCTCGACCTCAAGCCCAGCAATGTATTGGTCACCGAGGCAGGCCGCACCATCGTTGTCGATTTGGGCCTAGCGCAAGCGTTGCACGTGCAAGCTGCTGCCCGCCAAGGGGCAAGCAACCAGACCGCTCTTGACCAAAGCGGTGCAAACCCGGCTGTGCCTCACCAACCCGCCGGATGCGATAGCGCAGAAGTCCATGGCAGCCCAGCCTACACCGCTCCAGAACTGCTGCGGCCGCAAGGCTACAAGGAGGCCACGCCACGCAGTGACATCTATTCGCTCGGGATCATCCTTTACGAACTGTTGGCCGAACACCCCTACCAAGAGGTGCTCGATGACCCCCACGAACTGATACACCACCACGTATTCGTAGACCCTCTACCCCTCGAGCAGCAAATCAGCTTGGGCCGGCACCAGCGCCCAGAGAACCTCGACAGCGAGCAACATCAAGGCACCCTGAGCCGCGAGCTTTGCAACATCGTCGCGCGCTGCCTTCACAAGGAGCCTGGAGATCGCTTCCCCCAGATGGCCGATGTCGTTGCCGCCCTGGAACCCCTCATCGGCATCAACGAAGCTCGCGCAGACTTCATGTTCGAAGGCGACAACTTCGAACATGCAGCCAACGCACCTCGTGGCCGCACGCTGCGCCTGGGCACGAATACCTCGCTGCCGTACTTGCTCACTGGCCAAGACCCATCGTCTCGGGATCGCTCCAGCGCGTCAACGAGCTCAACGGATATGGACTCGGTGAACAGTACCGCCACTACGGACCCGGTGGACAGTACCGCCACGGAGTCACCCTGTTCTATCGAAGATGAGCAACTCTCACAGTCGCATCACAGTGCATCGATATTGACACCTCGCGCATCGCTATCTCCGGGGCCAAGCAGTGCGCCGGTAGCTACTCGACGCAGCAGGCCGCCACCACCGTCGGTCACAAGCGGCGTGCGAACATTGCCACCACCCAACAGAGCGCCACCGGTCACACCAGTGAAGGCCGAATCCGAGCTCGAACCCTCATTGTCGCTCGTC
>CBFGRJ010000584.1:0-2877 GCA_965651135.1 uncultured Myxococcales bacterium
CACCACCCACCACACCGCCGCCGGGCACCGCTCCCGGTGCGGGCGCGCAACCCATGCCAGCACCCGCCCCCGCTGCCCCTGCCCCTGCGCAACCAGGTGCCCCCGCTCAGCCAGGAATGCAGCCACAACCCGGCCTGCAACCACAGCCGGCCCCCACCCAACCCGTAGCGCCCGCCGCACAACCGGGCATGCCCGCTGGACAGCCAGGTCAGCCAGGCATGCCGGCGCCTCAGCCCGCTGCACCCGCACCCGCGGCCGTGCCTCCACCGCCATTGGCTCAGCCCGATCCTGGCGTTCCACCACCCCCGCCCACGGGCAGGGTACCCATCGACGAACACACCGGCTTCTTTTTCCAAGCGGCATTGGGCATCGGGTGGGTCTCGATCGAAGACGAGTACACCGGAGATTTCACCGGCACCGAGACGATCGAAGGCAGCGGCACCCTGGTGTCGTTCCGATTCGGAGGCGGAGTCGGTGCAGGCTTCGTGATCGGTGGCGGATTCGAAGGCCTGTCCGGCACCTTCGACTACAAAGACGAGTGGACGGACGACGGTGGAGGCAGCAACGAGTCCGAAGTCGATGGGAGCGGAAGCACGCTGTTTGCCATGGGCCAGAAGTACTTCGGGCCTTTCTTCATCAGAGCCGAACTGGGTGCCATGTGGGGCGGCGCACAGGACGAGGACGCCGAATACGGTGGCTTCATGCTCTCGGGCGGCTTGGGCGCCGACTTCTTGATTTCCGACAGCTGGTCACTCGGCGGCGTGGCAGCCATTCGCCACACCTCCGGCTCGTACGAGAACGAGGACGGCTATGACGGTGATTACAGCATGACCGTGCCGAGCATCCAGTTCAGCGCCACGTACTTTTAGCGCGAGCTCCGCGCCATAGAAGTGAGCACCGCAAGAGGACGCGGAGGCCGCAGAGGCTTCGATGCCTGTCCCTAGCGCGAGCTGCCCGGCTCGTTGTCGCGCAACCACTCTCTCGCCGCTTTCAAGAGTCTGTCGGGCTCGTTCTGCTCGGGCGACTCCACCACCAAGTCGAGCAAGGCCTTGAGCAGCTCGCCAATGACTCGCCCTGGCGCGAGGTGAAGCTCTCTCTGGAGATCGGCTCCGCTGACTTTCAGGTCACCGATCTTCAGCGGAGGAGCGGCAGCCAGCAGGGCGTGCGCCCGGGCGAACAAAGACTCGATGTCCGCCTCGAGCTCCGCGTCGTTACGGGCCCGAGCGATGGCCAACATGAGGTGTTCGAGATCGGGCAACAACTCGGGGCCCACGCGCCTGAGCCAGCGGCGCAGTTCTGCATCGGTCGAAGCGTGAGGGTCGACCGGCGAATGGTGACGCACGAGAGCCACGATGTGATCGCGGTCTTTGTTGGAAAAACGCAGCGACGCCAGCAGACCGTGAGCCAACTCCGCGGCGCGCTGGTCATGCGTGGCGGGGAACGCGGGTGATGCGCCCACCGGCGCCTCGGTAGGTGCGCCCAGGTTGTGAAGCAGGGCTGCGAACCTGAGGCATACGGAGATAGGACACAGATCGACCGTACGAAGCGCCATGTCCAGTTGCGTCTCGCCTGACGCGAGCACCGGAGCGGTCACCTCGAGCAACCCGTGCTCGCGCATGACCTGGAACGCGCGGCTCGGCTTATTGCTCTTCATCGCCTTGACCCACTCTTCGCGGACCCGCTCGGGGCTGACCTTGGCGAAACTCTCGAGCGAGGGGCGAATGGCCGCCGCTGTTTCCGGATCGAGACTGAACTCGAGCGTGGCTACGAAGCGAGCGGCGCGCAGCACCCGTAGACCGTCCTCCCCGAAGCGGTCGGAGGCCAAGCCTACGGCCCTGATGATGCGCCGCCTGAGGTCTCCAATGCCATCGAACGGATCGACGAGCTCCTGCCGCAGCGGATCGTAGGCGATGGCATTGACGGTGAAATCCCTGCGGGCCAAGTCTTCGCGAATATCATCGACGTAGTACACGCTATCGGGTCTGCGACCGTCGCTGTAGCCCACCTCTCCCCGCAGAGTGGTGACTTCGTAACCTTGCTTGCCGATGAGCACGGTGACCGTTCCATGCTTGATGCCCGTGGGGATGACGCGCCGGAACAAACGCTGAACCGTTTCGGGGCGAGCATCCGTCGCCAGATCCCAATCAGCGCCTGGTGAGATGTCCGCCTGGCCCATCACTTTGCGCAACTGATCACGCAACGAACCGCCAACCACCCAGGTTCGATGACCCGCGCGATCGAGGACGTTCGCGATGTCGATCACGTTCTTGGGAATGGCCTGACGAACGCGCTCCAAAATAGCTTCGTCCAAGTCCGCGCACATGACCGGGGAGCTAAGCCGCAAAGCGAGCCACAGGCAAGCGCCCGGCGCGTCCCCGGCTTATGGGGTTGGGCGGCGGGGCGAAGTGCGTCACGGAGGCCTTTCTCGCGAGCACTTCCGCGGCCGCATCCGAGCCGGTGGCGGTGACGGCGACGGTGACCGGCTTCGCCGATGACCGCCTTCGCCGGACCAGCGGAGCCGAGCGGGCACGGCACGAGCCACCCGCAACCTGGAGCTGAAGGGCGCCGGCTGCCCCACTTTGGGGTGCTCTTCAGTCACTGAGCGCGATGTGTCGCGCAGCGAACGCTTCGTGCAGACAGTCAACGATGCGCGCGGACAGCTCGCTCGACCGCCGCTTCGTAGTAGGATCGGGTCTCCGTCTTCACGAGCAAGAGCCTACCCACTCGCTCGGACGGACGCTTGACTTCCCTTGCTGATTTGAAGCGGCGCTCGAAGGCGCAACTAGGACTCTTGATCGTTGCACTCTTCACGCTTTCGTGCATCGATGGCTCATGCCCACCCCTCACGATGCGCTCGTGAAGGCGCTCTTCTCCAAC
>CBFGRJ010000585.1:0-2866 GCA_965651135.1 uncultured Myxococcales bacterium
GATGCTGATGGGGGGCTTCCTGCAGCTCTATTTCACGCAACAAGCCGGCATGGCGACGGGCGTGGGCCAGGACGAATACCCTCCGGCGGCCGAATGGGACCGCATGGAGTTGTTGCGACGCGAAAAGGCCGCACTGGGCTGCTACGTGTCGGGGCACCCCTTGTTTCGCTATGGCGACAAGCTGGCCCGCCTGGGCGCACTCGCCACCGTGAAGATCGCCGCGGAACAGCCCTGGAGCAGCGTCAGCGTGACGGGCATGGTGGAGAACTATCAGGAACGCATGTTTCGCGGCGGGTCGGGCGGCAAAGCAGCGTTTTTCGAGATTGAAGACGTGTACGGCCGTGTAAAGGCCAAGCTCAGGGGCGACCGCATCGACACCTACTCGCACTTGCTGAAAAGCGGTGAGCCGGTGCTGGTGTCGGGAAAAGTGAGCTTTCCGGTGACGGACGAGCCCGACGATGAGCGTGAGCCGACTCTCTTCGTCGACAGCGTGGAGCCTCTCGCGGATGCCGTGCTGCGCGCTACCCGAGCGGTTTCCATTCGGCTGGAGGCGGAGAGGACGCGCAAGTGCGATCTCGAACGCCTGAAAGATCTGTTGGGCGAGTCGCCCGGAACATGCCCGGTCGAGCTGGTGCTGGAGCTGCCTGGTGGCGCCGAGGCAGTGCTCGATCTCGTTGGAACGCGTGTGACTCCGAACGACGCAGTGCTCGGTGGCCTCGAGCGCCTTTTCGGTAAAACGGTAGCCGAACTGAGGTAAGTGTCTGTGCCCGTGTCGCGCGGCTCGTCGCCTGTACCGAGCCGCATCACGCCGTGTGCTTCGAGCCGGTTTTGAGTTACGGTTGAGTACAAGGCCCTTTTGCATGCAAGACGCTCGGGACGAGTTGATCAGGATCGACAAGAGCGGCCAAGCGCATCCAATCGGCACCGTGGCCAGCCAGTGGATGCGAGCTCGCGAGGGTACGTATCGGCTGTTGCCGGCTCCCAATCACGTGGTGTTCATGCGCTATACCGGCGAAGACGGTAAGCGCGACATCGAAGACGGCGCCCTGGTGCGGCTAGCCGGGGAGATCACGACGCCGGGCATGATGTGCGACGTGCTCGCGCTCGTGGGTCAAGCAGCGTGGCGCGGCGAGCTGTGCGTGATGGAGCGGCACACGCGGCGCTCCATCTATTTCGATCAGGGCAACGTCGTTGGCGTGCAAACCTCGGAGGATTCCGAGCGATTGGGGGCAGTGCTCTATCGATACGGCGCGCTCACACAAGCCCAGCTCGACGCCATCATGGACCAGGTTTCGTCGGGGAAGCGCTTTGGTGAAGCAGCGGTGGAGCTGGGCTTGCTGGAGCGCAACGAGGTCTTCCGCTACATACGCCGCCAAGTCGAAGAGGTCGTCTTCGCCACGCTGACCGTAGGTGACGGAACGTTTTACTTTTTGGACGGCTTCGACGACACCAAGCTAGTGACCCAGCAAGTCGTCAGCGCCAATGTGTTGCTGATGGATGGCGTGACGCGCATGGACGAGCTGCGCTTCTTTCGTCAACGCATTCCCAGTGCCAACCATGTTCCCAGCAAAGCCGATGGCCAAAGCCCGCCGAGCGCCGAGTTCGCCGAGGTCTACGCTCTGGTCGATGGGCGCATGAGCGTCGAGAGCATCGGGCGCGCCACCGGTCTCGGTGAGTTCGAGACCACCAAACAGCTTTATGCGCTCGTGCAGTCCAAGCACATCGTGATTCATCCCCCGCGCACCGAGGGTGGGCCTACCGCCCTGGTTGCCGCTGCCAACGACATCCTGGGGCCCTTGCACGAGCGAGTCCAAGCGGCCGGGCGTTCCGCGGAATTCCAGGCCAGCATGGCCTCCTTCGCGGTAGGCGCCGGCGTTTACGACATCTTGTTTCGGAATGCGGGGCCGGACGCTCAAGGCCGTTTCGAGCCCCAAGTAGTGGTAGAAAATGCCTTGCTAGTGTCCGCCGGCGCAGATCCGGAGGCGATCTTGAAACAGCTTTTGCACGACTACGTCAGCTTCGCGATGTTCAGCGCCGGCGCGATCCTCGGGCGCAGCGCCGAGGCCGATCTGGGCCGCGAGCTCCACGAAATCCTGAGCACCCTGCGCCCACACAGCTAAGAGTCGCGCCCCCAAACGCGGCAGCGAAATTCCTCGACACGGGACTGGAACGACGAGCGGTTTCGCGCTAGTAAGGCCGCCCCTTTGGGCCATCGGGTCGATAGCTCAGTCGGTAGAGCAGTGGATTTTTAATCCATTGGTCCAGGGTTCGAGTCCCTGTCGACCCACCACTCCAAGTAGTTGGGATGCTTGGAAAAAATCGCCGCCTGAACGGGGGTACAGGGTTTGGCCCGGGGGTGTTCGGCGTGGCGTTCCTCCCAACACTTGGACCACCTCGGGATCGCAGGCGACGCCGCAACCCGGGCGGCAGTGGGCCGGGTCGTCGGGCGTTCGTTCAATGCAGAACACCTGCCCGCAGAGGGGACGTACGTGTGCGGGTGTTCCTGATGCCAGAGCCTGACCGTGAGGTGCTCTGCTACTCGCGCCGGGTTCTCGGGTACGCGCTTCTGGCTGGTGTACCACTTCGACGAAGCGGAAGTGGTCGCGTTGGCGGTCACCGACAGGTCGCCGACGGCCGTGAAGTGAGCCGTTGAAGCTCGCTCACTCCGAGCATCGATAAAAAACCGACATGAGCTTGGCATCATGCAGGTGTGCGCAAACGATAGCGTGCTACCGCGGACGGTGCGGAGATTATGGGCTCTTCATGATGCGGATGTCATCGGGGACAGGCATGCGCACCGGACAACTGCTTGCGCGACCCAGTGCGTCCGTGCACATCTGGTCGACTGCTTTGGCAAGGGGGCAAG
>CBFGRJ010000586.1:0-2834 GCA_965651135.1 uncultured Myxococcales bacterium
CTGGTGCGTTGTGCTTGTTTCTGGTCGGGCTCTTCTTTTTGGTGCGGCGGCTCCGGGTTGCCGGTCTGAGGGGCCTACTGATCGGGCTCACTGTCTTCGTCGGCATCGGCGCCATCGGGTTCGGTGCCTGGACTCAGCTGCTGCCCGAGCCCAAGGGCAGCTACTTCGTTCTGTGGCACCAGCTGGTGCGGGTCGGCGCCGCGCTCTTTACTACCGGCTTCATTCTGTCGTCGGTGCTGTTGCTGATTCCGTGGTGCTTCACGCGCCTCGAGCGCCGTGGCGCGACCCTGTTCGTAGCCGTGCGTCACGTACGCGCGAAAAAGAGCGGCTTTCTCACGGTCATTTCCGGGCTTTCCATCTTGGGGGTGTTGCTCAGCTCGCTGGCGCTGTGTGTGGTGATCTCAATCATGGGCGGGTTCGGTGCCGATCTGAAGCGTAAGATCTTGGGCAACAATGCTCACGTGCGCATCGAGGCCGTCAAACCCGGGGGCTTCGAGTACTGGCGCGAGGCCATCGACAAGGTCCAAAAGGTGCCTGGCGTGGTGGGGGCAACGCCCGTGGCTTCCGGCGAGGTGATGGCTTCCAGCGCGTCGAACACCGCGGGCGTCATCATCAAGGGCATCGATCAGAAGTCGATCGGCAAGGTCATCGACCTGGTGCAGAACATCGAAGTCGGCAAATTCGGCTACCTGGAGGACACCAAGAAGCTGGCTCGCTTGCCGCCCGACGAGGTCATCGGCATCGGACCCGGCGGGCAAAAGTACCTGAAGGGACCGGATTTCAAACCCTTTTTGAGCAAAGATCTCGATCCCGAGGTCGAAGAAGCGGTGATTCCGGAAGACGCGTATCCGGGCCTCATCGTAGGTCGCGAGCTCGCCAAAAGTCTGCACGTTTACGTGGGAGACGAGGTCACCCTCGTGTCACCGCTCGGCGACCTCGGTCCCATGGGCGTCTTGCCCAACAGTCAAAAGTTCCGGATCGCCGCGATCTTCTACAGCGGTATGTACGAGTACGACTCGAGCCACGCCTACGCGAAGCTCGACGTCGTGCAGAACTTTCTGGACATGGGACATTTCGTCACGGCCATCGAGGTGAAGGTCGAGAGCGCCGAGGAAGTCTCCGACATAAGGCCTCAAATCGCTCAGGCGCTCGCGCGCGACGACCTGAAAGTTCAGGATTGGAAGCAGCTCAACCGCAACCTGTTCAACGCGCTGCAGCTGGAGAAGATCGCGACCTTCGTGATCTTGATGTTGGCCATCATCGTGGCCAGCTTTTGCATCATCTGCACCCTGCTCCTGATGGTTACCGAAAAAAGTAAAGAAATCGCTATCTTAAAGGCCATTGGCGCCAGCAACGAGGTGATCCGCAACATGTTCATGGTCGAAGGCGTGATCATTGGGGGCATTGGGACCATCTTGGGGGTCACCATGGGCTTCGTGTGCATGAAAGGTCTGCAGGCCTTCGGTTTTCGGCTCGATCCGAACGTGTATTACGTCGATCGCCTCCCGATCGAGGTGAACCTGCTCGACTACGGCTTGGTAGCCCTGTGTGCCCTGGCGATCACTACCTTGGCCACGCTCTACCCCGCACAAGCCGCGAGCCGGCTCAGACCAGTGGACGGGATTCGTTACGAGTGAGGAGTCATCGTGGCCGATAAGGAGCTATTGTGGCCGAAGCGCTAGTCATCATCGAAGGTCTCGAAAAGAAGTTCGTGCACATGGGGCGCGAGCTGCATGTCCTCAAGGGCATCGACCTGAACATCTACCAGGGCCAGATCCTCTCGATCGTGGGGCCCTCGGGCGCGGGCAAGAGCACGCTGTTGCACATCATCGGCACGCTGGATTTGCCTACCGAGGGCCGTATCCGCTTCGCCGGCGAAGAGCTGACCACCATGGATTCGCGACGCCTGGCTGCCGTGCGCAATCGGGACATCGGCTTCGTGTTTCAGTTCCACCATCTGCTTCCCGAATTCGACGCTCTCGAAAACGTGATGCTCCCCGGTTTGATCCAAGGCCGCTCGCGACGCGAGATGGAAAAGCGGGCCAAGCTCTTGCTCGAGGAGGTGGGTCTAGGCCACCGCGGCACGCACCGCCCCGGCGAGCTCAGCGGCGGCGAACAGCAGCGCGTCGCGGTGGCGCGCGCGCTGGCGCTCGAGCCCAAGCTGGTGCTTGCCGACGAACCCACGGGCAACCTCGACACCGCCACCAGCGACGCCATCCACGATCTGTTCTTTCACATCAACAAAGAACACGGCACGACGATCATCGTCGTCACTCACAACGTCGCGTTTGCCGAAAGCATGCCGCGCGTGGTCCACATGGTCGATGGTCGCGTCGCCAAAGACGAATACAAAGACAAGACCCGCCCCAGCGAAGATGCCATCTCCGGCGCCGCCGCCGAGCCCCCCTCGAGCGACGAACACGAAGCACAGAGCGGCGATCAGCGCTGAAGCCTCGCGGCCGCGATCCGCGATGGCCACCCACAGCCACGACAAATCAGGCTGACGGGCATTTTCTCGAGAGCCGACGCGTTAGCGTGTTATTCTCCTGAATCTATCTTTAGATCAGCGGGGTTTCAGGTGGTTAGAGCGGTATCGGGCAAGTGTGGGTTCTGGTGTGTCGTGGTGGCCGTCTTGCTGGCAGCCGCCTGCGGCGGCAACGAGCGGCCCAAAGCCATCGGCGAGCGGGACATGGCGGCGGGCCCATCGAGCAATGCGAGCTCGAGCTCTGGGGGTACCGGTGGTTCCGGCGGCTCGGCCTCATCCAGTGGTGGAAACAGCGGTAGCGGGGGCGACGGGGCCAGTGGTGGCGGTGGCGGGACTGGTGGCTCGGAGA
>CBFGRJ010000587.1:0-2831 GCA_965651135.1 uncultured Myxococcales bacterium
GCCATCGTCGAGCACTTGCAGCAGCAGGTTGAACACGTCGCCGTGGGCTTTTTCTACTTCGTCGAACAGAAGCACCGAGTACGGCCTCTTGCGAACCGCCTCGGTCAAAAAGCCGCCTTTTTCAGCATCGGCGTAGCCCGGGGGCGCGCCGATCAAGCGCTGCGCCATGTGGCGTTCCATGAACTCGCTCATGTCGAGCCGGGTCAAGGCTTGCTCGTCGTCGAACAAGAAGGCGGCCACGGCTTTGGCGAGCTCCGTCTTGCCCACACCGCTCGGTCCCAGAAATAGAAATGAGCCGATGGGTTTCTTTGGATCCCTGAGGCCGACGCGACCGCGCCGCACGGCGCGTGAAATGGCCTGCACCGCGTCTTGCTGTCCGACCACGCGTTGGCTCAAGCGCTCCTCCATTTTGAGCAGCTTGTCGGCTTCGCCTTCCAGCATTTTTTGCACGGGGATGCCGGTCCAGAGCGCGAGCGTCGCCGCCACGTCTTCTTGTGTGAGCTGCCGATGGCCCTCGCTGACCCCGGCCTCGCGCGCTTGCTTTTCGGCGGCCGCCAGCTGCTCTTCCAAACGTGGCAGCTCGCCGTGCTCGAGCTCGCCCACGCGCGCGTAGTTCTTGGCGGCGTGCGCTTGCGCCAGCTCGCGTTTGACCGCATCGAGTCGCTTTCGCAGCTCCACGCTGACGCCGACGTTCGAGCGGCGAAGCTCCAGTCGTTCGCGTAGAGCTTGCACCTGGGGAGCCAAGGCGTCCGCTTCGCTCTCGAGGCGGGCCCGCGCTGCGCGGCTTTCTTCGTCTTCGGCCCCTTGTAGGGTGCCGAGCTGCGCCTTGAGGGAGTTCAAGCGAGCGATGGCCTCGTCGACATCTTTGGGAATACCGTCCACTTCGACGCGCATTGCGGCCGCTGCCTCGTCGAGCAGGTCGAGCGCGGTGTCCGGCAGAAAGCGATCCTGCAGGTAGCGCTTCGCCAGGCGCACCGAGGCCACGATCGCGCTCTCTGAAATGGTGACCTGGTGATGCGATTCGAGCCGGCTCGCCACCCCGCGGATGATCTCCGTAGCCACCTCGAGGCTGGGCTCTTCGATGCCGAGCACGGTGAACAAGCGAAGCACGCCGGCGTCTCGCTCCTCGACGCGCCTGAGCCCCTCTGGTGTCGTGATGCCCAGGCATCGGACCTGGCCGCCGTCCAACGCGGGTCTCAACAACTCGCCCACCGCCGAGCCGGAAGGCCCTTGTCCAAACAGCTGCTCGAAACTTTCGAGGACCAGCACACTGTCGCCCCCGGTATGGCTCGCGCGCTCGAGCAGCTGTCGCACGCGCTGCTCCACCTCTCCCCGAAGCCGCGCTCCGGCCACTAGCGCGCCGGTGTCGACGTCGAGCAGGCGCAGGTTGGCCAGGCGCGTGGGAATGTCGCCGGCGGCGATGCGACCGGCCAGAGCTCGCACGATCGCTCGCTTGCCGACGCCGGGCTCTCCCACCAAAAGTGGGTGGCTTTTCTGCCGGCGTTCCAGGATGGTGATCAAGCGCCGCAGCTCGGCAACCCGCCCGATCACGGGGTCCGCGTCCTCGCGCGCCTTCGCAACCAGATCGACGAACCACGCGCCGCTTGGGGTGTTGTTTCCGAGCTCGCCGCGCGGCACCTCGCGCAGCCCCTTGAGATGCGGGCGCAAGGAGCCGGGCCCCAAGGCGAATGCGCCCAAGATTTCCCCGAGCGGTCCGCGGATTTCTTGGGACAGAGCATTGAGCAGATGCTCGACCTGCACGGTCTTCGCGCGGTCTCGCTCCGCTTCCCGTTCCGCTCGCTCCAAAAGGTCGAGCATGGCCGCCGAGAGGTAGGCGGGCTCTTTCGAGAGCGGTAAATCATCGAGCGCCCTTTCGACTGCCGATGTCAGCTCCAGGTGACGCGGCGTGGCTCGCCGAAACACCTCGACCACGCCCGGGTCGCGCTCGAGACCCCGCGCCAACAGATGCAGGGGTTGCACCTCGGCGTGCTTACGAGCATCGGCCAAAGCTTGAGCGCCCGCCACCAGAGAGCGCGCGTCTTCGGCATAGCGAGACAGGGACATCGTGGCCGCTTGGTCCGCACTGGTCATGCCTCGCAGTTTACCCACGCAGGGGGCATACACGACCTGTTTGCGGCACGCAGCGCGGAGTCCGGCCGCAGGACCGTACGCGGAGCGGTAGGCGCCCCAGCGGCTGACACTTGGGCTAGCATCGTCCCGTGCCCCTGCTCGTGGAGTTTCCCAAATGGTTCACCATCAGTGTTGCCGTGGCGCTCGGCTTGAGCCTGGGCAGTTTTCTCAATGTGGTGATCTATCGAGTGCCGCGCGGCATGAGCTTGATCAAACCCGCCTCGACCTGTCCCGGCTGCCAGACGCCGATCCGCTTCTACGACAACATCCCGCTGTTCGGCTATCTGCTCTTGCGGGGCCGATCTCGATGTTGCCGAACGACGATCAGTCCGCGTTATCCGTTCGTCGAGGCGCTCGGAGGG
Organism: uncultured Myxococcales bacterium; assembly: GCA_965651135.1. GTDB lineage: Bacteria > Myxococcota_A > Polyangia > Polyangiales > Polyangiaceae > JAICQQ01. Next base: position 2,493 of record CBFGRJ010000587.1, read on the forward strand.
CTTTTGGCTTGGGCCATTGTCGTGACGAAGCTCGAGGCGCTGCCCTCTGACACTCCCGTTCACGTTGCCTTGGGGCATTTCGCGCTCTACCTGAGCCTAGGCCTCGGCCTCATTGCCGCTTCGTTCATCGACCTCGATCACATGTATGTCCCCGATTCGATCACGCTCGGAGGCACGCTGGTCGGGGTGGCCAGCGCGTGGTTACGGCCCGAGATCGACACGACGGGCTCGCTGCTGGGCGCGGCAATAGGGTTTCTCATGATCTGGCTGCCCTTCGACCTGCTCTACCGTCAGTTGCGCGGCCGGACGGGCCTGGCCATGGGCGATGCCAAGCTGGTC
>CBFGRJ010000588.1:0-2831 GCA_965651135.1 uncultured Myxococcales bacterium
AGGCCTACCAGAGTCCTCAAATTTCAGGGTGTACACTCGTGGCATGCACACTTAGACCGAAACCGAGACCGAGATTCCGAATCAGGCCTCCGCCTATAACCTAGCGCGCAAGGCGGCGAATAGTAGCGATGGCGGTCCAGAAAGGGCTTTCAACCTGGCGGGCGCACCTCGACTCGGTGCTCGACCGCGGGTAGCGTACGCAGGTAGGTGTAGATGGCTCCCAAGTCTTCGGCGGTCATGCCGGCGTATTCGAGCCATGGCATCGGGGTGTTCTTTCCGGGGTGGACCTCGACGCGGGCTTTCTTGTCTTTGAAGGCGTGAAAACGCTGGATGAAGGTCGCTTTGCTCCAGCTTTTGATCCCGGTTTCGTGGGGGGTGATATTGGGCGAGCGCACCAGACCGAAAGGTGATCTGAACTCGTAGCCTCCCGCGAACCGCTTGTCTAAAATCGGATTTTTCTGGTCGTCCGTTGGAGTGTGGCAGGCATCGCAGCCTGCGACCGTTGCCAGGTACTCGCCATACGCGGCCGTTTCACCGCGTGGTGGAGCTTTGACGGGCCCGGTGAGCGGCTGTGGAACCAGCTTGATGAAGAAGCTCACCGGGAAGTCGACGTCCGTTTTGCCTACCTCGCCCGCGCGGCGCTTGAGCGTGCGCAGGTACGCCGTGATGGCTCGGGTGTCTTCATCGGAAAGGTGCCGATAGGCCGTGTATGGCATCAAGGGGAATAGCGCCTCGCCGTGGCGATCGACGCCCTCACGAATGGCGCGCATGATCTCGCCATCCGTCCACGAGCCGAGCCCTGTCGATTTGTCTGGAGTGATGTTGGGTGGACAAACCAGGCCCGGCATGCCCCACTTTTCCGAAAGGCAGCTGCCTCCCGCTCCTGGGTGACCGACGATGGGCGCACCGTACTGATTCCAGTCCCGCTTCGAGTGGCACCCCAAGCAAGCGGTCACGTGCTTGACCAGGTACTCGCCACGCTTGGTGCGGGAGTCAGTCAGCTCGATGCTTTCGGCGACGGGCGCGCGCGATTCTGGGCGCTTGAGAGCCATATACAAAAGCAGAATGCACGCCAGCAGCGCCAGCCCCGTGATGCCCGCGAGCAGGTACTTCTTCATCTCGGCGCGATCCAGTACAGAGGAGCCGCCGGCTCGTCAACGGGCGGGCTCAATGCTGCTCTTTGGTCTTGAGAAAGCTGATCGCGGGCCAATCTTTTTGTGTGGTTTCGAGGTGCCAGGCATTGCGCGCCAGAAAGACGGGCGCCCCGGTGTGATCGTCCGACAAGTAGCCGGCGTTTTCGGCGTCGAACTTCTTCATCAATTCATGATCATCGCATTCCACCCAGCGAGCCGTGTATAGCCCTGCCGCTTCGAAGACCACCGGGATGTTGTACTCGGTGCGGATTCGATCGGCGAGCACGTCGAACTGCAGTGCGCCGACCACGCCCACGATGAAGTTGCCGCCGATTCTGGGCTTGAATACACGCGCGGTGCCTTCTTCGGCAATCTGCTCGAGCGCACGACCCAAGTGCTTGGCGCGCATCGGGTCGGCGGCGCGCACGCGTTGCAGGAGTTCGGGGGCAAAGCTCGGGATGCCGACGAAGTTCAGCTCTTCGCCTTCGGTGAGTGTGTCGCCGATACGCAGCTTGCCGTGGTTGGGGACGCCGATGATGTCGCCGGCATAGGCCTCCTCCGCCAGCGCCCGGTCTTGGGCCAGAAACAGCACTGGATTGTGCACGTTCAACACGGTCTTGCTGCGTACGTGCAGCATTTTTTGACCACGGGTGAAGTGACCGGAACACAAGCGAACGAAGGCTATGCGGTCGCGGTGTTTCGGATCCATGTTCGCCTGGACCTTGAAGACGAAGCCCGTGACTGCTGGTTCGGTCGCTTCGACGCTGCGCTGCTGAGCTTTTTGTGCTCGCGGCGGCGGGGCCAGCTCCCCGAGCCCACCGAGCAGCTCGCGCACGCCGAACGAGTTGAGCGCACTGCCGAAGAAAAAGGGCGTCATGTGGCCCTGCCGATATGCGGTGAGGTCGAACTTGGGGCACAGACCGCGCGCCATCTCGACCTCGTCCCGCAGCCGTTTCGCGGCACCCTCGGGCAAGAGCTGATCGAGCTTCGGGTCCTCGAGCCCTTCGCACACGATGCCGCCCTCTTCGCGCCGCTCTTTGCTGCGTTGCACCAACAGCAGGCGATCGTGGAACAGGTCGTAGCAGCCGAGAAAGTCTCGGCCCATGCCGATTGGCCAGCTTGCTGGGGTGACCTCGAGCGCCAAGGTTTGCTCGACCTCGTCCATCAAATCGAAAGGGTCGCGCCCTTCCCGGTCGAGCTTGTTCACGAAGGTAATGATGGGAACATCTCGAAGGCGGCAGACCTCGAACAGCTTCTTCGTCTGCTCCTCGATGCCCTTGGCCGCATCGAGCACCATGATCGCGGAGTCGACGGCGGTCAGCGTTCGATAGGTGTCTTCGCTGAAGTCTTGGTGACCTGGTGTGTCGAGCAGGTTGAACGTGTGATCGCCGAATTCGAACGTCATGGCCGACGCGGTGACCGAAATGCCTCGCTCGCGCTCGACCTTCATCCAGTCCGATCGCGCGCGGCGCTGCTCGCCCCTCGCCTTGACCGCACCGGCCAACTGGATGGCACCGCCAAACAGCAGTAGTTTTTCCGTTAGGGTCGTCTTACCTGCGTCGGGGTGGGAGATGATGGCGAAGGTGCGCCTGCGCTGGACCTGCTTTTCGATCATGTGCGGGCGGAATATGGCCGACCTGATGGCCACTGGCTACAAGCCCAGTCGAAAAACCGGGCTCCGCTCGGCCGAAGCCGGCC
>CBFGRJ010000589.1:0-2822 GCA_965651135.1 uncultured Myxococcales bacterium
GAGGAAGAGGAAGAGCCTTGAGCTGGCGTGGAGGCGAGTGAGTCGTTAGCTTGCGAGCGAGCGGAGCAGGTTCGACAGCGTCTGTGTGAACGCCTCGAGCAACGCTTCGTCGATGTTCAGCGCTGGGGTGACCACCAACACCTCGCGCCCGGCGCCACCGGTCGTGGTCAGGTAGCCGCGCTCGAGCAGCATGCGCTGCAACAGCGACGCTCCGCCCGAAAAGCGCGGGCTCAGCTCGATGCCAATCATCAGCCCTACCCCGCGCACGGCGCTGACCAGCGCGTGACCTTGGGTGGCGCACCGCAGTTCGTCCAACCAGCTGGCGCCAAGCGTGCGGGCGCGCTCCGGCAACTCGTGGCGCTTGAGCAAGTCCAGGAGCGCCAACGATGTCGCACAGGCCAGCGGAGCGCCAGCGAACGTGGAGGTATGCACCACTTCGTCGGCTTGCGACCAAGCATTCATGACTCGCGCGTCGCCCAAACACGCGCTGATGGGCAGGCCTCCTCCCAAGCCCTTGCCCAGGCAGATCAAGTGCGGGAGTACTCCGAGCTCGAGCGAACGAAACCAGGCGCCACAGCGGCCGAGCCCCGTCCAGATTTCGTCGGCCACTAGCAGCGCAGCGTGCGCTTCGGCCAGCTCGAGCAGGCGCGACAAAAAGCCGTCGGGCGGGACGATCACGCCGGCTCGCCCCAAAATAGGTTCGACCAAGATAGCCCCTATCGAGCCCTGCGCCAAGGCGGCTTCGACGGCGCGCAAGCTCGCCTGAGCGCTCTCGACATCGCTCGGGTAGGTCACGAACACCACGTGCTGGTTGAGCTGCTCGGCAAAGGGACGCCGATAGCTGTCCCTGAACCCGCAAGCCGCCAGCGGTCCATACGACAGACCGTGATACGCGCCTTCGAAAGCAATCACGCCCGGCCTGTTGGTGTGCAGCGCCGCTGTTTTCAAGGCAGCGCTCACTGCGTCGGCACCGCTTTGCCCCACGAGGACTCGGGCGGGCCTGGGGTAGAGCTCGAGCAGGCGTTCCATCAACCCGATCTTGGCGTCTGCAGGGTAAACGTCGCCTAGGGCGTGATACAGACGTGTGCTCTGGAGCTCCAAGACCCGCTGGATGTTCTTGTGTCGGTGACCCACTAGCCCCGCGCCGAACCCTTGCGCCAGATCGACGTAGCGGTTGCCATCGACGTCGATCACGTTGGAGCCGAACGCCGTGCAGTAGACTACCGTGCCCGGCGGCACGTCGGCGCTGATCGCTGCGATTTCGGCCGCTGGTCGCGGGCCCATCGGCGCGCTCGCACGCGCGAACCGGGTCAGCCAAGTCCGCGATTGCGGACCGGGAGGCCGCACGCGCAATAGGGGTAAATCGTTACCCGGGTTCTGCTCCGGCGGCGGGGGGATTTCACTGAACGACACGACTTCTGCACCGCTAACCGCAGACGCGGTTGCGCCCCGAACGCTTCGCCTCGTACAGCTTTTCGTCGGCCAATTGGATCAGCTCTTGGCCTCCGCCTTGCGAAGACAGCTGCGCGCAGCCCACACTGATGGTGGTCGGAATGCGTTCGCCTTGAAATACGAAGGGGTGCTCGGCGATGCGCGAACGCAGACTTTCTCCGAGCGACAGCGCGCCTTCCAGCGGCGTCTCCGGCAGCACGATCGAAAACTCTTCGCCCCCGTATCGCGCGAATACCTCGTCTCGGCGAATGCGCTCTTGGACCACACGTGCCAGCTCACGCAACACGTAGTCGCCCGCCAGGTGACCATACTGGTCGTTGATGCGCTTGAAGAAATCGATGTCGAACATCAAGACCGACAGCGGGCGCTCGTGGCGCCGAGCGCGAATCACCTCGCGCTCCAGTTCCTCGTGCAGGTAGCGCTTGTTGTGAATCTGCGTGAGACCATCGACGATAGTCATCCGATAGATCTCTTCGTGATACTTGGCTTCCGCGTCCGCCCCGGAAAGAAACTTCAATATCGTGGGCCCCACCTTGATTCGGTCCCCGTTGCCCAGCACCGATTCCCGTACGATTTGATCCTCGTTCAGGTAGGTACCGTTGGTCGAACCATCGTCCACGACGTACCATTCGTTGCCGCGACGCTCGAAATGCGCATGCCGGCGTGACACGCTATCGCCCTCGAGCACGATGGTGTTGTCAGCGCCCCGCCCGACCCGCACGATGCTTTTGTCCAGCACGAACCTTTTGCCCAGCAGCCCCGGCTCGCTACTGTAGATGATGACGAGGCAATCGTTCGTCTCTCCGGGGTCGGAGGGCTGGCGCTGGACTACTTGAGTGACGCGCGTCTTTTCGTCGAAATCGTTCAAGGCTTGCTTACTTCTTCAGCGCTGCCATAAGCGGCCGGGAACGGGTGCGCCGTCGCGAAACGCTCACCTCGATCTGAGTCGTGCGTATCACCGGAGAACCCTCGGTGGGCATGCTTTTAGGCGACTTTGTCACTCAAATCGTCAACAGAAAAAGGTACCGCCTTCCGGCCAGTCGAGTCAAGCCGGGCACTGCATCGAAACCATCATGATTTCAGCATGTTATCATCTAAGCTAGGTGAACGTCGGGGCATGTGAGGCTTTGGTTGGGGCGGCCGCTCCGGCTGGGAGCACGCGCCGTAACCGGTAGGCGCACCCGCCCGGGCGATTGCTAGCGAAAACTTTTAGAATTGCTGAAGCGCCGGGTCGCGGCAAGGACCCTTGCGTCTTGCTTCAGAACGCCAATGCTTGTCGATGTGCGCTCCCGCTCGATCTCCATCCGGGTCCGCGTCTTTCGGGAGCGTGGGGCGCTGCTGTCGCGGCTGGCGCACGACGTGGAGCTCCG
>CBFGRJ010000590.1:0-2801 GCA_965651135.1 uncultured Myxococcales bacterium
CTGCGCCAGAATCGCTCGTGAAAAGGGTCATTGTCTTCATCGGCACGCGGCCGGAGGCCATCAAAATGGCGCCGGTCGTTCATGCCTTGCAATCGGCAGCAACTTTCGACCCCATTGTCGTCAGTACTGGGCAGCATCGTGAGATGCTTCAGCAGGTCATCGACCTGTTTGCGATCCCGGTGCATCATGAGCTCAGCGTGATGCAAGCCAATCAAACATTGGCGGCGCTCACGTCACGGCTCATTTCTGCCATCGACGAACGATTGCAAGTGCTCACGCCCGATTTCGCGTTGGTTCAAGGTGATACAACGACTGTTTTGGCGGCTGCTCTAGCGTGCTTTTACCGACACGTCCCGCTCGGCCATGTGGAAGCAGGCCTGCGAACGCACGATTTGCAAGCCCCGTTTCCAGAAGAAGCGAATCGCGTGTTGGCCAGTCGACTGGCGCGCCTTCATTTCGCTCCTACCGAGCTCAGCCGCCAGAACCTGATTCGCGAGGGCGTTGCCGATGCCGACATCACCGTGACCGGCAATACCGTGATCGATGCGCTGAAGATGGAAGTGCAAAGACAGAAGCGCCCCGAAGTGCGCGCCGAAATCGACGCCGAGCTTGTCCAGCTACTCGGTCACGACTTCCGAGGCCCCTTCGTGCTCGTCACGGGTCATCGCCGCGAGAACTTCGGGCGTGGCTTCCAGAACATCTGCGATGCCCTTGCCCAACTGGCGCGGCGCTATCCGGGTTACCGTTTCGTGTATCCCGTGCATCTGAACCCAAACGTGCAGACGCCCGTGCGTCAACGCCTTGGCTCCTTGCCGAACGTGCACCTGATCGAGCCGCTGCCTTACAGCACGTTCGTCAGTCTCATGAATTCCAGCCGCTTGTTGTTGACGGATAGCGGTGGCGTGCAGGAGGAGGCTCCCAGCCTGGGTAAGCCTGTGCTGGTCATGCGCGAAACGACGGAGCGGCCCGAAGGGGTCGAGGCGGGGACGGTCAGGTTGGTCGGTGCCGACGCTGCGCGCATCGTCGACCAAGTGGCGCTCTTGCTCGACGACCAGGCGGAATACGACCGTATGGCGACAGCCATCAACCCCTATGGGGATGGCCACGCGGCGGGGAGGGTGGTCGACGCTTTGCGCCGATGGTTTGCCTCGCAAGCTCCTGTCGTAGCTTGACATGCTGCATTCACAGCCACACGGTTCGCGAACCAGCTGGCCACGTTGGGGCGCAGCTTTGGTCCTCCTGGCCTGGGTGCTGCTCCAATGGTTCGTGCGCAGGCACGAGCAGATCGTAGACGACTGGGCCGGTTGGCGTGCCGCCGATACGCAAACGATCGCGCGATACTTCTGGCGAGACGGGATCGACCTGCTGGCGCCCAGAATCGCATGGGGTGGTGATGGGCCAGGATTCGTCGAAGCCGAGCTGCAGCTTTTTCCTGCGCTGATCGCTCTGATGATGCGAGTGTTCGGCGACGTGGAATGGCCGGGGCAACTGATCTCGCTGGTCAGCATGGCCGCTGCTCATTGGATCATCTTTCGGAGTCTGGAGCGTCGCTTCGGCTCGGGGCCTGGGCTCTTTGGAGCGTTTTTGATGATCACCTCGAAGGGCTCGGTCACGCTGGCAACGGCGGTCCAGCCCGATGCGCTGGCCTTCGCTTGCTACGTCTTTGGGTGGTTTGCTTTCTCGGAATACGTGGACGAGGGAGGTCGCGCCAAGCTCTGGTTGGCTACGGTCATGACCGCGATCGCCGCCTTGGTAAAGCCCACGATGTTATCGCTGGGGCTCTCGCAGTTTGCCTTGGTCTGCCTCGTCTCACCACGGCGCCTGAAGAACGCGGAGCTTTGGCTGGCATGGGCGCTCGTCGTCGTGAGTGTTGCGGCGTATTTGCTGCATGCGCGGACGCTCTACTTGGAATTTGGAAACACCTTCGGGATTCTGAGTGGGGGAGACACGAAAGGGCCAAAGCTGGAACACTTGTTGATGCCAGGCGTTTGGCTCAGCGCCTTCAAGCAACACGTCGTCTATGGCACGGGCGCGCCTGCGGTGGTCGCGGCACTCTGGTTGCTCGTGCGGCGCAAAGTCCAACGTCATGAAGTGGCGCTCGGGCTTGGATCGCTCTCGGTGCTCGTCGTTTGCCTACGCTACACCAGCCACGATTCTTGGGGGACGCACTATCACATCGTGTCGGCGCCTCTCGGTGCCTGGTTGCTGGCGCACGCAGCGCAGGATGTGCTCGAGAAGTTCTCCCTCTCGGAGGCACTAAGGCGTGTGAGCATCGTCGTAGCGACGGGGATAGGAGCCCTTCAATATGGTCACGCCGCCTATCGGATGAAGACTGTCGCCACCGAGCCCGAAGTAGCCCTCGGCCAAGCCCTTTCCAAGCTCGTTGGGGAAAATGATCTAGTGGTCGTCAGAGCCCGGGCTCCGTCCTACGATCATTTTTGGCGGACACCGAACAACTACCAAGACCCTCGCATCTTCTACTTGGCGAAGGTCAAAGGCTGGGCTTTGCCCAATGATCAAGACGGCAGCTCGCCGCTAACCGAATACGTGCAGCGTGGAGCGAAGTATTACGTAGAGCCCACCGATGCGGATCATTCGTTTCCACGGCTACGCTCTTGGCTGGACCGAAATGCGCGTCTCGTCGTGCGCCTTTCCGAAGGAACTATCTGGCGCCTCGGTTCTCCAGCAAGCGTTCGAGCGCCAGACCAGAAGGTTGACGCTTCGTTCGAGACGCTTTCGCCGCCTCCGGCCCTCGATTCACTGCGCTACCCCCCTGACCATCGCGGATCGTCCTGGGTGAG
>CBFGRJ010000591.1:0-2782 GCA_965651135.1 uncultured Myxococcales bacterium
GGCCTATTGCGTTGCATGATGCGCCTACTAAACTAGCCGTATATCCACCCCTGCCGAGCGCCGAGCGCCGAGCGCCGAGCGCCGAGCGCCGAGCGGTCCGCCGTCGGGCAATCCGCCCGAGCGAAGCCGGTATAGCCTCGACCAGCTCAGCAAGCTACCCACTGGTTCGCCAGAGCTTGACCAGCCGTTGCCCTCTTGGGTTACAGAGGCGCATATGCGTTGCCTCGAGACGGGAGAGGGCGATCCGTGGGGCGGATACTTCAGCTAACAGCTGGCTACGCCCTGTCAATGAAGCAGCTCTCCGCGCCCCTCACCGAGGCGGAGCGTCGAGCTTTGCAAGTCGCGTATCGCCGCTGGAAAAGGCCAGCGTTACCCGCCGACGATTTCGAGTCGCTGCTGTCGCCGCCGCGAGCTGGAGTCGCGTGGACGCGGCGCGTCGGTGTCAGCAGGGTTGGCTGATGTACCGATTGACGAACGGTATGGTCGCGCTCCACGAATTGACCGATCGTGGACCGGTTCGCATAGACAACTGAGTCGCTGCCAGCGAGGGCACGTCTGATGCCCCGCAACCCCGAGCACCTGTACCTTATGATGGCGCTTTCGTCCCGATGCTTCGGCGGCCTGCGCAGGTTGCTCAAGAAGCTGAACGGCGATGCCGACCGTGCCTGCAAGGCCATCGTTGACGGTTTCGCCTCGTGGCGAGGGGACACGCTGAGCATCGCTGCAATAGCGAAGGACCCCAGCGCATTCATCGTGGCACCGCCCCGCAGGACCAACCAGCCCGAGCGACAGAACTGTGGTTTGACCAAGGCGAAGTGCCTGGAGCGGTTCGGCGACGCATTCGGGCGCCGGCTGAAAGAATCCGGAGGCGAACAGGGGTTGTTCGTCGATTGCTTCGGGGGTCCGAGGAAATGAATCACGTCGAAGTTACTTGGTTTGGCCAGCGCTACTGCTTCCGCCGAGGTGAGCGCATGATCTTGGCTCGCCGCATCCGCCCGACATTGATCACCCCAAGCCGAGGACCCAGTGGATCGCTGACCGATACATCGGCGGGAAGGTTGGCTTCGTCGAAGCCAAGGGCGATACCGCGCAAGAGGCACTCGACGCCCTGGCGCGCGAGTGGCCGTTTGAGCGGCTGGTGGCGGGGAGGGATCGCCTAGCTGAGCTGTCGAATGATGATCTTGTTGATCGAGGTCTTCTGTTCGGCAGCTTCGAGCGCCAAGCGCTTGTGCAAAGCTGGTGGCATTCGAAGGCGTAGTTCGCCCGAGTATTGCTTCTCAGCGATCGGTTCTGGTGGCACCTCGCCGCTTGACTCCATGTCTTGGAGTACGTCTCGAACGACATTCTTGATGCCACGAAGAGCTTTCTCATCCGACTCATCGAGCCAGCTCAAGCTCGGAAACTCTGCACAGAGTGCAACGAACTCTTGGTCTTCTTCAGACCAGAAGACTCGATATGTATAACGGTCGGCTAGGTACATGTGCGCCTCATTTCATGCCCGCGCCGCGGGGTGTTGGATATTGAGTGTTTGAATATTGGTTGTCTTGAGTGTGTGTATCGGGCTGGGACTTAGGTCCCTTCTGCTTTTTCAAAGGCCACCGGGGGCGCCTTCCTGCATCCGTGGGTGCTCGAGCCGGGGCAGTGCGAGGACCAGTTCTGCCGCGAGATTGAGGGCGGCCTGCGCTGCGGGCGGGTGCCGAACCCGTGCGAGGGAGTCGAGGGGTTCTGTGCGATCTACACCGCTCAGCCATGCCCAGAGAAGTGACCGCTAAGCCCTCGGAGCTTGGGCCAAAAACTGTGGAGGCACGCTCGCGGTGCGGGTGGTACCATGGAGGCATGCGCAACCCTGCTGCGAGCGAGCCCCCCAAGCGCAAGCTCTACCGCCTCAGTCCCGAGGATGAGGCCGAGGTACGGGCTGGGCTTGAAGATGTCGAGGCTGGGCGCGTGGTGGAACTCACCCCCGAGGAACTCGCCGAGTGGGAGGCGACGGGCGAGATGCCCGCCGCAGTAGAGCAACGGTTCGCGGCGCTGGAATGCAGCGAATCCCGAAGCTGACTGAGCGCTTCAACAAGCGTCGACGCGCGCTCGGTTGATCTCAGGCCCCCGCGGCATTGCGTTGGCGCGAGCGATTGGAGCGCTTGCGCGCGGCACACTACCAGGGCCAGCCGACTTCGAGACGCTCATGCCGCCGGTGCGCCGGTATTGGGTGCGGCGCGTGGTGAGGTTCAACATTTGGGTTCTCTACACGTTCAACGATACGTACTTTGACCGTGGTCGTGGTGCACGTCGCTGACGAGCCGCCCGTGCCCTTGGAGTGAGTTCGGCTGTGGGCGCCGATGACGACGGCAGGGAACCGCCCGGGATCTAAGGCCTCCAGCGCTCGGCCCTCCCACCCGAGGAGCGGGCGCAGGCACTGGACGAGCTACAGGCCGGCTCGGAGCGCTACCAGTCGGTCGACTTCCACTCGTTCCGGCGGCAGTACGCCACGGCCCTCGAGCTGTCGGGTGTGAACACCCAAACGGCGATGAGCCTGGCGGGCCACCGGAACCCGAACACCCATGCGCGCTACGTCCAGCTCGCCCAGGTGACGATCCTCACGCCCGAGTCGGCTCTGCCCAAACTGCCCCGGCCATCACCCATGGCCGGCCCGGCGTTACCCCTGGCGGCGGGCGGTGAGGAATTCAGCCATTTGGATGCTGAATCAGCTAGTGACCCCAACGAGATTCGAACTCGTGTTACCGGCGTGAGAGGCCGATGTCCTAACCACTAGACGATGGGGCCG
>CBFGRJ010000592.1:0-2747 GCA_965651135.1 uncultured Myxococcales bacterium
TGGCGCTTGCTGGCCTCGGTGAAGATGCCGTGCAGCGATTCGCCTTCAATCCACTCCATGGCCATCCACATGACGCCGTTCTGTTCGCCGACCTCGTACACGTCGACGACGTTGGGGTGGCGTATGGCGCTAACCAGCCGGACCTCGTCCAGAAACATGCTCACGAACTCGGGTTCGCTAGCCAGGTCCGGCAGCATGGCTTTGATCGCCACTAGGCGACTGGTGTTCGGCGACACGCGTTCGCGCGCGATCCATACGCTGGCCATTCCCCCGCGGCCGATACGCATGATCAATTCGTAGCCACCAAGCCTTGTGCCTTTTCTCAGATCCATAATCGCGCGGAAGCTCTGGTGCTCACGCGTTGCTCATGCAGCAGCCATGCCGCAAAAGTGTAGGTGTATGGACAAGTTGGTGGGCGGTCATCGGAGCACGTGTGGCCGGATGGCGCGAGTTCGCCCGCGGAAAACGACCGTCTGCCCCCACTGCCCGGCACGCGCGCCTGGGGCGGCATTTTGCCTTTCACCAGTCAAATTGAAAGATTTCGACTGTGCCGACGTGCGCATTCGGTTGGCGTTGCGCTAGTTGTGCAGATGCGTTGCGCAACCCGCAAGTCAGTGCACAAACAGACAACTCCCGTTATCGTACAATGATACACGAAAGATGAAGCGCGAGCCCGCCTTTGTTCGAAAGGTGACGTGTGGCTCAAGCGCACTCGCCGCTGAGCACGTAGCCCACACCGCGGACGGTTTGGATCAGTTTGCCCTCCGGCCGCGCTCCGAGTTTTCTTCGGAGACGCGAAATGTGGACGTCGATGCTGCGCTCGTTGACTGTCGTATTCGCGCGCCCAGCTAGGCTGAGCAGACTTGCGCGTGGCACGACGCGCCCTCTGCGGCGTACCAACGCAGTGAGCAGATCGAACTCGAGCTGTGTGAGCGCCAGGGGGCTACCGGTCAACGTAGCCGTTCGCGTCTTCAGATCGAGCCGCACGACCCCGAGCTGTAGCCGAGCCTGGGCGGCCTGCGGCTGGCTGCGTCGAAAGATCGCTCGCAAGCGCGCCAGGAGCTCGCGTCCGCTGAAGGGCCTGCTCAGGGCGTCGTCGGCCCCGAGCTCGAGGCTGCGGGCGCGCTCTTGATCGCCGCCTTCGGTGAGCACCACGACGGGCACCGAGGCGCGCTCGCGAATCAGACGGAGTGCCTGAAAGGCATCGAGGTCCGGCAACGCGGCTTCCAAAAGGACCGCGTCCAGGCCGCCGTCGCGCACCTGTCGCAGGCCCGCACGACCGTCGGCGGCATGGTGGCAAACCAGGCCATGGTCTCGCAAGTAGCGGGCGATGGCTCGAGCTCGCTCGAGCACGGGGTCGATCGTCAGCACCTCAGCGCTCATGGGATGAGGCTGGACGGTTCGCCGGTCACAGCCGTTGCCTGTGCGGAGGGGTGGGTTTGGGTGCATTGAAGATAGATCTCCAGCAGTTGCCAATCGTGTCACGACAAGAGCTCGCTTCTCCTGATGGACGAGAGAGCGAGCCGACCTGTGACGCGATAGGGTGTTGCTGGCCCGAGGGCCGCTGAGGTCCGCCGAGGGGGCGAGCCGCGCTCGTGACTACGGCAGGGCAGACATTCTTCCGGTCCCGATCATGAACAGCACGAATGCAGCGGCCGCCAGGCGCCACCAGCCGAAGACGCCGAGCCCCCGGCGACTCAGCCAGGCGACCATCCACTTGACCGCGAGCACGGCCGAGACCCAGGCCGCGCCGAATCCGGCAGCGATCTCGAGCGCGCCGTACGCTTCGAGCATGGCCGCGCCGCTGTCCACTGCCTTGTAAGCGGTTGCCGCGCCCAGCGTCAGCAGCCCCAACAGGAACGAGAATTCGACTGCCGCCCCCAGCGACAAGCCCGCCGCCAGGGCGCCGAGAATAGTGGCCAGACTCCGGCTGACTCCCGGCCACAGGGCGGCACACTGCGCGATGCCAATGATGAGTGCGACGCGCCAGGTGATGCTCTCCAATGCATTCCCCTGGGTTGGGTGGATCCGGTGCGCAATTCCCAAGATGAGCAGGCCACCCACCGCCCACGCCAACGCGATTGGCCAAGGTCCGAACAGATAGCGTTCGATGGCGTCACCGGCGCTCAACCCGAGCACAGCCGCCGGAACGAAGGCGACGAGTAGCGCGATGGCGATGCGCGCGCCGGTGGGGTCGTGGCCCGCCACCCCCAAGGTCATCTGCCACACGCGGCGTCTGTAAAGACCGAGTACTGCCACAATAGCTCCCGCCTGAATCACGATGGCGTAGGCGTTGGCGGCTTCGCTGGCTTCTATCCCGAGCAGGCGCTGCACGACCAGCAGGTGCCCAGTCGAGCTGACCGGTAGATATTCCGTGAGGCCTTCCACCAGGCCGAGGATCAACGCTTGCCAGAGCTCCATGAGTTACCGGCCGCCATAGTCGAACGCCAGCTGCCCGCTGGCAAGCGCGAACGGTCGGCCTACGGGCGCTTCCCCAGCACCGAGGAGCGCCACGGGTCGTGGCGGGGGCTCAGCTTGGCGGACGCCCACGGGTCGTGGCGTGGGCTGATCGTGACAGGAGCCCATGGATCGATGGAAGGCGGGTACGAGTGCCTGCTTTGCGCCCGCGCCCTCGGTAGTGGCGCGGCATCGACGTTGGCCGAAGGCAGGACGACGATAGGCTGGTAGTTCAGCACGGCGACTTGTTGGACTTGGTTCACGTCGCCCTGATGAACATCGCCTTGATA
>CBFGRJ010000593.1:0-2728 GCA_965651135.1 uncultured Myxococcales bacterium
TTTGGGGTTCTTTCTCGTTATATTCCCCTGGGTCCCTACATTTGTGGTTTTGTGGGGGGGGGGCCCCCCGCCGACGCCGGAAGCCTCTCGGCTCAGCAGCGTGTCCGCGAGCGCCCGCTTGCGGCGCTGCAGCTGGAGCATCCGCTCCTCGACGCTGCCCGTAACGATCAGGTTGTACACGAAGACCGGCTTGGTTTGTCCGATGCGATACGCTCGATCGGTTGCCTGCATCTGAGCTGCCGCATTCCACCACGGGTCGTAGTGGATCACCGTATCGGCGCTGACCAGATTCAGCCCCGTGCCGCCAGCCTTCAAACTGATGAAGAACACGTCTGCGTCGCCTCGTTCGAACGCATCGACCATCGCTTGCCGATCGGCGGTTGCACCCGTCAGCATGAGGTGCTCGATGCCTCGGCTTTTGACGGTGTGTGCCAGGAGGGCGAGCATCTTCGCAAATTGCGAGAAGACCAGCACACGCCGTCCCTCCGCCAGCTGTCGCTCCAAGAGTTCCATGAACAAGTCGAGCTTGGCGGATTGTTCGACCTTGCCGGCCGCTTCTACCGAAACGAGCCTGGGGTCGCAGCACACTTGCCTGAGCTTCATCAAGGCATCCAAAATGGTCACCGATGAGGCCGCAAAGCCACGATTCTTGATGGCTCGCCGCACTTCGCCGTGGGCCGCTGCACGGATGCTTTCGTACAAGTCCCGTTGATCGGCACAAAGCTCGACACCTCGTACGAGCTCGGTCTTGGGAGGCAGTTCTGCGGCAACCGACTCCTTGAGTCTTCTGAGCACGAACGGAGCCACGCGTTCTTTGAGGACCACGAGCTGCTCTTCGTCTCCGTGCTCTTCGATGGGTGCACGAAAGCGCTGCCTGAACTGCTCCTGGCTGCCCAAAAAGCCGGGCATCAGAAAATCGAAGAGAGACCATAGCTCACCCAGATTGTTCTCCACGGGTGTTCCGGTCAGGCATAGGCGATGCCGAGCAGAGAGCTGCCTGACGACCTGGCTGGCCACGGATCGCGGATTTTTGATGGTCTGCGCTTCATCCAAGATGACGTAGTGATACTCGCGTGCGACAAAGCTCTGCTGGTCGCGTATGAGCACAGGGTAGGTGGTGATCACCACCTCCGCGGCGTCTATCTCGGCGTGGCGTTTGTGCCGCTGCTTGCCGTGCAGCACGGTCACTCTCAGGTGCTTCGCGAACTTGCGGAGCTCGCGACGCCAATTGCCGACCAAGCTCGTGGGCACCACGATCAGCGAAGGCCGGTCCGTGCGCCGCGCCTCTTTTTCCGCAGCCAACAGGGCGATCGTCTGCAAGGTTTTTCCAAGACCCATGTCGTCGGCGAGAATGCCCCCCAACCCGTGTGACCGAAGGTGGGCCATCCACGCGAGACCTTCGGCTTGGTAAGGTCTGAGCGAAGCATTGAGCGACGCTGGTGGCGCCGACCAGGGTGGTGGTGCGGCCAGCGCCCGTGCCTTTTGGAGCGCATCGCTGGGTCCGCTGAGTGACCAGCGCCCGCCTCCCTCTTCGACCACTCGTTCCAGGCGCCCGACGGCCCCCACCAGCATACCGAGGAAGTCGAACTTTCGGGTGTTCTCTGCTTGGGGATTGTACAGGTCCCGCAGGACCATCAGCACTCGTTCGAGTCGCTCCCAAGGGATGGCCAAGTAGCGGTTGCTACCCACGTGGATGGCACGATAGCGAGCTGGATACAGTGCCAGCGAGGTGAGCGAGGCGCCATCGGGCGTTTGTTCGAGCAACTCGACCAATGCGGGGACCAGGTTGCAGTGTTCTCCGTCGACCACGATGCCTAGCTCGAGACTGAACCAGTCCGTCCGCTCGTCGCCGAAAAGCGCGAGCTGCTCGGAGCTTGGTTCGAGCTTTCCGTACCAATCCGGTGTGGGATCGATGATCTGATAGGGGTAGTCCGGATCGATCTCGATACGGAACCCATGCTTTTCGAGCTCGGGCAACGCTTGGGCGCTGAACGAGCACGCGGCGTGAGCGTTTGGCTCGGCCGTGACCAGGTAGTTGGCTTCCGAGCCATAGGGGGGCACGCACCCTTCTACACAATCGATCTCGAGTGCGCCGAAACGCTCCAGGAGACGCTGTGCGTTGGCCTCCTTTCGCTCGTCCCTGAACGCGAAGTCTTCGAATGCCGAGCTGTCGAGCAGGCCCGGCTCCAGCGTTCGAGCTCGTACGCGCCGGCCGTCGTAGTCGAAGTACAGGCTGAGCACGGGCCAATTGACCTCTCGTTCTCCCTGATCCGTCTCGATCAGCATGCGCTCGGCAAACAAGCGCAATACGGGAGTACAACTCTGGCGTCTGGAGGAGGTGAGCTCGGATTCTGAAATTGGCTCTGCGAACACTTCGGTACTTTTCTGACTCGTTGACTCTCTCGTGACTATGGCGTCCGCCGAAGGAGCGACGGAGCGTAGTCTCATCCGCTCGATCGCAAAATCTTGTGCACCAAATAATCCAGTCGACGCTCCTGGGTAGGTCAGTATCCGCTTCGCCGAGGCCCCAACGAGTCAGCCAGACGATGGTCTGCGAAGTTTTGTGTTGCAACCTGCTGCGTTGGGCGGCAAAATGCCGAGCTTCGGGAAACGTTCCATGCCTGCCTCGCGTAAGTCCAGAATGATGCGCCGCTGTTCCGCGGGCCTCGTACGTATTGCGCGTTGGGTAGTCATTTGTGGGGAACCCATGCCCTAGAAGTTTTTGAAA
>CBFGRJ010000594.1:0-2714 GCA_965651135.1 uncultured Myxococcales bacterium
CTCGGCCACCGGCGCGGGCCCCGCTTTGCTCAGAAACTTGAGATCATCGAGCCAGAAGTCGACCGGCAGGTGCTGGGTCTTGGCGCTGAAGTTGATATTCATCAGCCGATCTTTGTCGAAGTGCACGTCCGTGCCCCAGCCTTCTTGCTGGAGCTTCTCCCAGCGCACCTCGTAGCGGTTCCAGCCCTCTTTGATGCGAACCAGCTTGCCGTAAGAGTCCCAGCACTTTTCGCGGCAGGTGCCGCCGTTTTCTTTGGGTGTCGTGGCCGGGGTGGCGAAGTTCACCCAAACTTCGGCCGGTCCCTTGGCGCGAAACTCGATGCCCGCAAACTCCGAGGCGTTGAAGGGGCAACCAATGCCATTGCGCACCCATTTGAGCGTGGTGCCCCAGACCACACCCCAATCGGTCTGCCCCTCGGCGCGCAGGTGCGCCGCATATTCATTGTCGGGCGTGGCTTCTTCTTCTGGAAGGGGTACTGGCTTGAACGTGCCTTTTTCGGGAAAGACCTGCTCACCTTCCGTGCCGTCGGTGGCGGTGTACCACCAGCCTTCCCGTTCGAAGACTTTGAAAATCTTGCTGTCTCCGTCTTCGAAGTCGTCGAGCTCGAGCCGACCCCCTGGAGGGGCAGGCTTTGCGCAGGGGCCGGCATCCGCCAGAGCATCGTCGCCGCTCGCTTCGCTCAAGGGAATTTCGTTCCTGCGAGCTTCTACCTGGGCGCCTTGGCCGCCGAACACGGGAGGCTTGTCGGGGCTCGGAGCAGAGCAGGCGGCCCACAGGCTCCAAGAGCCCACGATACAGCTCGCGATGACGCGCTCGAGCGCTTTCATGGCGAGCTAAGAGTAGGCTATTCGCGAAGCCGCGCAAGGCGCTTTGCCGCCTTTCACGCCGCGAAAAATCTTCTGAATTTATTTCGAAGCGGGTGTGTGGTCGCGGGCATTCAACCGGGCTTCGCGTTCTTGCTCCCGGTAGGCGGCGGGAAGGCGCCGTTTGGGGACGATGATGGGATCGAAGGCGCCCCTCAGGTGGCGCGGTTCGCGAATCACCAAGGTCTGACCGACGCGGATCTTGGTGCTGGTCAGTTCATTCAAACGCTGGATCGTCTTGACATCGGTCTTGTGAGTGCGGGCGATGCCAATCAGCGTGTCGCCGCGTTGGACCTGGTGTTGGAGCTCCCGCTGTGCGAGCGGTAGGTGCCCCTGCTTGACCAGCTGAGGGTAAGCGCTTTTGCCCCGCTGCCTGGCGAGCGGGCTCGAGAAGCGCACGTGCATGTGCGCCTGGTGACCGGGCACGTGTTTGATGAGGGACGAATAGGGACCGTCGACGTCGTGGAAAAGGCTTTTCAGCCAAGCCGGGTTCTCACCTTTACGCAGCGCGTGGACCTCGAGCAGGCGTTGAACGCTCTTGTCGATCAAGATCATGTCCACGTCGGTTTCGGTGATGAAGGCACGCACGAGAGCCCAGGTGCGCTCGACATCGAGATTCTCGCGCGTGGCGGGCTTGGCGACCGGGTAGCCGGGGTTGTAGTAGAAGCCGACGTCTACGTCGCGACCGCTCTGGTGACTTTTGTGAGGGGAGAATGGCCCACCGTGCTCTTTGCTGATCGAGCCGATGATCACTTTGGGGGTATCGTCGAACTGCTGATTGACGAGCGTGATGCAGTGCACCAGCGCGAAGATCGTCTCTTCGGTTCCGAACGCATATTGTGGCAAAGCGACCGTCCAGTATGGGCCGTCGGGCATGCGGATGCCGTTGAACAAGAAGCCCTCGTGGGGGTGCCCGACGCTCAGCGCGCCTAGGCTTTCGGCAGAGAGACCAGGGAACGCGGTTTTGTCCGCGACCGTCGCTGGAGCGCTCGATGTCTCAGCTTGCGCCGGTTGTGTTTCGGTCTGCGCCGCCTGTGTTTCGGCCCGCGCCGCCTGCACCCCTCCCAGACAAAAAAGCAGTGGCCCGAGGGCTGCGAGCAGGCGGCGACTTAGCGAAGACCGGGGGAACGTCAGCTTTCGGTGCTGCACCCCGCCTGGGGTAGCAATATCGCCCAGCTTGGCCAAGAAACTCGAGAGGTCCACCGAACGACACGTGACGAGCTGGGCGCGTGTTCCCCATTCGCGTTTGCCTCACCATGTTCGCCTCGCTGGCGCAAAATTTGGACGCGTACTGAAAATCGAAACATGACCGAGCGCGTCAATTGGCGAGCAGCAGCGTTGGGTACGCCGCGTGCTACGCTTAAGCGCATGGTCGCTGGTTTGGCTTGGCGGCGCACACTGTTCACCCTGTTGCCCTTCACTGCGATGCTTCTCGCAGCGCGTGGGGCGCATGCCGAGTCAGGGCTGCCGGGCGGGCGCTTGAGGCTCACCCCGCCTAGTCACGCAGCTCCCGCCAAGGCAACGGGCGTGCTGGATCGCATCCCGACGGCCAGCTGGGCCATGGGGGGTGCCGCGGGGGTGGCCCTGGCAGCGCACGCCGTCTACCATAGCCTCTCGGATCGGCGCCGCGCCCGCTTACACGCTAGCTGCTCGGACTACTGTCCCGACTACCGCCTCGACCATTACCGAGAAAGCCGCGAGAGAGCCGAGGTAGCGCTGCAGCTCAGCGTGCTCGCGGGTGCCTCTGCCCTGTGGCTCATCTACAACGACCCCGAAGAGGCGCTTCAGCGTATGGGTCAGCGCAAGCAGGCCCGAACGCAGGAGGGCTTCAAGTTCAAGGTCAAGCCCTC
>CBFGRJ010000595.1:0-2686 GCA_965651135.1 uncultured Myxococcales bacterium
CTTCCTCCGCTCGCCTGGCTTCTTCCTCCGCTCGCCTGGCTTCTTCCTCCGCTCGTCTGGCCTGCGCTTCGGCATCTTGTTCAGCCGACTCGATGCGTTGCATGGCTTCTGCCAAAAGTTGTTCGCCGCGCAGGGCCAGCTCCATCCAGTCCGGTAACGGTGCGGTGCCAGCATACAGGCGCACCCGCTCGCCCTCGAGGCCAAACTCGAGGCCCAGCACTCGAGACGGCCAGCGCCCCTGTTGTGGGACAATGGGCTGATAGCTCGTCGCTCCTTCGGGCAGTGTGTAACCCGTGAGGCGGGTACGCTTGCGATCGTAGATGAAGTATTCGCTGATCCCCAGAGTCGCGAAGCGCTCGACATTGCGCTCGAGATCTTTACGGTCATCGCCGCGATACAGCACCTCGAGCGCCAGATCGAGCCCTTTGCCCTCTGCATCGACGACCCACCTGTCGCGGTCGTGAGGCTCGACGTCGAGCACAGCGATCAAGTCGGGCGCAAACACTCGTTCGGCCGGATAATAAACGGGTAGATTGGAGGACAGATAGATCTTGCGACCAAGCTTGCGGAAGTAAGCTTCGAGCGCCGCCAGCGGCGCATCTTTCGCTTTGCGGTGTCTATCCCCCTCGGGCGGCGCAGCATCTGGATACTCCGAAGGAAGCGCCTCGACGACTGCTTGGCGCTCCTCGGCAGATAGTTGCCTCCAGATCTCGCTGGACGGCGCTCGCGGATCATTGCGATCGAGCTGCCACAGCGTCGTCTTCATAGAGGAAGCGTAGCCGTGCGGGTTCTTGCCTTCAAGTGGGCAGGCCGAACGCTGCTCGTCTCGCCTGAAGCAATGGGGTCACGAGTTGCCACGACCGCGCTCCAGCTCCGCCTTCAAACGCGCCACCTCGGCCGACAGCTCGTCGGCTCGTTGTGCTGCCATTTCGGCCCGCCTCGCCTGCGTTTCGAGCTCCGTCAACCAACGCTGGCAGCCTGCTTCATCGTCGCTGATGCGAAGCTCGGGGGTGCCACGGCCCGTGTGACGAGTCGGGTGCAGCCATGCCCCAAGCTCGACCGACGCGGCGGGTCCATCACCGGCATACACGCGAAAGAATCCACGCTCGCTACTTCTCCAGACCTGCAGCAGGTGCGGGCCACCTCGCGTGCGTGGACCGACGAGCAGCGGATCGTAGATCCAAAGCTCGAAAATGCCCGCCGCAGCCGCTCGCTCTGGCGTATCGACGTAGTCCTTGTAAGGGTGACCGGCGCTCACTACCTCGATCACCAAACGCACGGTGCCGTGCTCCGGAAGCCACAGCTTGAGTGTCCCCGTGTTGTTGGCCACCTCGTCTGCCCCTACGACGACCGCCAAGTCCGGCTCGAAACCCACGCTTGGTTCTTCTGGAATCCAACGCAGACCGATGTTGCGAAACACGTGATGGCCAGACCCCACGCGTGCGGCCCAAGCCACCAGTAGGCTTTTCAGGTAGTCAATGGCGTGGTCGTGGCTCGGCGCTTCGGGCGCGGGTACTTCCGGAACCGCCCACGCCGGGTTCCAGCGAGGCAACCGGTAGCTCAGCGAGATGGACTGCGCCTCGGCCATTGCCATCGAGTGTACCTCGCCTTCCGCATGGGCTCACCCACCCTCTTTGCTAGGCGCATGCCTACTTCGATCGCTCTGTTTTTTCAGACTATATGCGGCTCGACCAGCTGGCGAAGTGCTGGCGGGCAGCGGCGGGTCGGCGGACGGCGCTGACCCGCATTTAAGCCGTCGCCCGACGCGATCCGCTGATTCCGGCGCAACTCGCTCGCCCATGCCGCCGACGTGGTTTGCATGGCAAGTTCCGAAATGGGCTTTGGCAGGCCTTTCAACTGGTGCGATCGCCTCTGTGAGCGGTGCCCGCTGGCCTCCGCCTGTCCCTTGGCCCGCATCGACCTGGATGAACAACTCGCCTCCAAAAGAGCGGACGTCGAGGTGTCGGAGGTGGATTGGCAGGATGAGTTTTTGGCGAACACCGAGCTACCGCGGGCGAAACGCCTGCGGTCGCTGGGTATCGATCTCGTCGTAGCGCTGACCCATGCCCAAGCCGAGCTACCGCCTCCGGCAGGCGCGGATCGGGAGCTGATACGCTCGGCGCTCACGCTGGCCATGAAGGTGGCGCGCGTGAGCGGCTACTTCGAACCGCGTTCGACAGAGGCCTGGTCGGCGGATGCCGTGCCCAATTTGCTGTTGGTGGAGCTCCTCATGCGGTCTGTCCGAAGCGCGCTCGGGGAGCTTTCGGAGCATCGCTCGGTGGTCGCCAAAGCAGAACAGGTACTCGGTGAAATAGAACGACTCCTCGCGCCTCTTTTGCGCTGCGTCGATGCTCGAGCACGCGAGACTCTGTCGCGCTTGATGGCCGCAAACCAGGCCCCCTCACCGTTCTGCACGCTCGACCGAGCCATGTTAAGCTCCCGGAAGTGACCGCGGCACGCAACAGCGCCGAGCTCGACGAGCTCATCGCACGGCTGAATGCCCTGCCCGAAACTCAGAAGGGTGAAATCATCGAAGGCGAGCTATTCGTACAGCCTCGGCCGCGCTTTTGGCACGCGCGCGCCACTGGGTTTCTGACCCATTACATCGCGGGGCCCTTCGACTACGACGCCGGCGGTCCGGGGGGCTGGTGGATCGTGCCCGAGCCAGGCATCGAGCTGCCAGACG
>CBFGRJ010000596.1:0-2664 GCA_965651135.1 uncultured Myxococcales bacterium
CGGAGACTTGCCGTCTCCCTTCGAACTGCAGGTGGGCTTTGGGTATGCGACGCGCAGCCTTTCGTACAAGGCCAGCCAGACCGCGAATCTGAACATCAGCAACGCGGGTGCGGCGTGGATGAGCACGGTGCGCGCCTATCCTGCCGCGCTCTTCATGGGCGACGTGGCGGGCAATATCGGACTAGAAATCAGCGTTGAAACGGCCTTCCCGGGCGATCCGGAGGCGAATTTGAAAGACGAGACCGGTAAGGCCATGGTCGTCGACTTCAAAGCGGAGGCGTCACGCATTTTCTTTGGACCGCGGGCGCGCATCCCGCTCGGCTTGCACGAGGTGGGGATTACGCTGGGCTACGGCGTGCACCAGTACTCGGTGTATGGCGACGAAAATCTCGATATCGCCCCGCGCGATGGCACGATCGATCCCTGTGTGTTGAACACCGGCGCCGCAGAGGCAACCCCAACGGTTCCGCTGCCTCGCGACATACCCCCGCGAGGCTCGTGTGTCGTTCCAGACGTGACTTACAAATACCTGCGCATCGGTATCGACGCCCTCTTGCGTTTCGACCGGCTGCTTGCCGGTATCCGCGGGGGGTATCGCATCCTGGTGGGGGCGGGCGAGATCGAAAAGCTCTATTGGTTCGGTGACACGAGCGGAGGGGCCTTCGAGCTCGGAGTGCTTGGAGGCTATGCGTTGAACGACATGGTGCGTGGGCTGGTAGGTTTGGACTACACCCTATACAACCTGTCATTCGCCAGTCCGCCACCCGAGCGCGAAGCCGGTATGGAGGGAGGGCCAATGGCGAGCGGTGCCAGCGACGGATACCTCCAGTTGTGGGTCGGCGGCGCGGTGATCGTGCCGGGTATGTAGCCTAGCTTCGCTGCTACGTGGCTGTGCTTTTTGTCGCGGGCCTGCGCTTCCTGAACACCAAGACCACACCCAGCGCAATCAGAAGACTGGCAGGGATGAAGCTCGCGTGCGGTACCTCGCCCAGGATCGCATACGCGAGCAAACCGGCCGAAATCACCTGTCCCAAGTTGGCAACGCCAACCACCTGACCGCGGAGACTCTTCAGTGCGTAATTGATGGACCCGTGACCGAGCACGGTGGGGATCACGCCGAGGCCGATCAGAAGCGCTAGCTCCCGGGCGTTGAAGGGTTCATGGGACAAATCCGTTGCGAATAGGGTCAGCCCCGCGCACATAAGACCTGCCGAGGTATACACCGGCCACATGTAAAGCCAGACGTCGGGGAAATCTCGGTTAGCACGACCCAAGACCAAATAGAGAGCAAACAAGATCATCGAGCCGAAGCACACGACGTCCCCCACGAAGTAGTCGCGGCTCAATCGGAAGTCCCAGCCGGTGAGCCACAGCACTCCGGCAACGGCCACGAGCGTCGCCAGCCGCTCCGCGGTGGCCAACGTTTCTCCGGCGACCACACGCAGAAAAAAGGGGGTGACCAGGGGCACCATGTTGACCAATAGCGATGAATTGACCGCGGGTGTAAGCCGGGCTCCGATGATCCAGCTGATGAAATGCACCCCGAGCAGCAAACCCGGCACCAGGGTGCGCCGCCCGTGTTCGCGAAAGAAGCTCTTGTGCCGTCCGAGCGATTTCACGAACAGCGGTGCCACGACGGCGCTGGCCACCAGCAATCGGCCTGCCGACAAGAGCACGGGGTCGAGCTGGCTAGCTTTGATGAAAATGACCGACGATGACGCGCTGACGAGCCCGACTAGCAGGATCAATGCGGGGGGCATGCCTTCTCCGTGATCGGTCCCATGGGTCACTCGTGCGCGTGCCGACAGAGCAGAGCGGCCGCGGGGCTGCGAGTCCAGCGGAAAAAGCAGCCGGTTGCCCGAGCTTAGCGCGGCTTGCGGGTCGGGCTGAGAAACCCTACGGGGGTGGCCCGGTGTTCCTGTGGCACGGCGGGGTCGAATCGCCGCGTCCTTGGGGCGCTCGGATGCGCGTTCGTTGCCAGCGCTATCGAACGCGGACCGTTGGCGCGAGTGCTCTTGGCTAGCTCGAGCTCACGAGACAGTCGCAGTACCTCGCGCTTCGTATCAATCAGCTGCTGGCGCAGTTGTTGTGCCTCCAGCCGGGCTTTCTCGAGCTCCGACGCAGTGGCAGGTGGGGGAGCGTGGCTCGGTTTGGCGTCCTCGCTGGTGGAGGCAAGTCGCGCGCGCAGGCGTCGCACCTCTTCGTTGCGCTCGTCGAGCTCGCGCCGCGCATCGCTAAGTTCTTCATTATAGCGACAGGCCTCGTCCCTGGCTTGGTCCCTTGCATCTTCGAGTAGGCGATTGAGCTCATCCAGCTGCGTTTCCAACCTGAACGCCTCGTCGCGCGCCGCTTCGACCTCGCCCAATAGCTCGACGCGTGTGTCGTCGATGGCACGAATGGCGTCATCGCGCTCTTCTTGCAGCCGAGTTGCGTCCGCTCGGGTTTCTTCGATTTCGGCGCTGGCGGCGTCCAGAGCTTGCTTGAGTGCTTCGAGCTGCTGCTGGGCCGAGGGTTCGAGCCCCGAATCCGGCGCCAGACCACCCGCTGCGTCGAGCCCCATGAAAGCCTTGTGTCGCTCGAGCTCTCCCATGGTGCTCTCTCGCCGCCGGCGGAGCTCGGCCAACTTGCCCTCATCGACGGCCATCAGGAAAGTGATGAACCTGT
>CBFGRJ010000597.1:0-2639 GCA_965651135.1 uncultured Myxococcales bacterium
GACGACGCCACCGGTGGGACCTGAAAGCGAAATGCCGCTAGAGGTCGAGCCATTGCCCGATGCGGCGCCCGAGCCGGTCGTGGTGCCGTTGCCCGAGTCGCTCGTGCTCGAGCCGTTGCCGCCGGCGCCGGTGCTACCCGTGGCACCGCTGCCGGAGCTTGCGTCGCTGCCACCCTGAACGGCGCCGTCGTCGTCGTCTTTGGGCGGGCTGGAGCAGGCGAGTAGGTTGAGGGCTGCGAACAGTGAGAGGCACGAGCCCCCTCGTGGAACAACTGGACGAAAGCTGAGCATGCCTGCCATCCTCGGTGTCGAGCCGTGCTCGTAAAATCTGACGTTAGCGATGTGTCGCGAGCCGAATCGGCACTACGAATTGTGGCTCGATTCGCACGCACCCTCAACGACCAAGCCGCTCGGCGACCCAGTGCTTCCACTGTCACGGTCTTTTGACAGCACAGCGCCGTCGCGTGCGGTGTGGCATAGGTCGCAAAGCGTTTGCGCCGACATGCCTTGCCGTGCTTCGACACGCTACCGAGGCTGTACGCGGGTGCGCGTCGCTCCAGCGCATCACAGCATGCATCGCATTTTTTTTGGAACGTCAGGTTGGACGGTCACGAGCGGGATCGATGCTGTGCCGGCTGGCCGAAGTGCGCGAAGCCCGCTGGCTAGCTGCTGTTTGGACTCGACGGCCGTGTGGGTTGCCAGGCCATGGGGTGGTTGCTACGTCGCGATCCCTCGGAGGTATGAGTAATGCATCAGTGGTACTTCGACTACGATGGCAAGCGTCACGGACCGATCGATGACGCTGGGGCCGTTCAGCTCGCGACGCAAAACCCCAATGGCTACGTGTGGCGGGATGGTTTTCCTCAATGGTTACCTATCCGGCAGGTGGCCGAGCTGACTGGTGGCACGACGAGCGCGGCGAGTCCGCCGCCTTTGACCAAGACGACCGCCGACGAGATCGACTTCAAGATAGTCGGCACGGACACTCAATTCGTCGAGATCGAGCTCGACCCGGGTGAAAGCGCGGTCGCAGAGGCGGGGGCCATGATGTACAAGGCTCCCTCCATCGAAATGCAAACCGTCTTCGGGGACGGCTCCGAGCAAGCCGGCGGCTTCTTCGGCAAGCTGGCGGGTGCAGGAAAGCGGCTGCTCACCGGTGAGAGCCTTTTTATGACCGTGTTCACCCACCGAGGCACCGGTAAGGCCCACGTGGCGTTCGCCGCGCCTTTTCCCGGAACCGTGATCCCCGTTTCACTGCTCTCGGTCGGTAAGCGACTGATTTGCCAGAAAGACAGCTTCTTGTGCGCTGCCAAGGGTGTGTCCGTGGGCATTCATTTTCAACAGAAGATCTTGACGGGGCTATTCGGCGGTGAAGGCTTCATCATGCAAAAGCTCGAGGGTGATGGCATGGTGTTCGTGCACGCCGGAGGCACGGTCGTCGAGCGTCACCTGGCAGCGGGTGAAGTCCTGCACGTCGATACGGGCTGTGTAGTGGCGCTGGAGCAAACCGTGGGCTTCGATATTCAGCGGGTTGGTGGGGTTAAGACGATGTTGTTCGGCGGTGAAGGCGTGTTCTTCGCGACGTTGACCGGGCCAGGAAGAGCTTGGTTGCAGTCGCTACCGTTCTCACGCTTGGCGGGCAGGATGCTTGCCGCTGCACCCCAGCGAGGTGGCAGTCAAGGAGAAGGGTCGCTGCTTGGAGGGTTAGGCGGTCTCGTCATGGGAGATGAGTAAATGTTGTTTACCGCCTGCGGGGCGGGGCCCAGGGGTGCGCGCAAAGTCGTGCAAAGAAGAGCCAAACCGTTGATATCCGTGAGCTGCTCGAGGGCGCATGCCTGCGGCCGCGCCGTCTCGGTCACTGTTTCCAGCATGAGCGCCTCATACTGCGCTACCTTCGTCCGTAGACAGCCCTAGCCATCAGAAATCAGCCAAGCCAAGCGGAGGAGTGATTCCAATGAGCCAGCGAAAGGCAACTTCATCTTCGGCCCTGAAGAGAACCGGCGCTTGGGTGCTGTGTTCGTTGAGCGCCATGCTCGCACCTGCGTGCGGTAGCGATCTCGAGCCCCCCGTGTACAACGCCTCCACGACCGGTGGGCTCGCTACAGGCACGTCGACCTCGACGGGCACATCGACAGCGGCCGGAGCGGGTGGGGCGACCACCGGTAGCTCTTCCAGCGCTACCACCAGCAGCGGTACCTCCTCCAGCACTAGCAGCAACGGCTTCGGTGGTGCGTCCAGTACCAGTACCTCGACCAGCACGACGACTACCGCGACGACGTCTACTTCGACGACGGGAAGCGGCGGCAACAACGGCGACACCACGGGAGGATTCCCGACCACAGGGGGATTCGAGGATTGTGGGCGCGAAGGGCAAGAGTGCTGCGGACGAGGGTTCTGCTTTGGAAACGATCTGGAATGCGTCGACGATGTTTGCGTCGAGGAGGACGAGGGCGGCGAGGGTGGCGCTGCGGGCGCCGACGGCTCCTGATCGCGACGCTGGGTGAGGTGTGGGAACAAAAGCGTACTGGCGTCCGAAGACGCCAGTACGGTCGCAGTGGTTCGTAAGCCGGGTTCTGTGGGTCAGAAGCGTCGCCGCTTCTGACCAGGTACTCATTCATCTGGGCTGCTCGTTACCGAGC
>CBFGRJ010000598.1:0-2428 GCA_965651135.1 uncultured Myxococcales bacterium
CCGCGGTCTTCCCCAACGACGTGCTCGCGCGCCCCGTTGCGACTTCCTTCGACTCTGTTAGCTCATACTCAGCGCGCGCTGCGCACGCGGGGGGAAGACCCCGCGCCACGAACTCACTCACGTGACCGACCCTTCCGCGCTCGCAGCCGGCGCTGTCCGCGTCCGGTTGCGCCATCCTGTGTCACCCCCCTTCGACGATTGCACTGCCGATCTCGGTGGGAGCGACCGACTTTGTTCGTCGGTACGGTTTTCTAACGATCGAGAAGGCTGGCATGTCCCATGCAGAACCTAGTCGAATAGGTGCAGACGATGGGTAAATGGATAGTGCTTCTAGGGTGGACGATAGCTTCGGGTTGCGCGGGTGACACCGCCGATGGAGAGGATGGCGCAGGCACGATGACCGATGCTGGAGCGTCGGGTGCTGGCAACCAGGCAGAGTGCGCCACGGGCTGTTACCCGTGCAACGCTGGGTACGAAATGGTCGATTGCGACAGTTGCCTGTGCGAGCGGCCAGCTGACGAAGTCGATGATCTGAAGCGCGCCTACTCGGACGCGCTGGCCTGTAAAGGCGACGCTCCTTGCCCGACCTCACACTATGGTGCTTTTCCTACGCCGAACTGGAACGGAGGCGAGTGCCTGCTCTCCGCTCTGCGCGACCGAACCCCAGGTTCTTACGAATACACCATGAGCCTCGGCGACGCCGGTGGAACGACCAACTACTTCCAGCTGCTGGTCCATGGAGACGACAGCGTGACCATTGCTGGCCGCGGCGACTATCAGCTGGGCAACCTCCAGCGAGACTACTTCCCCACGCAACGCTGCCAGCTGCGAAGCTACGAGTTCTTCGAAGACTGCCTCACCATCGGTACCGATATCAACCCGACCACCACAGGCGAAGGTCCCACCACCGAGACCGTCTGCGAAATGCCGAGCGAATGGTATACCGAGTGCGAGCCCGCGGCGCCGGTCTGCCCCGGGGAATGAAGCCAGTCGATGCCCGGCCCATGCGCTATGCTTTCGCGTCGTGGGAGTTGCAGCGGGCGTTCGAATGATGCTGCAAGTTGGCACTTGCGTCTGGCTGCGGCAATTCCCCATGGTGTCCAGAAACCCAACAGCTGTGCTGGCTACTTCGCGCGTCCGCAGCGTCAAGCGGCGCTGCGGTAGTCGTGCTGCCGACCTCCGAGGACAGGAATGGCAACGACCTTTCCGCCATCGGCGTTGCGACGGCCCGCCCGTTGGTACCGGAACCCGTTGATGGACGCCCTGGTGCGGACGCGCGGCGTTGAATGCTCGACATACTCGCCCAGAATCGAGCGCAAGTGGTCTTCGCCGAAGATGAGCACGTGATCGAGGCATTCGCGTCTCACGCTCCCGAGGAAGCGCTCGCACGTTGCGTTCATCAGCGGAGCTTGCACCGCGGGCGACCGAAGTAGCCAGTACAAGCCCAACGAGCCATTTCTGCTCACCGCGATCGTATAGGTCGTCGCTTTCCTGCCAAGGTCGTTGTCCGGCAGCTTGAGGCCCGAGGTCTCGTCGAGAAGCCAGCTCTGCCCCTGGTTGATCGCCGGATTTTACTGGGCGACCAGGCCGGCTACACGAAAACTCACTTCGCTCTCACACTCCCGGTCCCGCGGTCGTGAAGAATGCGGGCTACGAGCCGTAAGCTCTACCGATAAAAAAGTCGTCCGAGGAAGGAATGTCTCGCCACTCGATCCAGTGCCTTCTCTTGGTCGGGCCGGGAAGTTGCCCTCCGTAGACGGCAGCCATGTAGTTCTGAGGCAAGTCTTGCCACGAAAACCAGCTTGGCGCGTCATTCCCATAGTTCCAACCGAAACGATATTCGAAAGTGGACGGGTTCGGATTGCAGGCGCTCAATGCTTCGGCATTCAGAGTGGCTTGGGGAGAGAAATAGATCTTGATGGAAGGGTTGCCGTCCTGAGTATGCGACCACGCGTCGATGGGGTCGGTGCCGGGCAGGGAATCCACTAGACTCACCGCGTAGTCTTCGCAATTCTGTGCGGTCACGGCTTTGTTGATGAGCGGTTCTACGTACACCGCTTGGCGAACCGAAAGGTCTTCGCGGGCGTACACGTCGGCTTGAACAACATGGTAGTCCAAGAGCCGCTCACTGGGCTCCTGGTCGGGAGCTAGTGCGAGGAAAATCTCCAACATTGTCAGCTGGCCGTGTTCCTCCAACAGCACGTCGTGCGGCATTTTCGACACGGTGGGCCCTGCCAGTCCCATGAGCAAGAACTCACCCAAACTGGTTTCCACGAGAGCGTATTCTGTGTTTCCCACGACAAACTCGTGAGTGGGTTCGATCACCTGTCCGTCCACGCTCTCTGCCGAGACGCTGCTCGCTTCTGACCGTGCTTCGCCCTGCTGAGCACCCTCATCCGAGCCATCAGCTGCGCCGCACGCAAATGCG
>CBFGRJ010000599.1:0-2280 GCA_965651135.1 uncultured Myxococcales bacterium
GTGGGCGCCATCCTCATCGTGGCAGTTGGCTACGGGGACGCCCTCAGCTGGCCTGTGCTGGTTTTGGCTGCCGTCCTCCTCGCGGTCGTCTTCGGCGCGGCGCGCCTGGGAATTCGAAGTGTGCCCGTCTACGTGCTGCTCGGCGCGGGCGTGTGGCTCGCTTTCGACTCATCCGGACTTCATCCAACGGTCGCGGGCGTCGTTCTCGGGTTGATGACCCCCGCAAGGGAGTGGGTGAGTAACGAGCGGCTGCATACCATCCTTCAGCGGGTGCTTGCCCACCCTCTGGGTGACCACGCGAGCGCCGACGCAGAGGGTCGAGCCGACCTGCGACGGGCGGGCGTCGCGGCCAGGGAAGCCCTGTCTCCTGTCGAGCGGCTCGAAATAAGACTCCATCCGTGGTCGGGCTTCGTCATCATGCCCGCGTTTGCTCTGGCCAACGCCGGGGTAGAGATATCGTGGACGGGGATCGTGGACCCCATCGTCATCGCAGTGGCGGCTGGCCTCGTTCTGGGCAAGCCGATAGGCGTGCTCAGTCTGAGCTGGCTCGCTGCTCGCACAGGTCTCGCAGCGCGCCCGCCGGGCCTCAAGTGGTCCGTCCTCGCCGCGGGCTCTGTGCTGACGGGCATCGGCTTCACCATGTCGCTATTCATCGCGGGCCTGGCCTTTGCACCCGCGATGTTGGCCTCAGCGAAGAAGGGGATCCTGGCGGCGTCGCTCCTCGCAGGCGTCAGCGGCGTTCTCGCACTGTGGTGGCTGACGCGGACCAAGCTTCCGAACGCCTAGCGAAAATGCGATTTGAGTACCGATGAAGGCGGTGCAAGCGCCGACGAAGGCCGTGGCGCACGCCAGCGCTACCGAGGCCAATGGCCTGCCAGCAGTTAGATCCACGTCAACGTCAACGAGCTCTTGCCCGTCCATTCCGTGGATTCGCTCCACTAGCCTCCTTGAATGTAGTGAGTCAGCTCGCCAATCGTGCTGTCGCGTTCACGGGCTATATGCTGGACGATGTCCCCTATGGAGATCAGGCCGACCATTGTAGTCCCTTCGAGCACTGGCAAATGCCGCATATGCTTATCAGTCATCAGTGCCATGCATGTCACCACATCCGTATCCGGGTGCACATACACCAGCTGCGGTGACATGACCTCTCGCACGATGACGGATTTGGGGGACCGTTCCTCCAGCGCAATACGCCTCAAGTAATCGCGCTCGGTCAGAATGCCACACGGTCTCCCGTCACGGAGCACCACCACCGACCCGACATCCATGGCAACCATTTTCGACGCCGCTTCGAACACCGTATCCGATTCCGACACGGTGTGGACGGCCCGACCCTTTTCGGTAATCAGCTGGTCTACTGTTGTCATTGCTCGCTCTCCTTTGGTCGTGCGTCGCGCTCGTCCTACGAAAGAAGCGTAGCACGGCGCTAACACCTTCGCTCCCACCAACAACGCTATCTTCGAATCGTTAGCCGCTGCTTGGCATCGCCGCTGAAGGTGAGGTTTTTCTTTGCATTTTGCGGTGCCTTCCGCGCTTGGGCGATTCTCGATCATCGTTGCCACACAAACCTCGAAGCAAAGCCTCGCGTTCGGAGGCGTGAGAAAAATGGTGGGGCCCCATTCAGCTTGTCCAGGCCTTATTCACGACGGCACGGAATCTGCACGGTAGACTCGGCAACGGAGTACGATTAGCTCATTGCTCCTCGGCTCGGTCCGCACGTCCAGTACGCGAGCGCCCCGGGAGGTCTCGATGAACGCAACGCCTGAAGACACGCCGATGCAGCACGCGTATCCGCACGAATTGGCGCTCCTCGTGCGGGAACGTTGGATCGCGGAACGTACCGATCGAGTTAGAACCCGACGCCGGTCGTCCTACCGACTCTGCCAGCGCCTGCATGACGCGCAAGCCAGCGTCTTGTCTCAAGATGGCGGTGTACGTTTCGTTCGCTGGCAAAACGGAGGGGTAACCTACTTCGATCAAATCGCCAGGGGACCCTGGGAGGTCTGAGATGCCGTCGAGCCTACTCCCCGGTCGGAGCCGGCACAGAGTGGTATTGCTGACCGGGGCGAGCGTTGGCTTGGGGCTCGCGATTGCACGACAGTTGATGAACGACGAACGCACCCATCTCGTACTGACGGCGCGGGCTTCGTCCCTGGCCCGCTTTGCGGAACTGGGTATTACGGAGCATGAGCGCTTGTGGTTGCGAGCGCTCGACATTACCGACGACCAGCAGCGTCACTCGGTAGTTCGAGAGGTCGAGGAGCACTTTGGTGGTAT
>CBFGRJ010000600.1:0-1974 GCA_965651135.1 uncultured Myxococcales bacterium
CGGCCTCGAGCTCGAGGCACGCGGTGGCAGCTCCTCTATCGAAATCTTCTGGCTCGCTCGAGCTACACTGCCAGCCCTCGACGGTTTCACAGAGCTCACCATTGAAGCCGTAGGCTGGGTTGGCGCAGCACTTGCTGTACGACACGCAACGCATCGCGACCAGAGCGCGGCAAAAGTCCTCGTAGGTCTCAACGTCGAAACTCGGCGCGCCGTTCTGGCCGGCCTCACCACCGCTCGCCTGCGCTGTCGGGCGGATTCTGCTCGTCTTACCGCAGCTCGAGGCCATGAGCAGGGTTGCCCCCAAGGTGCACACCACCCACCATCTCGACCCGCCCTGAGTCATCAGGCAAATATGGCTCCGGTCGGCAACAGCAGCGAGCACTGGCTGAAGCTTCTACCCCATGGGGCCATTTCCCACGGTACGAATGAACCCTGAATGCCACCGCGGCGCTGCTGAATTCCAATCATGAAGAAATCATCCATCTTGCTCACCGCTCTTGCCAGCTGCGTCCTGACAGCGTGTGGCGGAGACGAATCCAACGGCCCCTCCGGCGCGACAAGCACCGGAACGTCAGCCACTCACCTCGACGGCACGAGCGCTGCTTCGGTCGACACGACTTCGGGAACCGGAAGCTCGATGAGCACCAGCGCGTCTGGCATGACTGTGACTGCAACCGGCTTTGGCGGAGGCGCAACCACCTCGAGTGGAAACGCAACCAGCTCCACAACTGCCGGTGGTGCAGGCGCCCCAAGCACTGGAACGGGCGGTGCGGTGAACGCGACCGACGGCACGACCAATGGAAGCGGAACCGCTACCGGAAGCGGTGGGGTGCCCAGCGGCGGCAATGGTGGCTCGGGCGGCACGCCACCGGAGCTGACACCGTACTTCCCGGCGCCGGGAAGCACGGCACAGTGCCCGGATCCTTCCATTCGTCTGAGGTTCGACGGCAAGCCAACACTCGGAAATAGCGGCTCGGTGCGGGTCTACGATGCGGCTGCTCCCGATTCGCCCGCGGCCGAAGTCAACCTCGCCACCGCGCAGATCACCGATACCATCGGCGGCTCCCCATTCAATGTGCAGCTGCCCGCATTCGTCGATGGCAACGAAGCCATTTTCGTTTTGCCGTCTGCCGGACTTCAATACGGCCATACCTACTACGTGACGATCGATCCGGGGGTCGTGACCGGTCCACAGGGCGAAGAGCTCTCTGTCGATGATCCCAACGCATGGCGCTTCACCGTGGCCGATTCCGCACCAGCCAACCCAGCCAACCTGCGCGTGGCCCTGGACGGGACGGGACAATTCTGCAGCATTCAGGGGGCGATCGACGCCGCCCCCAACAGTGGGGCGACCATCGATATCCAGCCCGGCGCCTACTATGGCTTGATCTACTTCAAAGGCAAAAATGGCTTGCGCCTGATCGGCGCCGATCGAGACACGACGCGTATTTTGGGTGTGAACAACAATAATCTCAACCCGAGCACCCGAGGACGTGCCCTGTTTGGCAGCGAAGACATCCGCGATTTGACCATCGAGAACTTGACCATCGAGAACCAGACGCCACAAGGAGGCTCTCAGGCTGAGGCGCTCGCGCTGTTGTCGTGCGACAAGTGTATCCTCAGAAACAGCACCGTTCGCTCGCTGCAAGATACACTGCTCTGGTCGGGAAGAATCTATGCCGAAGACAGCCTCATCGAAGGCAATGTCGACTACATCTGGGGCTCGGGCACGGCTTACTTCAATCGAGTCGAGGTCAAGACCGTAGGTCGCGCGGGCTACAACGTTCAGGCGCGAAACTCCGACACGAACTATGGATACGTGTTCGTCGACTCCAAGCTCACGGCAGACTCAGGGATCACCGGC
Organism: uncultured Myxococcales bacterium; assembly: GCA_965651135.1. GTDB lineage: Bacteria > Myxococcota_A > Polyangia > Polyangiales > Polyangiaceae > JAICQQ01. The sequence continues at coordinate 1,865 of CBFGRJ010000600.1, forward strand.
GACGTCTTGGCGCGCATCGATGTCAGCGCGTACCCCTACAGCCATGTCGCCTACATCGATTGTGAAATGGGCCCTCATATTTCAAAGCAAGGTTGGACGATCACGGGCGG